>NZ_CP171106.1:1085625-1447500 GCF_043187485.1 Anaerococcus martiniensis
AGCGTCTCAAAAATTCTAATTGAAGGAGTCCTTCATGAATTTTCCACTATTGATGGAGTAGTAGAAGACGTTCCTGAAATAATTTTAAATATAAAAGGCCTTGATATCAAAAAAATCGTTGAAGAAGATGTAACCCTATTTTTAGATATCCAAGGACCAAAAATTGTAACAGCAAAAGATATTAGCAAAGATAGCTCTATTGAAATTGCAAACCCAGATCACTACATTGCAACAGTAAATGATAAGGCAAATCTATTTATCTCACTTGAAGTTACAGACGGCAAGGGATACCAATTATCAGACCAAAACAAATCTGAATCAGATCCAATAGGAACTATTGCAATAGATTCATCATTTACACCAGTAGAAAAAGTAAACTACTATGTAGAAAATACTAGAGTAGGAGAAGCTACTGACTATGATAAACTAATCATAGAAGTGTGGACAAATGGAACTATATCACCACAAGAAGCTCTTTCTGAAGGAGCAAATATCATCATTAACGACTTTAAATACTTTAGAGACCTTCCAAATGTGTCATTCGTAGAAGAAGAAGTTAAAGAAGAGCAAGCAGAAGAAGTTGTTGTAGATAACACAGACCAACAACTAGAAAAAACTATCGAAGAAATGGACCTATCCCTACGTTCATTCAACTGCCTAAAAAGAGCAGGATTTGATACAGTTAGTGATATAGTAGAAAAATCTGAAGCAGAACTAAAAACAATTAAAAACTTTGGTAAAAAATCACTAGAAGAAGTAAAAGACAAGGTTCATGAAATGGGACTAAGTCTTAAAGATGAATAGGAGGTAAAAATGGCTAATAAAAGAAAACTTGGCAGAAGAACTGACCATAGAAATGCCATGCTTAGAAACCAAGTGACTTCTTTATTCGAAAACGGTAGAATCGAAACTACAGTTACAAGAGCTAAAGAAACACAAAAAATGGCTGAAAAAATGATCACTCTTGGCAAAGATGGCTCACTTCATGCAAGAAGACAAGCAGCTAGCTACATTTACAAACCATCTACAGTTCAAAAATTATTTGATGAAATAGCACCAGAATATGAAGAACGTAACGGTGGTTACACAAGAGTACTAAAAATGGGACCAAGAAGAGGCGACGGCTCAGAAAGAGCTATACTTGAATTAGTTTAATAAAAAAATTAAACAAAAACAAAGCCTATTGGCACGTTTTAAAATGCAAATATTTACAATTTAAAACTTAAGCATCTTTAAAGAGGTGCTTTTTTTGTGTCCATTTTTGGGTACATTGTTTATATAAGGAGTAAAAATGAAATACAAACTAGTGATATTTGATATGGATGGCCTAATCTTTGATACAGAAAAATTTTATTATGATTCGTGGTTTAGCTTTACAGATGAATATAATTTTACCTATAATCTTGAAAAAAGAAAAAAATTAGCAGGCCTAAATGGTCCAGCTATAAAAGAAATCATATCTAAAGAATTAGGAAGTGCAACCAAAGCAAGTGAATTGCGTAAAAAATTAGAAGATTATAGGTCAGAATATTTAAAAAACCTTACTGATGATTTAAAAAAAGAAGGGCTTATAGAGCTTTTAGACTTTTTAAAAGCAAATAATATAATGGCTGTAGTTGCATCCTCAAGCTCCAGAGAAAAAATTGAATATCTACTAAAAAATCAAAAAGTAGACCATTATTTTAGCTACCTTGTATCAGGACATGAGATAGAAAATGGAAAACCGAATCCAGATATTTTCTTACAAGCTTTAGATCAATCTGGTTTTGATAAAAACGAAGCCCTCATTTTAGAAGATTCCCACAACGGATACTTGGCAGCCAAAGCAAGTGGTATAGATTACTTCATTATCCATGATACAAGTTTTGAAAAAGATTTTGATGCCGAATTTGAAGCTAAAGATTTAAAAGAAATAATTAGTTATTTAAAATAAATATTCAATTATGCAACCTATTTCTTGAAACAAATATTCAGAGATGCTATAATCACATTGAGAAAAGCTTTTCACTATTGAGGTTATGATGGATTATTTGATAAAAATAAAACAAATGAAGGAAGAATTCACTCCAGCAGATCAAAAGATAGCTCAATATATAATTGATAATCCTCAACTTATTTTGGAGTCTAATTCTTCTCAGCTAGCGGAGATAATTGAAACATCCCAATCTGCTGTTGTACGCTTTGTTAAGAAAATTGGATATAAGGGCTATGTGGATTTAAAAATCGATATTGCTAAGTCTTTTGAAGATGAAAATGATTTTATAAAAGATGAGGTTATTGAAAAAGGTGATGATATTGCAAAAATACTTGCCAAAAGTAAAAATAATGTATTAACTACCACCGACAAAACCTACGCTTTACTAGATGAAGAAAATATCAAGAAAATTATTAAACTAATTATTGATTCTGACGCAATATATCTTGCGGGTGTGGGTAGCTCAGGATTGGTTTGCGAAGATTTTTTATTTAAACTACAAAGAACAGGCAAGCTATCTTTTTATCACCAAGATCCCCACACAAACCTTTCGATTTTAACAAATATCAAGAAAAATGATATTTTACTATGTATTAGCTATTCAGGCATTACAAAAGAAGTGATTTTAGCAAGCGAGTATGCAAAAGAAATTGGTGCGCCTGTAGTGGCTATAACAAAATCTTATAATAATGCTTTGGGAAAAGTTTCTGATTTCATTTTACTATTACCTGAGATTGAAAAAGAAATGCGCTTTGCTGCTATTTCTTCAAGAATTTCATCTCAAATCTTAACTGATATTCTCTATTACGGCTACCTTGCCCAAAACATGGATGCCACTAAAGAAAATATAAAAGTTTCTAAAGAACTTACAAGCAAATTAAAGGATAAATAATGTTAGGATTTTCCGTTTATTTTGAAAAAAATACTAATATTAAAAAACAAGTCTTAGATAATAAAGATTTTGATATAGTTTTTACATCCCTGCATTATCCAGCGGATGATGGAATATTTGAAGAATTTATAAAGCTTTATGAGCTTTGTAGGAAAAATAATATCAAAATTTGTGTGGATATCAATAATAAAACCTTAAAAAATCACCCAGAAATTCAAAAAATGGATCTTATTTTAAGGTTAGATTTTGGGTTTGCTATAAATGAAATAAGTAAACTATCAAAGGAAACTGAACTTGCAATAAATGCATCAACAGTTGGCAAAGATTTATTAGATAAACTAAGTAAATCTGGTTGCTACATGGAAAATATAGCTGCAATTCACAATTTTTATCCCTTGGAATATAGCGGTATAGGTGAAGAATTTTTTAAAAAGCAAAACCATATGCTAAAATCTTATGGTCTTAAGCTAGGAGCTTTTGTCCCAGGTGATGAAAGACTGCGTGGACCAGTCTTTAAGGGTCTACCGACACTTGAGGATGACCGATATAAAAAACCTTATCAAAGTTTTGTAAAATTAAATCGCAAATATCAAATGGATCTAATTTTCCTTGCTGAGGATCTTAGTCAAAGAGAGATGAATTATATCAAAAAATATACAAATGATAAAATTATCAGCCTACCATCAAGCATTGAAGAGTCTTATAAAGATTTAAAAAATATAAAAGTAAGACCAGATATTAGCGATTATTTGATAAGAAATCAAAGAGTAAAAATGGACATTCCTCCATCAAATCCCCAAAAAATTAATCGTGGGGATATAGTAATCTTAAATAATAATTCTGGGCGTTATGCTGGAGAAATTGAGATTATAAAAAAAGACTTGGGAGAAGATAATAAGAGAAATGTTATAGGAAAAGTTGACACAAATTACCAAGAAATATTGAATTATGTAAAAGGAGGAGATTTGATTGAGTTCGACAGAAGATAGAAATCCCAGATCCCATGATTTGGATTTAAAATCAAGCCGAGAAATATTGGAAATTATAAATGAGGAAGATGAAAATATTGCAAAAAAAGTATATGAATCTATAGACCAAATTGAAGCACTTACAAATGAGCTAATAAAAACCTTTAATAATGGAGGTAGATTATTTTATTTGGGAGCAGGAACTAGTGGTAGGCTTGGAGTTCTAGATGCATCAGAAACTGTACCAACTTTTTCAGTCGACCCCAAAATGGTCACAGGACTTATTGCAGGTGGTGATGATGCCTTAAGACACCCGATAGAAAATGCAGAAGATTCTAAAGATGCAGCAAAGATTGATTTGCAAAAAGAGAATCTTACATCAAATGATTTTGTGATTGGTATTGCAGCAAGTGGTAGAACTCCATATTCTATAGGGGCTGTAGAATACGCCAAGGAATTAGGAGCCAAAACAGGATCTATAGCCTGCAATAAAAAAGCAATTATTTCTAAACATGTTGATTTTCCTATAGAAATTGAAACTGGGGCAGAAGTTTTAACTGGTTCAACTCGTATGAAAGCAGGGACTGCAACAAAAATGGTTTTAAATATGATTACAACAACTTCTATGATAAAGATTGGCAAAGTTTATGATAATCTAATGGTAGATGTAAAACCAATAAACGAAAAATTAGTAGATAGGGCAAGTAAAATTATTAGCCAAGTAAGTGGCTGCGATTATGAAAAATCAACAAAATTATTAAATGAAGCTGATAACAACGTAAAACTTGCTATAATCATGGCAACAAAAGATGTGGATAGTAAAAAAGCTAGGGAAATTTTAGATAGAAACAAAGGATTTATAAGAGAGGATTTATAAATGGATAACAATAATTTAGCAAAATTATTAATTGATGACTTTGGAGGCGGCAGCAACATAAAAGAAGTTATCAATTGCATGACAAGGGTTAGAGTAAAAGTAAGAGATGATAGTAAGGTAAACTATGAGAATATTAAGACTCACGAAGGAGTAATGGGAGTTGTTGAAGGAGATCAAATCCAAGTTGTCTTAGGCCCGGGAAAAAGCGAAAAAGTTGCAAAATTGATGGCTAATCTATCAAACACAAAGTTATCTGAAGAACTAGAAGAAAGTGAAAACAAATCATATCAATCACATGAAACAGATAGGGAAAATTTAGCTAGAAGGACAAAAGAAAATAAACAAGCTTATAAGGCAAATCAAAAACAAAGTGGATTTAAGAAATTTACAGCAGCCATTGCATCAATCTTCGTACCACTTATTCCAGCATTTGTTGGAGCGGGATTAATCGGTGGTATTGCTTCAGTTTTATCAAATATGCTAACAGCAGGAAGTATTAGCGGAGATAATGTAACAACCCTTATACAAGTGCTAAATATCATGAAAAGCGGACTTTATACTTATTTAAATATTTTTATAGGTATTAACGCAGCCAAGGTATTTGGTGCTAATGAAGGACTTGGTGGAGTTGTCGGGGGTATGGTTTATCTTGCAGGTATGAATCCTGATATGCCTATCAATAACATATTCCTAGGCACACCACTTGCAGCAGGCCAGGGTGGGGTAATAGGAGTATTGCTTTCAGTTTATCTATTAGCAAAAATTGAGAATGCTCTTCACAAAGCAATTCCAGATTCCTTAGATATCATTTTAGTTCCAATGCTTTCATTACTAGCTGTTGGACTTTTAACAATGTTTATCATTATGCCATTTGCAGGACTTGTTTCAAATGCTTTAATTGGTTTCATAAACACAGTAATTAACATGGGTGGAGCAGTTTCTGGATTTATATTAGGAGCGTTATTCTTACCAATGGTAATGCTTGGACTTCACCAAATTTTAACCCCAATCCATGTTGCAATGATTGAACAACAAGGTGCAACATACCTTTTACCAATACTAGCTATGGCTGGGGCAGGACAAGTAGGGGCAGCACTTGCAGTACTTATGAAATGTAGAAAGAATAAACAAATTACAACTATTGCCAAGGGTGGACTTCCAGTTGGATTTTTGGGAATTGGAGAACCACTTATTTATGCCCTTACACTGCCAATGGGTAAAGCCTTTATTACAGCTTGTTTAGGTGGAGGTATAGGTGGTGCGGTAGTTGGTTTATTTGGCAGTATTGGTGCGACAGCGATTGGACCTTCAGGTATAGCCTTAATTCCACTCATTTATGAAGGTAGATGGTTAGGATATGTAGCAGGTCTTATTGCTGGATATATCGGTGGATTTGTTCTAACATATTTCTTTGGAATAGATGAAAAATATGTAAATGGAGCAGAACTAGATAATTCAAATAGATTTGAGTTTAAATAAATGTTTAAATTTAAAAGATAAGGGAAGTCCCTTATCTTTTTTTGTTTCCTAAATTAGAATATATTGTCAATAAACGTTTAAATTTCAATATTCATTACTTTTAAATTTATTTGCCAATTAAATAATAAAATGATATAGTTATAAGAAAGAAAGTTTAAATTAATAAACAACAAGGGATGGATTTATGGAAAAAGCACTTGTAGATAAACTAAGAAAAACTTATTTTCCGGTGTTAAACTCGATGGATGATTGGGTTCGCATTGTCGATCCTAGCGGTGAGACTATTTATATCAATCAAACATTATCTGAGGCAAAAGAAAAGTCTAAAGAATTAGAAATATATTTAAATGAAAATCTTCCCCTTAATTTATCTTCCGAAAATGAGGCTATCAGAGATACAACAGTTGTTGAGGAAAAATTAATCTCCGACAGATATTATAGTATCAAGGCTTCTCCTATTTTTATGGATGACATTTATACCGGTATTGTAGAGGTGTTCCGTGATATTACCCGCGAAACGATGATGAAAATCGAGCTTTTTGATGCAAATAGGTCTATGCTTGATGATATTAGATTTGTTAGAAAAGTCCAATCATCAATCTTGCCTAAGGATAAAATATACGGAAATATCGACCTTTCGGGTATCTATATCCCAAGTGCAAATGTTTCTGGTGATTTATATGATATTGTAAAAATCGATGATGACAAATATGCATTTTATATTGCTGATGTTATGGGCCATGGGGTCAAATCATCGATATTGACTATGTTTATCAAGGTATCTGTATTCTCGATTTTTGATAAGCATCCAGATTTTTCACCCTCTGAGGCTCTTTTAAGACTTCGTAAGAGGTTTTATGAACTAGAAATGGATTCATCACAATATTTTACTGCTTGGCTAGGTATTTTTGACTTTAAAGAAAACACCTTAACATATTCAAATGCTGGTCACAATTGCCCGCCTATGATTTTTAAAAATCACAATAGCGAATGCGCATATTTGCATGGAAATGGTAGGATGATTTCAAATATTATCGAGCCTGATGTCTACAACGAAATAAATATAAAATTAAAAAATGACGATAAAATTTTATTTTTTACAGATGGGGCAATAGAAGCAACTAATGAAGATAAAAAAGAATATGGATTAGCTAGACTCGAAGAATCTTTCTACAAGCACAAGGAATTAAAAAAGGTTTACGAGGACATCGAGGAATTCACCTGGGGCGAGCAGCAAGATGATATAACCCTAGCAATGATTTCTTATAAGGAGAATTAAATGCAATTAAATAGACTAATTGACCATACAAATTTAAAGGCAGATGCAACAAAAGCTGATATTAAAAAACTTGTAGATGAAGCAGTAGAACACGATTTTTTTAGTGTTTGTGTCAATTCATCTTTTGTAAAATTTATCAAAGAATATAACGACCAAGTAACCATTGCGACAGTGGTAGGTTTTCCATTAGGAGCAATGTCTACACGTGCAAAGGCCTATGAAACCAAATGCGCTATCGAAGATGGGGCAAGTGAAATTGACATGGTTATAGAAATTGGCCGCCTAAAAGAAGGCGACTATGACTATGTTCTAGAAGACATAAAAGCTGTTAAAGAAGCTTGTGGAGATAATGTTTTAAAGGTAATTATTGAAACATGCTTACTAAATGAAGAAGAAATCGTAAAGGCTTGTGAACTATCAGTAGAAGCTGGGGCAGAATTTGTAAAAACATCTACAGGATTTTCAACAGGCGGAGCAAAAGCTTCGGATATAGCCCTAATGAGAAAAACTGTAGGACCAGACCTTGGAGTAAAGGCATCTGGTGGCATCCACACAAAAGATCAAGCCCTTGAAATGGTAGAAAATGGCGCAACAAGAATAGGTGCCAGCAAATCAATAGATATTTGTAAATAGGAAAATTATGGCAAATGAAGTCATGATGCAATCCTTCGAGTGGGATACTTGGGGTGATGGCAGTTTTTATAAAAATTTAAGAAAAAATGCAAAAAAATTAAAGGAAAATGGTATAGATGATCTTTGGCTACCACCAATGACAAAGGGTGGATCAGATATGGATGTTGGCTATGGTGCCTATGACCTTTGGGATTTGGGCGAGTTTGACCAAAAAGGAACTATTCGTACCAAATACGGCACCAAAGAAGAGCTCCACCAAGCAATAGATGCCCTCCATGAAGCAGGCATTAAATGCTATGCCGATGTTGTTTTAAATCACAAGGGCAATGGAGATGAAAAAGAGAAATTCCAAGCGATTATGGTCGATCAAAACAACCGTACAATAGATGTTTCTGATGCCCATGACATTGAAGCTTGGACACATTTTACATTTCCAGGACGAGCTGGCAAATATTCTGAAATGCAATGGCACTGGTATCACTTTACTGGTGTTGACTATGATGATTTATCAGGTACATCTGCGGTTTATAGGATAGTTGGAGATGGCAAATACTGGGATGATGATGTTTCAAATGAAAAAGGCAACTTTGATTATTTGATGAACAATGACATCGACCACAATCACCCAGAAGTACGCGAAGAATTATTTAAATGGGCTGATTGGTTTATTGATGAAACAAAAGTAGATGGCTTCCGATACGATGCCCTAAAACACATATCAGAAGAATTCATCCACGACTTATCTTGCCACATAATTGATGAAAAGGGCGTTGAAAATTTCTATTTATTTGGTGAATTTTGGCAATACTCTAAAGAATCTATGGAAGAATATTTAGAATCCACATCCTACCAAGTAGATTTATTTGATGTGCCCTTACATTTTCATTTGGAAGAAGCCAGCAAGTCTATGGGCAATTACGATATGAGAAAAATATTTGATAATACAATCGTAAAAGATTTCCCAGAGCAAGCTGTAACCTTTGTAGACAACCACGACAGCCAACCTGGCCAAGGCTTAGAATCTTGGGTAGAAGATTGGTTTAAAGAAATTGCCTACGCACTAATATTATTTAGAAAAGATGGCTATCCTTGTATTTTTGCAGGTGATTACTATGGTCTATGTGGGCCGGTAAAAACCGATCCATTAGAAGAAATGATAAATAATATGATAAGTGTCCGCAAAAATTACAATTACGGCGATCAAGATGATTATTTTGATGACCCAGCTGTAATTGGATGGGTAAGACGTGGTGATGCTGAGCACAAACCACTTGCAGTTTTGATTTCCATTAAGGATATGGCGGAAAAACAAATGCATGTTGGAGAATCTGAAGCAGGAGCAAGCTACGTTGACTTATCTGGAAAAAATGAAGATGTTATAATAGATGAAGGCGGAAACGGAGTATTCACAGTTGGCCCAGGACAAGTAACATATTGGGTAAACAAAGAAACATTATGAAATATTACGCAGTAAAAAAAGGCAGAAATCCTGGGATATACACATCCTGGGATTCTTGTTTAGAAGAAGTAAAAGGATATAGTGGAGCGATTTACAAATCCTTTAAGACCCTAGAAGATGCAAATGAATTTATGACAGGGATTAAAGAAGAAATAGAAATTGGTCCAAACTCAGCAATAGCCTATGTTGACGGATCCTACAATCAAAAATTAAAAGTCTATGGGGCAGGAGTAGTTTACATTACAGAAGGTGAAGAAATAGAGTTGATGAAATCATTTGATGATTCATACCATACCCACAGGAATGTAGCGGGTGAAGTAAAAGCAAGCGAACTTGCAATAGCAAAGGCTATAGAAGATAAAAAAAATCAAATAATAATCTACCACGATTATCAAGGCATAGCATCATGGGCTACGGGAGACTGGAAAACAAATAATGATTTAACCAAGTCCTACAAAAAATTTATAGATGAAGCTAGAAAAAATATTGGAATTGACTTTGTAAAAGTAAAGGGACATTCTAATGATAAATATAATGATAGGGCTGATAGTTTGGCAAAAATAGCCTGTGGTATACAGTAAAAATGGAGAGGAATTTGATCCCCTCCATTTTTTATATTTTTATATGGATATAAAAATAATATACTAGTTTATAACTTATAAATATGTACTCAAATTATTTCTTACTTACAGATTTACTAAATTTTCAAATTAAGTTATCTTCTAAATCTCGAAAAATCAGTGTTCTATCCACTAAAATTATTTACACGATTATAAAAATGTAAAAATTAAGTGAGCTGATACTCCTGCTACAATTCCACCGATTGTGTGAGATAAAATTGCAGGTCCTGTTAATTCTTTTGCATCTATGGCATCCATCATTGCAACGTGAGTTGATAGATATCCTGACCAACACATACAAATAGCTGTAAATACTGCCAAATCATTTGCAGTTGCAAGATTGTCTGCTACTAAGTTTTTAGCTAGTCCCATTGATGCTCCAGCAGATCCTAAAGCAGTGATTGGGACAGCTATAGACTCTGAATGAGTAAATCCAAATAAAGGATTTAAGATGAATGATAACTTATCACCAATCCATGGTAAAACAGGTACTCCTTCACTGGCAGCACCTGTATAGACTCCGTTTGCTCCAGCTGAATTTGTTAGTAGCATTATCATAGTACAAATGCCAATTACTCCAGGGATAATAGAAAGACCCATGTCTACTCCAGTTTTTCCACCATCTAATAAGGCTTCAATAAATCTACGGCCAATAGATCCATCCCTTGTTACTCTCGTATTTTTAGGAACATCTTTTAAACTTTCTACCTCTACCATCTCATCAGTATTAAAAGCTTTTTTAGTAAAGATTTGCATAATCCTAACACTAGCAATAGAACCTATAAAAGCTCCAAGAGTACCGATTAGAGCAGCTTTTCCTGCTCCTTCAAGAGGAAGAGATCCTAAAGTTGTAGTAACTATAAGACCCATTCCAAATGAAGTACCTAGGTTGGTCAAAGAAGGTAACTGGTACTTTTTAAATAAAGCTTTAAAGTTATCTTCGTGGGCTAGAGGCAATATGGATGGGTTATCAGATAAGTAGCAATTTATAATACCTAGAGATGCTGCGCCAGGTAAATTATAGATAGGCTTCATAATTTTTGATAAAAGTAAATCTATCAAAGATATAAAACCAAACTCTGAAAAAATTGCAGAAAGCGCACCTGTCAAAACTGATATGGCCATTATAAAAAAGCAAGTGTTAATTAACAAGTCATAGGCACTATTCATCATTGTAGATATCATATTTGAAACGCCCATTACCCTACCTATTGAAGCAAATATACCAAAAAATACCAGGACAAATATCAGGTTCTCTGCTCCAATCTTCTTTACATATTTCTTATTCATGTTATACTCCTTACAATCTATAAGTTGAATAGACTACTATATAATTAAATTATAAGAGAAGAAGAAAACGTTGTCAAATATAATTTGATTTTTAACTAATAATTGGTATAATAATGTTGAATTGGAAATGAAGTTCTTCCATGAATTAATTCAAAACCGCTACATGCTGATGACTTCTGCTTTTGCAGGAGCCACCAGCTTTTTTTATTGGTATCTTATAAGGAGAAAATATGTTAACTGATTTTGCAATAATTTTTATCTTTGGGATTTTTATGGCCCTTATTTTTGAGAAAATTGGCCTAGCACCTATCATTGGTATGCTTATAGCAGGCATAATTATTAGTCCGAATCAAATGAATTTGGTTAGTGAAAATATTTTTAATCTATCTAATGACCTTAGGCAAAT
This sequence comes from Anaerococcus martiniensis, assembly GCF_043187485.1. Taxonomy (GTDB): domain Bacteria; phylum Bacillota; class Clostridia; order Tissierellales; family Peptoniphilaceae; genus Anaerococcus; species Anaerococcus martiniensis. Next base: position 1,097,504 of record NZ_CP171106.1, read on the forward strand.
TGCCCTTGTGGTTATATTAAGTCGAGCCGGACTTACTTTAAATTTTGAAAAGCTAAAAAAAGTTGGCAGGCCAGCTATTTTACTGAGTTTTCTGCCAGCTACTATTGAAATGCTTGCTATTATATTTCTTGCTCAAAGATTTTTTAATCTTAACGTGATTGATGCTGGAATTATGGCGGCAGTCCTTGCTGCAGTGAGTCCTGCCATTGTAGTTCCTTGCATGATAAAACTAATAGATGAGGGTTATGGGGCAGATAAAAATATTCCTGAGATGATTTTGGCTGGTTCAAGTGTTGATGATGTTTTTGTAATTGTATTTTTCTCATCATTTTTGGCCTTAAAAACTGGAGGACAATTGTCGGCTATGAGCTTTATAAATATTCCAATTTCAATTATAACTGGCGTAATTTTTGGGATTATAATTGGAAAAGTTTTTGCATTTATCTTTGAAAAAATAGATATAAATGAGATTTATAAGGCAATGATTTTTATAAGTATTGCATTTTTTAGCTTAGAATTACAAAAAATAATTGAAACTAAGATTGGCTTTGCTGCTTTAATATCAATTATGGCAGCAGGAATAGCTATAAATCAAGAGAATCCAAAACTAGCCAATGAATTATTATTTTCATACAACCGCTTATGGAAGGTATTTGAATTGCTATTATTTGTATTAGTTGGGATTTCTGTGGACTTGGCCTATGTAAAAGAAGCAGGATTTTTGGCAGTAATTTTAATTATAATTGGCCTAATTTTTAGAATGCTTGGAGTAAATATATCACTTATAAAAACAAATTTAAATAAAAAAGAAAGACTTTTTACATCTCTTGCATATATACCAAAGGCAACTGTTCAGGCAGCCATAGGTCCAGTTGCCCTACAAATGGGACTAGCAAGTGGAAATTTAATCCTATCAGTATCTGTAATAGCTATTTTACTTACAGCACCTTTAGGTGCAATATTAACTGATAAAACATATAAAAAACTATTAAAAAAGAGTTAGCATATGCTAACTCTTAATTATTTTCTTCTTCTACTCTTTTTACTTCATCAGCTAATTTTAAATAATAGTTTTGAGCGACCTCTAGTTCAAATAGGCTTGAGTCATCGAAATAGGCTTGCATTTCATCTATTAATTTTGCAAGTTTTTTATCTTCGCCGTGTTTTTCTTTTAATTCTGCTGCCCTTTCTACTAATCCATTTATTTTGTGGATTAGGCCCATCATTTTGCCTTCACGGTCATTTTCTATTAGCAATTCTCTAAGGGTCCATTTGACGTTATTTTCTGTTTCCCCAGCTTTGTGTTGGATAGCTAGGCCAGCTTGTCTCATTTCATCTAAGAATCCAAACAATTGGTCTCGATCAAAATTTTCAAATAGGATAAAAGGAAAATCAAGACTTGGATCATCTTCAAGCTTCTCATCTCTTTTTTCATAGCCTTCATGACCTACTAGATATCCAACATACTGATCAACATCTTTCTTTTCTGCACGGATAATTTGAACCTTGTTTTTCAATGCTAGCAGTTCAAATTTTTCCATATCATAATTCTCGTCTATATTATATAATAAAACTTTTGCCATAATACCTCGCTTTTTATATTAACTATACTTATCATTTAATTGATAAACAAATGAGCCTTTTGGGTATAAGTACTATTAAGTAAGATCATTATGGAGGACATATGGCAATCAAGACAACAAACTTATATGAAAGAGAAGATTATAAATTAAAATTAAATCAAGTTGAAGATTTACTAAGACAAGCTAAGGATGTTGAAAATCTATTGGCTAGAGCTGAAAGTAAAATAAATGGCAAATATGATTTTTCATCACACCAAGTCTTAAGAGGGAATTTCTTAGGTAATTTGCTAAGAGGCAATAAAGTTAGTGCGGTAAATAATAACATCGACCGTGCCCAACAAGCACTTTTAGATTTTCATGCAAATATTTTGTTATTTGATGAAAAATTAGCAAATAAAATTTCCCTACCAAGTAAAATGAGCGAATTTTCTTCTGCAAATGGCAAGGGTTCTGACATTGCAATTAGAACAAATATGCGTTTAAAAGAATTTGATATTACTAAGGCAAAACGAACTATGCAAACAATTATTAGAAGACTTGAAAGTGAAAGAAAAAAAGCTGCTTACGAGATTTCTAAGGAAAAAGAATTATTCGAATACGAAAAAGATAAAAATAAGGGTGCACTATAGAAAAAACTGCAAGGATTTCTTGCAGTTTTTATTTGTATATTTCTAAATTATTAGCCAATAACCTTTCAATAGCATAGGCAACTCCAGATTGTAAATTATTTTTAGTTATAAAATCAGCATGGATTTTAAGTTCTGGAACTGCATTTGCCATGGCTACTGCAAATCCTGCTTGCTCTAGCATAGGTATATCATTTCTTTCATTGCCAATGCTCATTATTTCTTCTTGGCCAACTCCAAGATCCTTGGCCATAACGGAAATCGCATAGCCTTTGTTTGTGCTTTTGTTCATAACCTCTATTAAAAATGGAGCAGTTCTTACAGCATAATAGTTTTCAACCAATTCCTGTGGCATATTTTTGTAAAGCCTATCCATCTCAGATTTTCTACCCATAATTAAAATCCTACCAAAAGTTTTATCTTCAGGAAAGTCATCATATTGGATAACTTGTAGGGGAAGTCTTGAGATTTTTGCATCTATTTTTGTATAGATATTAGGCTTTACATGGCGGCTATAAAAGCTTTCATGGTCCATAGCTGAGATTTGAATATCAAAATTTTTTAGCAAATCATCAATTATTTTTAAATCAATAGGATTTTGAAAGGTCCCAGATAGGGGTTTGTGGGTAAAATTATCAAAAATGTAAGATCCGTTTTGGCAAACGGTAAAATTGCCCTCTTGATTTAATTTTAGCCTCTCAACCAAGGGTTGCATGCCTGAATATGGCCTGCCAGATGCCAAGGCTATATGAACACCTGCTTTTTTTGCTTTTTCAATGGCTATAATATTAGATTTTGTTAATCTTTTTAGTGGGGTAAGCAAAGTGCCATCCACATCAATGGTTATAAGTTTAATCATAAAATTATTATATTATATTATTAAATTTAGTAAATGGTAAAAGTTGGACTATATATAAAAAATGGTAAATTCTATGTAAATAAAACTTTACATATGAATACTATTTCCTAAAAAAATTATTTTATAGTATTGGCTAAATTATCGCATATAAAAAGTTAATTTAGATTTTTTGAAATAAATGTTTGACAACGATTTGCAAACGATTTATAATATACATAGAGATACAAAAGAAAAAAATTGCGATTTGTATCTGTATTTTTGCGAATATATAGGAGGAAATTTTATGATTATTGGAGTACCTACAGAGATTAAAAATAACGAAAACCGTGTTTCTGCAACACCAGGAGCAGTATCAGAATTCGTTAAAAACAATCACGAAGTTTATGTACAAAAAGGTGCAGGACTAGGTTCTGGTATTACAGATGAAGAATTCGTAGAAGCAGGAGCAACAATCCTAGACACAGCTGAAGAAGTTTGGGAAAAAGCTGAATTGATCTACAAAGTTAAAGAACCAATTGAAAGCGAATACAAATATTTCAAAGAAGGTCAAATCATCTACACATACCTACACTTATCAGCTGACCCAGAATTAACAAAACACTTAGTAGAAAAAAAAGTAACAGGTATTGCATTTGAAACAGTTCAAAAAGGTCGCTTACTTCCACTTCTAAAACCAATGAGTGAAGTAGCTGGTAGAATGGCTGTTCAAGAAGGTGCTAAGTTCTTATTAAAAACAAATGGTGGTAAAGGTAAATTATTAAACGGTGTTCCTGGAGTAGCTCCAGCATACGTAGTAGTTATCGGTGCAGGTACAGTAGGATCTGCAGCTACAAAAATTGCCGTAGGTATGGGAGCTAGAGTAAAAGTTCTTGATGTAAATGTAGAAGCTCTTGCTAGACTTGAAGAAATTCACGGTTCAAAAATTGAAACAGAATACTCAAACCCACTAAACATAGAAAAAGCAGTTAAAGATGCTGACTTAGTAGTTTCTACAGTACTTATCCCAGGACGTAAAGCTCCACAACTAGTAAAAGAATACATGGTTGAAGAAATGGAAGCAGGTTCTGTAATCGTAGACGTTGCTATCGACCAAGGTGGTTCTACAGACCTTACAAAAGGTCACCCAACAACACACGATGAACCAACATTCGTAGAACACGATGTAATTCACTACTCAGTAGCAAACATGCCAGGAGCAGCTGCACTTACATCAACATATGCATTATCAAACGCTACAACAAGATACGGTGTACAAATCGCAAACTTAGGTGCGCTTGAAGCAGCTAAAAAATTCCCAGAACTAATCCCAGGGATCAACACACACGATGGATATGTAACACTTGAAGGTGTTGCTGATGACCTTGGTTACGAATACAAAGATCTTGGACTAGATAAATAATATTAGAAAAAGATTTAGCATATAAAAAGACACGCAAGAAGCGTGTCTTTTGTGCTAAATAGCTATAAATAAAATATTAATAAAATTCTTTGAAGAAATATGAAAACGTTTATCGAGCTTGTAGGTTCGCTAAGTGACTTTCTATGGGTTATCCCTGTGATTATAGTCATGCTTTTAGGCGGATTACTTCTAATCTATAAAACTCGAGCCTGGGTTTTTAAAAACTCTGGCTATATATTTAAAAATACCTTTGGCAAATATGACTACGAAATTTTCAGAGATTACTTTAGCAGTTGCTACCCGTGAAAAAGATGAAATCGGAGAATTTTCTGGTGGTCCTATGTACTATCTAGAAAATGGACTTAATATGAGATGGCTTGCAATTTTATTTTCTGTTTTTGGAGCTATTGCCATTCTTGGTACAGGATCTCTAGTTCAAACTAATGCTATGGCAAACTCTATCCATACTATTACAGGTATAGATCTTAGGATAATAGGAATTGTTATTATGATTCTTATGATAGTTATCATTATTGGTGGTATCAAAAGAATCGGAGCCTTTGCAGAAAAAGTTGTTCCACTAATGAGTGTTTTATATCTTGGTGCAACAATAGTTATTTTAGTAATTTATAGAAATGAATTACTTCCAACCCTTGGATACATAGTAAGGGATGCTTTTCAACCAACCGCAGCAGTTGGAGGATTTGCAGGTGCTACTGTACTAATTACTATCCGCCACGGGCTTGCAAGAGGTATTTTCTCAAATGAAGCAGGACTAGGTTCTGCACCAATGGCGCACGCCGCAGCACACACAGACCACCCTGTTCGTCAAGGTATGTGGGGAGCTATTGAAGTATTTGTATCTTCAATTTTAATCTGTACTATGACAGCACTAGTAATTATTTGTTCAGGATTATGGTCAGATGCAAATGTAGATGCAAATAAATTAACAGCAGCAGCTTTTGAAAAAGCCTTGCCAGTAGGTGGAGAAATGCTTGTAAGTATAGGCCTAATGTTCTTTGCATTTACAACTTTAGTTTCTTGGTATTACTATGGAGATAAATGTATATCTTATATTACTAAATCAAAAGCCATACGTAATATATATAAAGCAATCTATATTATATTTTCAGTGATAGGATCTCTAGGTGGACTTAAATTTGTATGGTCAATCTCAGATGTGGCTAATGCTCTGATGGTAGTACCAAACTTTATTGGTTTGATATTACTTTCAAAGCAGTTAGTATGGCTTGTACGCGACTTTAATAAAAACTATAAAGATACTGGCAAACTCGGTAATTACAATTGGACCTTTGATAACCACTGGGGTGCAGTATTTGAAAAACGTAAGAAAAAAGAAAATCAAGTATTTGAAGAATACGATTATGACAACTAGGGTATAGTCTCCCTATGGAGCTTAATAAAAAAAGATATAGGGATTTAGATACTTATTATAAAATTAAATACAATAAAAAAATTATTAAACTCCCACTCGATGGCGGCTTTACCTGTCCCAATCGAGATGGGAGTTTGTCATTTAAAGGCTGTATCTATTGCTCAGACAATGGTGCAGGAGAATGGACTTATAAATCAGCAGGGGCTATTAAAAATCAAATAGCTTTTCAAAAAAATAAGCTATCAAAACCAGGTCGAGAAGAAGCCTATATAGCATATTTTCAAAATTTTACCAATACTTATGGTGATATTGAACATATGCGAGAAATGTTCTTTGCGGCCATAAATGAACCAGATGTTGTAGGTTTATCAATAGCAACAAGAGCAGACTGCTTGCCTGATGAAGTTTTAAATTTGCTAGATCAATTAAATCAGATTACAGACCTTACAGTAGAACTAGGTATGCAAAGCGTAAATGAAAAGACTTTAGAATTTATAAACCGAGGCTATGACCACAGAACATTTGACCAAGGAGTAGATAAATTAAATAGATTAGCTATAAAAGCAATTGCCCATATCATAGTAGGATTTCCAAATGAAAATGAAGCTGACTATATAAATAATATTTTATATATAAACCAAAAAAACTTTTGGGGAGTCAAAATTCACAATTTGTATATAGAAAATGACAGCTACTTAAAATACTATTACGAAAAAAATAAAATAGAATATACCATGAGTAAGGATGGTTATGCTAATACAGTCGTAAAAATGCTTAGGCATCTAAATCCTAACACAGTAGTAAATAGGCTAACAGGGGATGGTATAAAGCAAAATATAGCTTACCCAGATTGGTCAAAGAATAAGGCGGCAGTGCTATCGACAATAGATAAGATTATGAAAGCTAAAGATTTTAGTCAAGGGGACTTATTTAGTTAAACTAGATAAGTTTCTTTTTTTTCATTTAATAATTAGGTGCACCTAAAATAATACTTTACAAATTAGAAATAAAGTATTATAATACTCTTAAAATAATTTAAGGAGGGCTTAATGTACAAAAAAATATTATTATTTATGATTGCATTGCTAAGCTTTACAGCATGTAGTGCTAACAAAGAAGTAAGCGAAACTGAAAATGTCAGTAAAAATGAAGTAGAAAGTAAGGATGATAATAAGAAAACTATCACAGTTACAACAACTTTTATAGAAGATATGGTCCATGAGCTAATTGGAAACGATAAAGCAAATATTGAACTAATAATCCCAGCCGGTGAGGACCCACATATTTACGTACCAAAGCCAGAAGATTTCAACAAAATTACAGAAGCAGATCTAGTTTTATACCATGGTATCCACTTTGAAGGAAAGATGGTAGATGCCTTAGAAGGGGTAGGCTATGCTGTAACTGAAACTTTTGACAAAAATGATATAGGTGAAATGGAAGATGCAGAAGATGATTCTAGTATGGTAGAAGACCCTCATTTCTGGTTTGACCTAGACCTTTATGCTGAGGCTTTTAAAAATGCAGCAAACAAACTAAAAGAACTTTATGCTGATGATAGTGAAATGATTGGCCTAATCGATGAAAATCTTGATAAATACCTAAATGAGTTAGAAGATCTGGACGCGTATATAACTGACAGAATAGAAGAAATACCTGCTGGTCAAAGGTATCTAATCACCCCACATGATGCCTTCAACTACTTTGCTAGAAGCTACGATATGGAAGTTTTGGCTCCTCAAGGGGTCAGTACAGATTCAGAAGTAGCCAACAAAGACCTAGAAAGTACAGCAGACTTCATCGCCGATAAGAAAGTCAAAGCTATATTTGCAGAATCAACTACCAATCCTGAAAGAATGGAAAAACTTAAAGATATTGTAAAATCTAAGGGTTTTGAAACCGAAGTAATAAGTGGACATGGCAAAGAACTTTTATCAGATTCCCTAGCAGATCCAGGTGAAGCTGGCGACAATTTTATAGATATGTACAAACACAATGTCGACCTCATTGTAGATAATCTAAAGTAGGTGAGCTATGGAATATGCAATTAAAGTTAAGGACTTAAATGTCTCATACGGGGATAATTTAGTCTTAGAAAAAGTAAATTTACAAATTCCAATTAACACTAGAACAGCCATCATTGGAGCCAACGGGGCAGGCAAATCTACTCTAATCAAGGCGATTTTAAACTTAATCAAAAAAGATAGGGGAGAAGTAAAGATTTTTGGCAAGCCCTTAGAGGAAGTCAAGACCAATATAGCCTATGTACCCCAAAAAGATAGTGTCAATTGGAATTTTCCTACCACAGTTTATGATGTAGTCATGATGGGCCGCTACCCTTATATAAAAAAATTCAGCTCTCCCTCTGATAGAGACAAGGACAAGGTACAGGCCGCCCTTAATGAAATGGGCATCAGAGATTTGTCAGATAGGCAGATCAACAACCTATCTGGCGGGCAAAAGCAGAGGGTCTTTCTGGCCCGTGCCCTTGCCCAAGATGTCGACTTATATATATTAGATGAACCACTAACGGGCGTTGATATAAAAACTGAGGACATCATAGCCGATGAGTTTAAGAGATTGGAGGACTTAGGCAAGACTGTTATAGCTGTCCACCACAATATTTACACCTTGGATAAGTATTTTGATAATGTAGTTGTCCTAAACAAGGATGTCAAATATTCTGGTAGCTTATACAAAGATGATATAGATGTTGAAATTAACAAGGGCTTTAGGGGGTAGGCATGAGAGAATTATTATCGATGTATTCTTTTCAAATAGTCCTTATAGGAACAGTTTTGCTTGCTATAGTAGCTAGCATAATTGGTACTATCAATGTCTATAAAAACCAATCCCTAATAGGAGATGCCCTAGGCCACTCAACTCTACCTGGCATAGTCCTTGCCTTTATGATAACACGCCAAAGAGACCCAGCTATTTTGCTTATAGGAGCTATGGCAACAGCAGCCCTATCGTATTTTTTGATCCACTATTGCACAAAAAACAGCAAGATAGGAGCAGATGCCAATATGGCAATATTCTTATCTGGATTTTTTGGTCTAGGACTAGTCTTAAAGTCCTTTATCCAAGGCAATCCCAGCTATAGTGGCTCAGCTAGAGCAGGACTAGATAACTATATATTTGGCCAAGCAGCTTATCTACTAAGGCGTGACATAGACTTATTACTTATAGCCACAATCATATGTCTAGTAATAGTTGCTATAAACTTTAGAGATATAAAAGCTTATTTATTTGATAATGAGTTTTCCTATATGATAGGAGTTAAACAAAAATTATTAGATTACTTGATATTATTTATGACAATACTTGTGATAGGGGTTGGCATTAAGGCAGTGGGGGTAATCCTCATTAGTTCACTACTTATAATCCCAACTATTACAGCAAGTTATTTAACCAATGAATTTATGGGAGTAATGGCCCTATCAGCTCTTTTATCAACGATTGCTTCCCTTGCAGGTTGTGTAATCTCTACCATCTTTCCTGGATTTTCAACAGGACCTACTATAATCTTGTTTCAGGGAATGATTGCGCTACTTGTTATAGTTATTACAAAAATCACTCAGAAAGGAGCGAGAATATGACAAATTCCCTTATAGTTTTAATATTAACAGCAATTTCTTGCTCTCTGCTGGGTGTTTTTCTAGTCCTTAGAAATTTATCGATGCTAACAGATGCCATCAGCCACACAGTACTTTTGGGCATAGTCTTAGCATTTTTTATAGTACAAGACTTAGATAGTCCAGTTTTAATAGTTGGGGCATCACTGATGGGACTTTTGACAGTGTATTTAATAGAAACAATAGGTAACAAAGGAATTAGTAAATATGACGATGCCATAGGCATGGTATTTCCAGTACTTTTTGCTCTAGCTGTCATACTTATCAGCAAATTTTTTAGAAATGTCCATTTGGACTTAGATGTGGTTTTGATGGGAGAAGTCTTGTTTTCTTCACTTGTTAAAACTACTGTCTTTGGGATTGAAATTTCTAAAGCAGTTTTATACGGGCTTATCCTCTTGGCTTTAATCTTAGTATTTATCATAAGTCAATACAAAAAGCTTAAGATTTCGACCTTCGATAGGGAATTTGCCTATCTAATAGGAATACCTACAACAGCTATTTTCTATCTTTTGATGACTTTGACATCAGTAGCGGCGGTTGTGTCCTTCGATAGTGTAGGTGCTATACTTGTGATTTCATTTTTTATAGCCCCATCTGCCACAGCCCTAGCTTTTGCCAAGAGCCTTAAAACAAGCCTCCTATCGACAGCCCTAATAGCAACTATAAATTCAATAGTCGGTTTTGCCCTAGCCCTTAAGCTAAATGTTTCAATTGCTGGGGCGGTTGCAACTTGTAATATGCTTATTTATCTAGCTATGCTTATCCTAAAGAAGTATACTTCTAATAAAGCAAGCAACAAAGATGATGATAAGGAAAAAGCAAGAGATGACCAATTTGAATCCACAGAAGGAAGACTACTTAATCACCATATTTAAGCTAATGGGTGAGGGAGAGAAGGTTACCAATAAATCAATATCAACCCACCTAAACCTAGCCCCACCTTCTGTTACAGAAATGCTAAAAAAATTGAAAAAAGAAGGCCTGGTAACAGATGATAAAGAAAATCAGCTGACAGAAGAAGGGATAAAAGTAACTAAAAAACTCCTATCCAAGCACAGACTCTGGGAATATTTCCTAGAAAATGAACTGGGATTTTCCTGGAAAGATATCCATCCAATCGCAAATGATCTCCAGTCAGTAACTAATGATGATCTCCTAGATAAGCTAAATGCCTACCTAGGCTATCCAGACTATTGCCCGCATGGGTCAATAATTTTTATAAACAATGAAGAAACTCCCAAAGACCTATTAAAAATGAGTGAGGCAATTCCAGGTAAAGCATATATAATCAGAAGAATTAGGGATGACAAAGATTTGTTAACCTACTGCGAATCAATGGGGATAAACATAGCTGATAAAATTCAGTTTATTGACTTTGATAACTTTGACAAAACAGCTATAATTAGGATAGATTCAATTGAAAAAAGAATATCACCAAAGGCATGTGGCGATATTTACCTAAAAGAAGTTTAGATTTAAATAGAAAGGGACTTATGCAAAGAAAATTAGATGACAAATATTTTGTAAATTCTTTTGATGAAGAAAGCGGCATTTATAGCAATAAAAAAAACACACTTTTGTTAATTGTAGATGAACAACCAAGATTAATGAAAGCCCTAGAAAATGGAGAAGAGGCAATACTAAATACTCTTATATTAATCGAAGCCTTTAATAAATACCAAATGCCAATCATTGCAACCGAACAATATCCAAAGGGGCTTGGCAATACAGATGATAGAATTTTAGAAAAAATAAACAAAGATAATATTTTCGAAAAAACTATATTTGATGCAGCAATAGCTGAAGTTTTAGAATTTATAGAACAAAATGATATTAAAAAAGTTGTAATAACAGGAGCTGAAGCTCACATCTGTGTTTACCAAACAACAAGAAGTCTATTAAATTTAGGGATAAATGTATTTTTAACTAAAGATGCCCTAGCAAGCTTTAAAGAAAGCCAAAAAGAAGAAGCATTGAAAACTCTAAGAGAAATGGGAGCAGTAAGAACAGAAACAGAAACAATCCTATTTGACCTAGCAAGAGACTCAAAAGATCCAAACTTTAAATTTATTTCAGGACTTGTTAAAGAAGCGAGAAATAGATAATAAAATAAGCCCATATATGGGCTTATTTTTTATGCCTTGGCAAGCAGTCTAGTAATTTTTTCGCTATCAGCCTCTGTTAGATGATAAATCACCCTAATGCCGACTAGCTCTAGCAAACAAGATATGATTGGAATAGCGGTAGCAAAGTAGCGGATATTATTTGCTACTGCTATACTTTGCCTTGGAGCTCCAGATACAAATCCTATGGATGCAAGTGCTGCTGTAGCTCCTGCTGAGGCTATGGTTGTGCCGATTTTTCTTGAAAATGTGTAAGCAGAATAAAGTGTCCCGTCATTTCTACTATTAAACTTATATTCATGATAGTCGATTGCATCTGCCACAAAAGCCCATACGAATATCATAAACATGGCCTGACCAATATTTGAAAATATGTTTATCAATATAAAAACTATTGGGTCTTTTATGGGATATAGAAATAAAAATGTAGATATGATCATATTCACAATCAAAAATAAGGTCAATGTCTTTCGCTTACCGTACCTTTCACTTAATTTTGGAGCTATGAAAAATAATAAAACTGTGATTGGTAGTTGGCTTACTATCGAGATGGTCTGCAGCTTTGGCCTATTGTAGAATTCTTTGAACATAAAGCCTACAAATTGGTTATTGGCAGTTATCCAAATCATAGATCCGATTGAGGCAATCATAATTCCAACCAAGCTTCGGTTGCTTAAAGCCTCTTTTATTGTTTGGAAAAAATTATAATCTTCATTTTTATCAGTTTCTTTATGATAAGATTTTCTCTCTATTGTAAATTTATTTAAGATTAGATATGAAATAATTGAACCTATAGCACAAATTACCGATACTATTGTATAACCAAATTCATTGGGATTATTGTTCTTATCCCAAATAATCATAGGGGCAAGGCCAAGAACAATAAAGGCTATTATAAGACCTCCGATTGATCTTGCAGCAGATAAGCGAGATTTTTCCTTTTGATTAGTGGCAATAAGATTTGCCATAGCCCCATAGGGCATGGATGTACCTGTATAGCTAATTCCATAGATAAGATATATAAGAGTTACCCAGACGTGCTTCATGGATTGGTTTAAGTTCCATTTGTCTATATTTATAAAGCCTAGGATAATTGAAATAGCTAACGGCCACATAAAAATTTTAATCCACGGCTTAAACTTTTCCTTATCAGACAATCTAAATCTATCTGGCAATGATCCGATAAGGGGGTCATCAACTGCATCATAAAATCTAACAAAAAGATACATCATCGACATAAATTTAGGGTCAATTTTAAGTACATATGTAGCAAATATTAGGTAAAATGCATCAAAAGTCAGACTTACAAAACTACCAGCCATATCTCCAAACATATAGCCTATAACATCACGACTACCAAAAGGTCTTTGATTCTTTATATTTTCCATTAAATCTCCCTAGAAATTAAAATTTGATCGCAAATACCTCTTCCTAAGTAAAACTTACCCTAAAATGTTTTAATAATCCATCCTTAAGTATTTAAATAGACCTTGTCTAAGATATTAAAATATATGTATTAACTGATTAAATTTATTGCTTTGCTTGTATTTTTCGCCAAACACATTCCTTTAATTTGAATTATCAAAGTTAAAATATAAAAATATCATAAGCGAACTATTCCTAGTTTTTTACTTGTATTTAATTTTAAATATGGGGTAAAATATAAGTGTTAATCAAATAAGAAATAGAGTTAATATATAGATTAATTTTTAATATAGATTAGAATAAGAAAGGCGTATTATGAATTTACATATGGGACTTGATGTAGGGTCTACTACTGTAAAAATTGTCATCACTGATGAGAATTTTAATACCATTCACCAAGTATATAGAAGACACAAATCTGATGTCAAAGAAACTGTAAAGGATGTTTTAACTGAAGCCTATGAACAGTTTAAGGATGATTATATAACTATAAATGTAACTGGATCTGGCGGGATGTTTCTAGAAAAATATATGGGCATCAATTTTGTCCAAGAGGTTATTGCAGAAACCGCTGCAATTAGGAAATTTATTCCGGAAACGGATGTGGTTATTGAGCTAGGCGGGGAAGATTCTAAGATTACATACTTATCAGGGTCGGTTGAGCAAAGAATGAATTCTATTTGTGCAGGCGGTACTGGTGCGTTTATTGACCAAATGGCGGCACTCTTAGATACTGATGCTTCAGGCCTCAATGATTTAAGCCAAAATTATAAGAAAATCTACCCAATTGCCAGCCGTTGTGGTGTTTTTGCAAAAACTGACATCCAAGCCTTGATGAACCAAGGAGCAAGTCGTGAAGATATTGCAATTTCAGTTTTTCAATCAGTTGTTAACCAAACTATTTCAAATCTTGCCTGCGGGAGACCTATCCGAGGCAATGTTACATTTTTAGGTGGACCACTGCACTTCTTGCCAGCACTTCGCAATAGATTTGTCGAAACCTTAGGCCAAGATGGCAACACTTTCACAACCCCTGAAGATGCCCAACTTTACGTAGCAAAGGGTGCAGCTATCCTTTCAGCTGAGAATGACGATTATGTACTTTACAGTACTTTGATAAAAGAATTAGAAAAAGACGCTCCTGAAGACATGGAAATGACAAAAAAACTCGAACCTCTATTTACAAGAGAAGAAGAGCACGAGAACTTTGTCAAAGACCATAAAACAGATGAAGTAATTTACCAAGATATATCTACATATGAGGGACCTATATATGTCGGCATCGATGCTGGATCTACCACAAGCAAAATGGTGTGGATTACAGAAGATGCACATATTATCCATGAAGATTACAGGATGAACCTAGGTCGTCCTCTTCAAGTTGTTATAAATATGCTAAAAGATGCATATGCTAAGAAAAATCCTAAGGCATACATAGCCTCATCTGGTATTTGCGGTTATGGGGAAGATTTTATAAAAAATGCCCTTCATGTTGACAATGGAGAAGTAGAAACCATTGCCCACTATAGAGCTGCAAAATTTTTCAATCCAGATGTTGATTTTATTCTAGACATTGGTGGCCAAGATATGAAAGCCATGCATATCAGAGATGGCATTATTGATTCTATCCAGCTAAATGAAGCTTGTTCTTCAGGATGCGGGTCATTTTTATCAACCTTTGCAGCAAGTGTAGGTATGTCTGCAGCAGAATTCCAAGAAAAAGCACTATTTTCAAAAGAACCAGCAGATCTTGGTAGCCGTTGTACAGTTTTTATGAACTCAAAGGTAAAACAAGCCCAAAAAGAAGGCTCAGAAGTAGCTGACATTGCAGCAGGTCTTTGCTATTCTGTAATTAAAAATGCTATCCAAAAGGTAATCAAAGTCCGCGACCCGAAATCTCTTGGAGACAATATAGTTGTCCAAGGAGGAACCTTCTACGGTGATGCAATTTTAAGAGCCTTTGAAAATATCACAGGCAGAAAAACAACCCGCCCTGAAATTGCAGGACTTATGGGTGCTATGGGTATGGCCCTAATTTCTCGTGATAATTCAACTGGCCAATCAAGCTTATCTGATATTTCAGAACTAGAAAACTTTACTTATGAGCAAAAAAATGCAAGATGTGGTTTGTGCACCAACAACTGTGCTTTAATCATCAATGTTTTCCCAGATGGTACTAGATATGTAACCGGCAATAGGTGTGAACGCGGTGCCGGGGTTAAAAAAGAAGAAACAATGGCAGATTTAAATATGTACAAGTTTAAAAATGACCTGCTATTTAATAGAAAAACTTTGGGAGATGCCGCTCGTATGGGCAAGGTTGGCTTGCCACGTGTATTAAATATGTACGAAGACTATCCATTCTGGCACAAATTCTTTACATCATTAGGTTTTGATGTTGTTTTATCAGGCAAATCAGATAGGGAAATGTATGAAAAAGGAATTTCTTCTATTTCATCAGAAACTGCCTGTTATCCAGCAAAACTTGCCCACGGCCATATCGAAGACTTGGCAGCAAGAGATGATTTGGATTTGATTTTCTATCCAGCAATTTTTTACGAATACAAGCAATTTGACAAGGCCCAAAACCACATGAATTGCCCAGTTGTATCAGGTTATCCAGATGTAATCAAAAATAATGTGGAATCCTTAGCTGGCAAAAAATATATGAATCCATATCTTTCACTAGAAAGTGAAAAAATAATCACAAATAGACTCATTGAAGAATTTGAAGGCTATGATTATAATGGCAACAAGCTTACTAAAAAAGAAATTAAAAACGCAAGTGCGGCAGCTTGGAATGAACTACAAAATTACCACGATCAAATAAGGATCCGAGGCAAGGAAATAATTGATTATGTAAATACAAATAATCTAAATGCCATTGTTCTTGCAGGTCGTCCATATCATATCGACTCAGAAGTTCACCACGGCATTCCAGAATTAATCGAATCTATGCATATTCCAGTTATTTCTGAAGATGCAGTTGCCTATAATATCGAAGATGTAGATACAAAAGTCCGTGTCCTTGACCAATGGTCATATCACGCAAGACTTTACCGTGCTGCAGAATATGTAGCAGAAAATCCAAATTTACAATTAATCCAATTAAACTCTTTTGGATGTGGACTTGATGCGGTAACAACTGACCAAGTCCAAGACTTACTTGAAGCTCACGGCAAAATTTATACATTACTTAAAATAGATGAAGTTTCAAATCTTGGTGCAATAAAAATAAGAATCAGGTCTTTACTTCAAGCCTTAAACCAAAAGAAAATGGAGGGCATCGAATTTAAAAAAGATTTAGACCGCCTAGATTATGAAACCCCAGAATTTACTAAAAAAATGGTAGAGGAAGGCTACACAATTCTTGCTCCACAAATGGCAAGAGAGCATTTTAGAATCCTAGGCCCAGTTTTCCACCACTATGGAATGAATATCGAATTTTTAGATACAGTAAATGACAAAGTCCTTGACCAAGGGCTAAAATATGTAAATAACGACTCCTGCTACCCATCAATTACAGTTGTAGGTCAATTTATGGAGGCTGTTAATTCTGGCAGATATGACACAGATAAACTTGCAATCGTAATGACCCAAACAGGTGGGGCCTGCAGAGCAAGTAACTATGTTGGTTACATTAGAAAAGGTCTTCGAGATGCTGGATATCCAAATATTCCAGTAATTGCAATTTCTGCCCAAGGCATTGAAACAAACTCAGGTCTTGATTTAAGAAAGCCATCTACAATACCATTTTTAAAAAGAGGAATCAGGGCAATAATTCTTGGTGATTTGATAAATCGAGTTTCCAATGCAACAAGGCCTTATGAAGTGGAAAAGGGTGCAACTGATAAATTAAAAGAAGAATGGATTAGCCGCCTAGAATCGAGCGCTCCAACTATGAATGATAGGGAGTACAAAAAAGTTGTTAAAGAAATTGTAGATGATTTTGACAATTTACCAGTAAAGGACATCAAAATTCCAAAAGCGGGTATTGTTGGAGAAATTCTAGTGAAATTCTTGCCAGAGGCTAATAACAATTTACAAAAAGTCCTAGAATCAGAAGGAGCAGAAGTAATCCTCCCAGACCTGACAGACTTTTTTATGTATTGCATGAAAAACACAGAACTTAAGGCAGAACTTTATGGCAAAAGCAAAATGACTGCAAGCGTTGGAAAAATAGGAATTGCTATTGTCGAACAATACAGAAAACCAGTTAGAAAGGCTCTCCGTGAGTCAAATAGATTTGATGAGCCAGAATACATCGACCAAATTGCAGAATATGCAAAAGATGTGACAAGTCTTGGAAACCAAGCTGGTGAAGGTTGGCTACTTGCTGGGGAAATGATAGAGCTAATTCATGCTGATGCACCAAATATTGTCTGCATCCAACCATTTGGTTGTCTTCCAAATCATATAACTGGAAAAGGTGTTATGAAAAAAATTAGAGAAGAATATCCTCAGGCGAATATTGTAGCAATCGACTATGACCCAGGAGCAAGCGAGGTAAACCAAATCAACCGTGTAAAACTAATGATGAGTCAGGCCCGCGATGCTCTAAAGCAAAAAGAATTAGCAAAAGAATTATAAGCAAAAAGAGAGAATAAATTCTCTCTTTTCTTATGCTCTTTTTTAATGGGCAAAACTAGGTATAATAGTTTTAATAAGAGAAGAGGTTTTATGAAAGCAAAAAGATTTTTTTTAAGCTTATTAGTTATTCTTTTGGGCTTTTTTGGGACAAAATTTATCCTAGATAGGCTGGTAGAAAACCAAAAAGAATTAGCATACAAAGACATACCAAATTACAATGACAACGCAGTAAAAACCGCCGATGGAGAATATTTAATTCTTTTAGTTGGTGTAGATAAAAATGGAGATGATGATACAAATACTGATTTCACTCGTACAGATACCATTATGCTTTTAAAGGCAGATACAAAAACTGGAAAGATGGATCTTATGAGTATTCCCCGTGACAGCAGGATAAAAATCCGCGACAAATTTGATAAGGTAAACCACGCCCATGCCTTTGGTGGTATAGAACTAACCATGCAAACTCTAAGAAGTTTCTTGGGTTTGGATATAGATTATTATGTTCAAATAAATTATCAAGCACTGATAAATATCGTTGATGCCCTAGGAGGGGTTGATTATGATGTGCCAGAAGGAATTACCATTGATAAGGGTAAGGTGCAAATAAAACCAGGACCAAATCATTTGGATGGTAATGAAGTAATGTGGTTTTTAAGAACCAGAAATATCTATAATAACGGAGACATAGGTAGGGTAAATACCCAACAAGGATTTGTTAAAGCCATGGTGGATGAGATTGTCAAAAAATCAAAAAATATGAACATCATGACATTTATCTCAAACTATCTAAAATATGTAAAAACAAATCTGCCAATGACTGCAATCATGGATTTAGCTGGAAATATCAATAATTTTTCATCAGATAAGATGGACACCCATATAGTACCAGGTATGGAACAAACCATAGATGGAACTAGCTATTACATCCCAGATTTTGAAAAAACTTGGAAGATAGTCGATGAGGTTTTCCCAAACTTTAAGCTAGAAAATTGGAAAAAAGAAGACTCTGGCTATCAGGAATATGAACATTACGATGAAATAAAAGATGAGTCGACCGATAGGGGGCTTGAGGATGAGAAAAAACAAGAAGAAGAAAATAACCAAGCCCCACTTCCTCAAACCAAGACCATAAAAGAAGAGCCGGTAAATCAAAAGCAAAATTTAAACACTGGTCAAAATAACAAACAAGAAGAAGAAACCTATACCGAAACAATAACAACAACTACAACGACCACTACAACAAGCAGCCCTGACATGGTAGAAGAATCGCTAAATTCAGAAGTAAGAGAGGATAATGCTGATGAATAGTCAAAGACGTGAAAGAAAAGATGCTCATATCGAAAATTATTTAAAAAGCAAATACAGAGGATCCACTCTTTTAGAAGATGTATACATCGAACACAATGCAACTTCAGATGTTTCCCTTGATGAGATTGATACCAGCATAGAATTTATGGGCAAAAAAATTTCCATACCCCTAATGGTAGATGCCATGACAGGTGGAGGATCTGCATCTGCAAATATAAATGAAGACCTATCATCCATTTGTGAATCGATAAATATACCAATGGCAGTTGGTAGCGAATCAATTGCTATAAGTGATGAGGAGTCCCGTGATTCCTTTGAACTTGTAAAGTACAAGGAAGATTTATTTAGGATTGGTAATCTTGGTTTTGAACGTGAATACGAAGATTTTGTCTTTGCAAGAGATTTAATCGATGCCCATGCCATGCAAGTGCATTTAAATCTTGCCCAAGAACTTGTTATGAAAGAGGGAGACAACTCCTACCACTCTTCCCTTGATTTGATAGAAAATCTTATTCAGAATTTTTCATATCCAATAATTGTAAAAGAAACTGGATCTGGAATTTCAAAATCAGTTGCCCAAAAATTAGTAAATGTAGGTGTAAAATACATCGACGTTGCTGGTAAGGGCGGAACAAATTTCATAGAAATCGAAGATTTAAGAGACTTTGAAGCAGATTACTCTGACCTTTATAATTGGGGAATCCCAACTGCAAAATCAATTATTGATGTAAGGAGTGTTTCGGATGATAGCTTTATTATAGCATCAGGCGGTATAAGAAATGCTATGGACATTGTAAAATCAATAATAATTGGTGCTGACATGGCGGCAATGAGTGGTGAAGTGTTAAGCTATCTTCTCCATGGTGGTTATGAAGCTTGCGAAAACTTCCTAAAAGAAATAAATCTAAAAATCAAAATAATTATGGCCCTTCTTGGAGTTAGGAGCATTGATGAGCTTAAAAAGGTTGATTATAAGCTAAAAGGAGAGCTGAAAGAACTTGTTGAAGGCTAGGTAATGCTAGCCTTTTTTGGTATAAAATATTGATTTTTTAGGATTTTTGTTAGATAATTGAGGTGAAGAAAAAGAAAGGTGGAAAGTATGCTTGAAAATGACTTGATAATTGCCCTTAGTTTTGTATTGGCAGTTATTTCTGTAATCTCAATACTTTTTACAGAGAAAAAGGTTTTCTTTGGTATATTATCACTGCTATTATTTGGATTTTTTTACTACCAAAACACCATTTATAATGTAGCTGATAATATGACGATATTGACCTTTGTGATGGGAATTACCCTACTTGCCATAGAAATTTTTATTCCAAGTTTTGGGGTAATTGGCATAGCTGGTTTGATTTTAACCATGTATTCAGTAATGGATAGTTTTGCTAGTACGCAAATGGGTTTTTTAATCCTAACAGTAAGTGCCATTGCAATAATTCTTACAGTAACTGTATATGTAAAATTGGGCTTTGATAGAAATCTTTTTGATAGATTCATCCTAAAAAACACAAATTCATCTGAAAGAGGTTACAATAGCAAAAATAACCACAGTGTTTTGATTGGCAAAAGTGGGGTTACAAAAACTATTTTAAGGCCAACAGGCAGGATTGAAGTAGAGGGAAATGCCTATGATGCAAAATCTGATAGTGATTTTATAGGTAAGGACAGAGAAGTAGAAGTAGATGCCATAAAAGATGGACACATAATTGTAAAGGAGAAAGTATGGAATTCTTAGCACCAGCAATAATTATAATTGTACTTATAGTATTTTTCACAATGGTTCCGATAGGACTTTGGATAACAGCGAGATTTTCTGGAGTAAATATCTCAATGGCATCCCTAGTTGCTATGCGTTTTAGAAGACTAAATCCAAATGTAATCGTAAATGCCCTTATCAAATCCCACCAAGCAGGCATTCCAATTAGGACAGAAGACTTAGAAAGCCACTACCTTGCAGGTGGTAATATCAACCAAGTTGTCGATGCATTAATTGCAGCAGAAAGAGCAAATATTGACCTTCCTTTTGAACAAGCAGCAGCAATTGACCTTGCAGGACGTAATGTATTTGAAGCTGTACAAGTTTCAGTAACACCAAAAGTAATCAATACTCCAGTGATTGCAGCAGTTGCAAAAAATGGTATCGAAGTAAAGGTTATTGCAAAAGTAACAGTAAGAGCAAATATAGATAGGCTTGTAGGTGGGGCAGGAGAAGAAACAATTATTGCCAGAGTTGGTGAAGGGATTGTAACTACAGTAGGTTCTGCTGATTCCCACGCCCAAGTCCTAGAAAACCCAGACAATATTTCACAAACAGTTTTACTAAAAGGACTTGATAGCGGAACAGCCTATGAGATTTTATCAATAGATATAGCTGATGTGGATGTAGGACGTAACGTTGGGGCAGAACTTCAACGTGACCAAGCAGAAGCAGATAAAAATATTGCCCAAGCAAAAGCAGAAGAACGTCGTGCCCAAGCTATTGCCCTAGAACAAGAAAACAAGGCAAAAGTAGTAGAAGCAGAAGCAAGAATCCCAGAAGCCATTGCCGAAGCGTTTGAAAATGGCAATCTAGGAATAATGGACTATTATAATATGAGAAATATCAACGCAGATACAAAAATGCGCGAAAGCCTATCAGATGTAGATGCGGGTGATTACGATGTTTAATAACAATAATAAGAATAAAAAAACCACTTATCAGTCCTTTGATTCTTGGATAAATACAGCAAAAAATTCTATAAATGAACTTATAGAAGAAGCTGAAAGAGAAATCGAAGAAGAAGAAAAAAAGAAAAAACAAAGCTACGAATCTAGCAAAAAACCAACTGTTTTTAGAAAATTTTCAGATAACAAAGAAGTAAAAGAATTATTTCCAAGAAATAAGAATAAAAGCGTAATGGATAAAAGATCTCACGAGGGAAAAGTAAATTCCAAGGGTAGCATCAGTGGTAAGACTATGATGGGATCTGAAGGAGATCCAGTAAATCCAGACTTACGCAGAAGGCTTGAAGAAAAAAAGGCTAGAGAGCTTAGAGAAAAAAGAAAAGAAAAAATATACAAAAAAGATGCAAATTATAAGAGAAAAAGTGTAAGAGAAGCCGAAAAACACGAAATAATCGAGTCTTACCAAAAAACTCTTAAAAATAAAGCGAATTTTAGAAAAGCAATCATAATGTCAGAAATATTGGCCCCTCCTTTGGCTAAGAGAAAAAAATTCTAAAAAAGGTATAATAAATACACACAAAAACAATCGGAGGGATTGATATTAATAGAACTATAGCAATTAATAATCCAAATAATGTAAGAATTTTATTTGGAAATTTTGACAAGAATAGAAAATATATAGAAGAACGCTTCAATACCAAAATCAAACTAAAAGAAGATGGTCTACAAGTAAGTGGTGAGGGTATAAATACCGAATTTGCCAAAGAACTTCTTATAGAGCTATTAAATGAAGTTGATAAAAATGGTAGTCTTGAATTTCAAAAAATAAAATACTATGCAGATATGCTAGAGCGTGAAAATAAGGATGTCATCAAACAAGCCCTTGATGATGCAGTTATATCAACCGCTACAGGCAAAGCAATCAAACCAAAAACACTCGGCCAACAAGCCTATATTGAAAAAATAAAGAATAATGATGTAGTTTTTGGTATTGGACCAGCAGGTACTGGTAAAACTTATCTAGCAGTTGCCATGGCAGTAAGAAGCTTTAAACAAGGCGAAGTAAATAGAATTATCCTAACTCGACCAGCAGTAGAAGCTGGAGAAAGTCTAGGATTTTTGCCAGGAGATTTGCAAGATAAGGTAGATCCATATTTGCGTCCTTTATATGATGGACTTTTTGAAATATTAGGTTTTGAAACCTACCAAGGCTTGGTAGAAAAAGGCCTTATTGAAGTAGCACCCCTAGCTTATATGAGGGGGCGTACCTTGGATAATGCTTTTGTAATCCTAGATGAAGCGCAAAATACCACAAGTGAGCAGATGAAAATGTTCCTAACCCGCCTAGGCTACGGTTCAAAGGCAATTATTACTGGGGATAAGACCCAAGTTGACCTGCCACGTGGCAAAAATAGTGGGCTAAGAACAGCAGAACGCATCTTAAAAGATGTAAAGGGAATTGAATTTCAAAATTTCACATCGGTAGATGTTGTAAGGCACCCTCTTGTTCAAAGAATTATCGACGCCTACGACAAAGAAGATGCTAAAAATGAAGCTCAAAGAGAAGAAAAACAAGAAAAAAATCTTGATGATAAGCAAATTTAAGGAAAATATATGAATCTTATTATCTCAAATGAAACAAATGAAAAAATTGACATGGATGAAAAGCTAAAAAGCGTTGTAAAAACAGTCCTGGAAACAGAAGGACTGCCATTGGAATACGAAGTTTCCATTACTTTTGTAGATATAGATGAGATTCACAAATTAAATAAAGAATTTAGGAGTGTAGATAGGCCAACTGATGTCCTATCTTTTCCTATGGATGAGGACTTTTCTATCGAGGGCGTAGATACAATGCTAGGAGATATTGTAATTTCTATGGATATTGCAAAAGACCAGGCAAAAGACTTTTGCCATTCCCTAGATCGTGAGATTATGTATCTAACAGCCCATTCCATGTTACATTTACTTGGCTATGACCATATGAATGAAGCTGAAAAAGCAGAAATGCGCGCCCGCGAGAAGGAAGTTATGAAAATATTAGGGGTCTTTAAAAATGACTGAAAAAAATGAAAGAGATGCCCTTAAAGAAGAAATAAAAAAAGAAGTCCTAGAGGACTGGAGAAAAGAGCTGGAACGCAAGGAAGCAGCTGAACAAAAATTAAATGACCGCAATTTTGAAAAAGAAGAGCTTTCCCACGGGCAAAAATTTTTAAAGGGCTTTGACTATGCCTATGAAGGTTTGGTTTGGGCCATAAATCACGAAAAAAACATGAAATTTCACTTGCTTGCCCTAGCGATTTTGCTAGTTGCATCCTTATTTTTTAACCTATCTAGGGTTGAGATGATTACACTTGTTTTTGCTGTTTGCTTTGTGTTGGGATTTGAATTATTAAACACTGCTATCGAGCAGGCGGTAAATCTAGCCAGTGGTGGCAAATATTCTCCATTTGCAAAGGCTAGCAAGGATTTGTCAGCAGCGGCAGTTTTTATTGCAGCATTAAATGCACTTTTTGTTGCCTATCTGATATTTTTTGATAAATTTATTGATTTTTATAACTCGGTTATAGTAAGAATTACCAGACAACCGTCACATTTGGCAGTCATTACCCTTTCTTTGGTAATAGTAGTTACAATATTTTTAAAGGGTATTTTTTATGAGGGCCACGGTACAGCCTTTAAGGGCGGATTTGTAAGTGGTCATACATCTTTAGGCTTTTGCATTGCAAGTATTGGCATTATGCAAAGCACAAGCCCCCTTGTAAAACTTTTATTTTTAGGACTTGCAATAATTATTGCAGAAAGCAGGTATGAGGCAAATATACACTCCATGCCAGAAATTATTAGAGGAGCCATCCTTGGAGCATCCATGGCCATGGCTATATTTGGGATATTTTCATGAAAGAAATAGAAAATTTAATTGAATTAGCAATAGATAATAAGAAAAATTCATACTCGCCTTATTCAAACTTTAGGGTATCCTCGGTTGTAAAAACAAAGTCTGGGGCTATTTATAAGGGAGTAAATATTGAAAATGCAGCTTATTCTCCATGCCTTTGTGCAGAAAGGTCAGCCATGAGTTCTGCCATTAGCGAGGGAGAAAAAGACTTTGCATACATAGTAATAACTGGCGACAGCCACGACACTTTCCCTTGTGGGGTGTGCAGGCAATTTATAAAAGAATTCGCCGATGATGATACCAAAATTGTGATAGCAAATAGCCTTAAAGATTACAATATTTTTACCATTGATGAGCTTTTGCCACACAGTTTTTCAAGTAAGGATTTAGAAAATAAATGAAATCAGGATTTATATCAGTAGTTGGCAGGGCAAATGTTGGCAAATCGACTCTTATGGAAAAGATTTTAAGGGAAAAAATCTCAATCATATCCAACAAACCCCAAACAACCAGGGATAAAATACAAATAATATATAACGATGAGGATAGCCAAATAATTTTTATAGACACTCCAGGCATCCAAACTCCACAAAACAAACTTCAAGAAAAACTTTTTGAATTTAGTGAGGAGTCATTAAAAGAATCTGATATTGTCACCTTCATAGTGGACAATTCCTTAGAAATAGGCAGGCTTGATAGTGAAATAATTGAAATGCTAAATCGCATCCATGTTCCAAAGATTTTGCTTATTAACAAAACAGATTTACTAAGTGAAAGTGAATTTGAACAAATAAAAAATAAATTTGAAGACATGCAAATGTTTGATCACATTATTGGTATTTCCGCCCTGGAAGATAAAAATATTGACCAATATATAGAAACTATAAAAGAAATGCTAGATGAGGGACCAGCTTATTATGATAGGGATATGATCACTGATAAGTCAGAAAGATTTATCGTTTCAGAAATCATCCGTGAAAAGGCCCTAAATAATTTAAACGAAGAAGTTCCACATGGCATTGCTGTAAGAATTGATAATTTTAAACAAAGGGATAATAAAAACCTTATCGATATCGATGCAACTATCATAGTTGAGAAAAACTCCCACAAGGAAATTGTAATAGGCAAGGGCGGATCTATGGTCAAGCAAATTGGCATGGAGGCCCGCAAAGAAATCGAAGTTTTTTTAGATAGCAAGGTCAATTTAAAACTTTGGGTAAAAGTCGAAAAAGACTGGCGCAAAAAAGAAAAATTGGTGGACAGGTTTGGCTACAAATGATTTTTCTGATGTGACAGGTTTTGTCCTAAGAGAATTTCCCTACAAGGAAACTAGCAAAATCATCGAAGTTTTTACCAAGGACTTTGGGAGAATTTCTATAATTGCTAAGGGGACTATGAACAAAAAGTCAAAAACTCTGGGAGTTACCCAAAGATTTGTAAAAGCTTCCTACAATCTATACAAATCTGGCAAAGAATTTTATGGTATAAAAGAAGCAAGCCTTATAAAATCATATTCTAAATCAAATAAAAATTTTGATGTGATTTTATATAAATCTGCCATTTGTGATTTACTTTTAAGAACTTATGATCAGATCCAAATCGATGTGGTCTACAAATTAGTTGAAAACACTTTTGAAGCCTTTGAAAATGCAGCAAGCAATCAAATAAATATTTTTTTGGCATTTTTATTAAAATACATTTCATTTTCAGGTTTTAAACCAAATTTGAGTACTTGCGGTGTTTGTGGTAAAAAAGTTATTAGCAATGAAGTTTTTTTCTCAGAAAGTCAATCATCTTTAATTTGTGAGGATGATAAGTATATAATCCGCGATAGGATTTTCCTAGACAAAGAAGAATTTGCCTATCTTAAGGGACTTTTATACACAAAGTCAGAAGATTTAGAAAATTTAAATCCACCCGAAAATCAAAATAAAATTATAAGATTAATTATTAACTACACCCTTGATAAGCTAGAAATTAATAGATTTTCTTCCATAGACTGGGTGTTAAAAAAAGCTAATGAAAGGAATTAGTATGTATTTTGAAGATTTAATACTAACTTTAGAAGAATACTGGAAAGAGCAGGGATGCTCTGTAATGTTTTCTTACGATACAGAAAAAGGTGCAGGAACTATGAACCCTCACACTTTTTTAAGAGCCCTTGGACCAGAACCATGGTCAGTGGTTTATGTTGAACCATCTAGACGTCCAGCAGATGGCCGTTATGGAGAAAATCCAAACAGACTTTACCAACACCACCAGTTGCAAGTTTTACTAAAACCAAGCCCAGATAATATCCAAGATATTTATCTAAAATGCCTGGAAAGAATTGGAATCAACCCAAAAGAACACGATATTCGTTTTGTAGAAGACAACTGGGAATCACCAACCCTTGGAGCTTGGGGTCTTGGTTGGGAAGTTTGGCTTGATGGTATGGAAATCACACAATTTACTTATTTTCAACAAGTAGGTGGGATCAACTGCGAGATTGAAAGTGGAGAAATTACAATCGGTCTTGAAAGAATTTGTATGTATCTTCAAGATGTGGACAATGTTTATGACATCAAATGGTCAGAGCATTTGACATACGGCGATGTATTTAAACTAGCTGAATACGAAAATTCCAAATTTTCCTTTGAAGATGCTGACAATGATGTATTGATGAATCTATTTGATATTTACGAAAAAGAAGCAAATAGACTGATAGATCTTGATTTAGTTTATCCAGCCTATGACAATGTACTAAAAACAAGCCATACCTTTAATGTCCTTGATGCCAAAGGGGCTATTTCTGTATCAGAACGTAGCCACTACATCAAAAGAGTACGTGATGTAAGCTCTAGAGTAGCTGAAAAATATATTGCAAAAAGAGAAGAGCAAGGATTTCCTCTTCTAAGAAAGGATAATGATGAGTAGATACTTATTAGAAATCGGTGTAGAAGAGATACCTTCAGATTATATAGAATCGACTAAAAGACAACTAAAAGAAAAATTTCAAAAATTAATTGATGATAACAAATTAACAGTAGATGAAATCAGAGTAGAATCAACACCTAGGAGATTTGCAATCTTTTTAGAAAATATAGATTCTAATCAAACTGATGTAACAATTTGTGTAAAAGGACCAAGTGCTGCCATTGCCTATGATGAAGATGGCAATCCAAATAAGCCACTTTTAGGATTTTTAAAGGGCCAAGGAGCAGAACTTTCTGATGTAGTTATCAAAGATTTTAACGGATCTGACTATGTTTATATAGAAAAGAAAGAAGAAAGCAAATCTCTTGTCCAAGTTTTAAAAGAAAATGTATATGATTTAGTAAAATCTATCAATTTCAAACGCTCCATGCGCTGGGGTGGCAAATCTATCCGTTGGGCTAGACCTATAAGATACTTTGTTTCTATCTTAGATGATAAAATCCTAAATTTTGATGCAGAAGGCATTACAGTTTCAAATGTGACCCGTGGTCATAGAACACTGGGCAATGATAAAATTGTTATTAATTCTATTGATGAATACGAAAAACTTTTAAAAGAAAATTTTGTCATCCTTCCATATAAAGACCGTCGTGATATTATTATCCGTGGCCTAAATAAAATAAATATGGAAAAGGGTGGGGAATACATGCACGATGATGATTTGCTAGATGAAGTAATCAATATCGTTGAATATCCAACAGTTCTTGCTGGAGACATAGATACAAAATATTTGGAATTACCAAAAGAAGTTATCATTACTCCTATGAAAGACCACCAAAGATATTTCCCAGTTTTAGATGAAAATGGCAATTTGTTGCCATATTTCCTATTGGTTCGCAATGGGGATGACAATCATGGTGAAAATGTAGTTTCTGGTAACAAAAAAGTATTAGTAGCAAGACTAGAGGATGCAAAATTCTTTTATGAAATTGATACTGCAAAAAAATTAGAAGACTATGTTGAAGAATTAAAATCACTTACATTCTTTGAAGGTCTTGGATCCGTGTATCAAAAAACTCAAAGATTAGTTGACTTAAGCGGTAAATACCAACAAGCCTTAAATCTTGGAGAAGATATCAAAGAAGATTTAAAACGTGCAGCCTACCTTTCAAAAGCAGACCTTGTTACAAAAATGGTAATCGAATTTACAGAACTTCAAGGAACTATGGGAAAAATTTATGCCATAAATTCTGGAGAAAATGAAAGAGTAGCAAATGCTATTGAAGAACAATACATGCCAAGATCAGCTGGAGGTGCACTTCCAAAGACAATTACAGGCATAGTTTTATCAATTGCTGATAAAATCGACTCAATAGTTGGTCTTTATGCTATCGAAAAATATGTAACAGGTAGTCAAGACCCATTTGCCTTGCGTCGTTCTGCCCTAGGACTTATCAATATAATCTTACAAAATAACATTGACGTTGACCTAAAAGTGTTGATAAATGATGCCCTAATCGCTTATACAGAAGAAAATGAATTACCATTTGACTATGATCTTACAATGGAAAAAACTCTAGAATTTATCAATGATAGGCTAAAAAATATGCTAATCGATGATGGATTTAGATATGATATTGTAAATTCTGTAATAAATGGTGATGATACAAATATTTTAAGAATTTACCACAAAGTCCAAGCTGTAAGCGCACTTTTAGAAGAAGATGAAGATTGCCTAAGCTACTTTAATAGGATAAATAACCTTGCCAAGGAAGATATTTCATCAGATATTAGCAAGGATTTATTCGAAAATGACCTAGAAAAAAGCTTTTATGACGAAATCAGAAGCTTAGGCGACAGGGCCTTCCAATCAAGCGAAGACTACAAAAATGAATTAAAGAGTGTGGCTCAAACTTCAAAGGTGGGTAATGAATATCTAGACAATACTATGATAAATGTTGAAGATGAGGCAGTAAAAAATAATAGACTTTCAATGTTAAATGCCCTATCAAAAAGAATCAAAAAAGTATTTGATGTTAGCCAAATAGTTAAGTAAGAGGAAAATATATGGATGATGCATTAACTATATTTATAATCAGTGACTCGACTGGGGAAACTGCCCAGACCTATCTAAAATCAGTTACAACCCAATTTCCTGATTTGAAAACTAGTGTAAAAAGAAGATCTGAAATCAAAACAAAAGAAGAAATCGATGAGGTTTTTGAGGAAATAACTGAATATTCAATAATTGTACCAACCATGGCTGACAAAGATTTAGCAAATTACATTTGTGAAAAGGCAGCTGATAAAAATATAGAAGTGCTAGCTATCCTAGAAGAAGGCATAAAAGCCGTTGAAAAAGTCACAGGACAAAAGGCAGTAAGGCAGGTAGGACTTACTAGGGCCCTATCTAAAGACTATTTTTCTATGATCGAAGCCATAGAATTTGCCATCCAATACGATGATGGCAAGGATCCTAGAGGATTTTTAAAATCTGATATAGTTTTGCTTGGAGTAAGCAGGACTAGCAAAACTCCTACAACAATGATTTTA
This sequence comes from Anaerococcus martiniensis, assembly GCF_043187485.1. GTDB lineage: Bacteria > Bacillota > Clostridia > Tissierellales > Peptoniphilaceae > Anaerococcus > Anaerococcus martiniensis. The sequence goes on from NZ_CP171106.1 coordinate 1,127,489, forward strand.
GCAACCAAAAATTATAAGGTAAGCAATTTGCCCCTAGTGCCAGAATCTAGACTGCCAAATGAAATTTTTGATGTGGATTCAGATAGGCTGATTGGTCTGATAATAGACCCAGAAAAACTTGTAAATATTAGAGAAGACCGCTCAAAAGAACTAGGTTTTGAGGGCCAATCAAAATATTCCAAGGAAAACCGCATCCAAGATGAGCTAAATTATGCAAAAGAAGTCTTTAAAGACCTAGATTGCAAGGTTATAGATGTGACAAATAATACTATTGAGCAGACAGCAACACAAATTGTAGAATATTACAAATCCAAATTTGGAGAAGAAAAATAAAAGGGAGAGATGATGAGTTTAAACAAAATTTTTGTACTAAACTTTGGTGGCCAAACCGACCAACTTATCGTAAGACGCGTGCGTGAACTAGGTGTTTACGCAGAACTTCATCCTTGCGATGTTGACCTTGACACACTTGATTTAGAGGGTCTAGCAGGAATTATCCTTACAGGCGGTCCACAATCAGTAAATGATGAAAATTCTTTAAAAACAGACAGCAAATTATTTGACCTAGGGGTACCAATTTTAGGTATTTGCTATGGTTTACAATATATCAACCAATATTATGGTGGCGAAATAGAAACACCAAAAAACGGTGAATACGGCAAAACACCACTATTAGTAGATAACAAAAGCGAAATATTTAAAAATGTACCACAAGAATCCACAATTTGGATGAACCACAGAGATAGGGTAAGCAAAATTGCTGATGGCTTTAAGAAAACTGCATGGACACTTAACTGCCCAGTAGCAGGTATGGAAAATAAAGAAAAAAATATCTACGCAGTACAATTCCACCCAGAAGTAGTTCACTCAGAATACGGTAAAGAAATGCTAGAAAGTTTTGTAATAGACATCTGCCATGCAGAAAAAACTTGGAAAATGGATGACTTTGCAGAAAAAATTATAGCAGACATCAAAGAAAAATATGCTGGCGAAAAAATGATTTGCGCACTTTCTGGTGGAGTAGACTCATCTGTAGCAGCAACCATTGTATCAAAAGCAATCGGTGATAATCTTCAATGTATATTTGTAGACCACGGCCTCCTACGCAAAAACGAAGCGGATGAAGTTATGGAAACCTACAAAAAATTAGGATTAAATGTAAAAAAAGTAGACGCAAGTGCAGAATTTTTAGAAAAACTCAAAGGCGTAGATAATCCAGAAACAAAAAGAAAAATTATTGGTAACCACTTTATAGAAGTATTCGAACGCGAAGCCAAGGAATTTGGCCAAGCAAAATACCTAGTCCAAGGAACAATCTATCCAGATGTAATCGAATCAGGAAAAGATAAGGCAAGTGTAATCAAATCTCACCACAATGTAGGTGGCTTGCCAGAAGATATGCTATTTGAAGGACTAGTAGAACCATTACGTGATCTATTTAAAGATGAAGTAAGAGAACTAGGAGAAGCAATAGGCGTGCCACACGACATGGTATGGCGTCAACCATTCCCAGGACCAGGACTTGCAATTAGAGTAATCGGAGAAATTACAGAAGAAAGACTAGAAATAGTAAGAGAAACCGATGCAATCTTAAGAGAAGAAGTAAAAAACCACGGATTAAACGAAGACATCTGGCAATACTTCACAGTATGGACCCCAATCAAAACTGTAGGAGTAAAAGGAGATGCCAGAGTATACGAAAACGTAGTAGCAATCAGAGCAGTAGAAACAACAGATGCAATGAGTGTAGAAGCAGCAGAACTACCATTCGAACTACTACAAACCCTATCAAGCAGAATGATAAACGAAGTATCTGGAGTTGGTAGAGTAGTGTATGATATTACATCTAAACCACCTGGGACTATTGAATGGGAATAAGTTTCGAAATTCTGTAGATCTTGATTTTACTGACTATTCTAAGGGTATGAGTGATTTATGATGCTGTTTTGATACTATAAATAGTGGCTAACCACTGAGATTGAAGAATATCATTGGAGATTGAGTAAAGGATAGGGTTGTATAACTCTGTCCTTTTATTATTTAATAGTGACTTGATAAGAGGTTTTATGGAAAAAGAATTTGAAAAGATTTTAAATATATTGGATAAAGAAAGATTAAAGCACAATATTTATTTTGCATCTCTATATGTTTTATATTATGAATGCTTGAAAGACTCTTTAGTAGATTTGCCAAAATCATTTTTTTGCGATCACATGGAATTCAAAGATGGGAATATGCTTGTTCATGAGTCAGAAGTATATAAAGAAGAAGTTAGAAAGCTTGATAAGCATATAGAGAATGCATCTTTTAGGTGGTTTGTTAGCGTAGGCGCTGTTTCAGAAGAAGATTATTCCTCTTTTGAAAAATTAAGGAAATTTAGAAATAAGATTGTTCATGAATTACTATTTAATTTGAATAATGGCTTTACTAAAGATGAAGTTGATTATTTAGTGGAATTAATTATGATATATAGAAAAATTGAAAAGTGGTGGATAAATGAAATAGAAATTCCTATAAGTGGGGATATGATTGGTCCATATGATTCAGAGAGTGTTATCAGTGGTCAGGGATTAATATTAGAAATAATTCAAGATATTTTACTAAATGATGGAAAGAATAGTGAAGTTCTTTTATCAGAGCTTCAAAAACAATATAGACAAAATGATGAATAGGAAACTAGTTCGAAAAAATCATGATTTTAGTTCAAGGGAAATCTCAGAACTAGTCTTTTTCTTGATTTCAATTCTAATTTTTATACCATCGATTTTATCAAGCAACATAGAACTTTGCATTTGTCTTAGTCTGAAAACTTTTTCAGATTTCTCAATTCAAGTATTTACAGCCAAACCTTCAAGGTATCACTAACTTTAGTATTGGCCTTAGATTTGCTAAGTATTCATTTAAATCAGTTTATTCACTTAAAATGCCATTTAGAATTTTGCTTTCAAATTGAAAATAGAGACATTACTAGATCGGTAGTCACCCTCAGGGCCTTTTTCACCTACAAATTTGATAGGTGCATTATCATCAATTAAAAATAAGATGGTCGCAACATCACCTAGGGTTTTCAAATCAAAGTTATAAAATACACTCACATGGATGTCTAATCCATTGATTATTTTAATGAGCTGTTCTTATTTTATATTTCTTATCACCAGTTCATATTTTCGAATCGTTCCTCCATTGATGCCAGATAGCTTGTCTAACCGATCTTGAATCAGGTTACGCAACTTACGGAAGGAGCGGATTTTATCACCGATTTTCGTGGTTGACCTACTTCCTAAAAATAATATCACATAATTTAATAAAAATAAACACATAAGTAACTGGAAATAGGAACAATTGTTGTTGACAATATAAGTAGTTACAAATGTGTATGAGATTATTTATCTAAATCAAGTATTATGCCACACTTCATTAGTAAAGGTGTTCTAGAAAAGAAATTTACTATGTAGACTTGGAGCCGTTTAGAGACATCCAATGTTTACTAAGTAATATGACCAATAACGTAAACAAAATTGCAAAGTACATGAATTAGTCAGGTGTCATCTATAACAAAGATATACAATCTATGCGACAAGACATGTATAAGTTGTTCAGAGAAGTTTGGGATATTCACAGCTTATTACTGAAAAGAATTCAAAAACAATAAGAATATTAGGAGCAAAAAGAGTATGAAATATATATGAACAAACAAGAATTACTAGCAAAAGAGAAAGGATTATGTTTAGGTTAGGTGGATTTGAGAATCTTATTAAAGAACTAGATGCTATTAGAGATAATTTCTAGGAAGTGCAAGATATTACGAGAATTTTAAGAAAGTTTATCAATCAGATATGAAAAGGATGTTAGAGGAATTAGTCTAGTTTAACCAGAGTTTTACCAAGAGTGATGAGCTTTGATAGATAGAATCGAATAACATTAATCTGGGTGTCGTAGAAATACGACACCTTTTTAAATGAAAAATTTGATTTTATCTGATATAATGATCTTTAATAAGTTAAAAAGTTAAAGATGAAGGTTTATCTAGGAGGAGGCTATGCCTCAATATAATTTTATTGCAGGTTATATAGAGCTTAACCCTTTTTCTTATGGCGTAAGGAATGAAGCTTGACGATTTTTTATAGATGATAGTAACTACCTTTAAATTTCCAAATACGAATTATTTGAAGACTTGAATCCCTATACTAATGCAAAATTTATTACAGGAATAGGTTTTAGAAGAAAGTTTTTAGAAAGCCCAGAAAAAGCTTTTAAATTATCTCAGGTCGGCCTAGAGAATCGAACGAGTGTAGAGATCTTTTCAATCTGTCTAGGTGAAAACAATGAAGTAGAGAAGAAGTCATGCTAGATTGATGAGTTAGATGAAGAAATATTAAAATGGGTTTTCTAATATGGTAGTATTAAAATCATATTAGTACGATAGAGGAAAGAAGTAAATAACATAGCATTTGATTACAGCAAAATTTGAAAACTACTTGATGAGAAGAAAATGCACAAAGAAGACTTAAAAATAGATACAGGCATGTCATCAACAACTCTTGTTAAGCTAGGCAAGAATAAAATCGTAAGCATGGATATTTTATCAAAAATTTGTGGAAGTCTTAAATGTTATGTGAGAGATATATGTGAATACAAAATGAAGGGTGATATCGATGAAGTTTAAGAGTGTAGAAATTAAAAATTTTAGGAACTTTGAAAATGTGCGAATAGATTTAGACAACAAAAATATTTTTTTTGGATTAAATGATGTGGGTAAAACTAATTTTATAGCAGCTCTTAGATTCGTCTTTGATTATGAAATTAGGAAAAATAATTTTGTAGATTCTGATTATCATAGAAAACTAACTAAAGATCCTATAGAAATCATTGTAAATATTGATATTAAAGAAAATACTATTGATACACAAAAACTTCGTGCCCAACTAAAGGGGGCAATCGGTAGTACAGATAATGAGGTAATAATTAGATTATTAGGAGAGTTTGATAATAACGAATTAATTGGTATTCCGGTCTTGTTTTGGGGTGGAGATTTAAATAATCTAAAAGAGATGAAACAAAAAGGGTTTATGTTTGAGTTAGATTATGTTTTCGAGGTAATACATATTGATTCTTATGTAGATATCACTGCTCTTTTTAAGAAAAATATAAAAAAACTTTTAAAGACTGATTTGGAAAATCAGACGAGTGATGACGACAGGGATATTCTTAATGAGATAGATAAAAGTATTGCAAGTTTAAATAATAATATTTCGTGTTTGTCTAGTGTCAAGCAGCTGGAAGAAAGATTAAAACCACAAAACAATGCATTTATTGACCCAGGAGTTGAAATTTCAATAAAATCTGAAATAGCTGTAACTGGTTTATTCTCTAATATAGTTCCGTATATTCACCAAGAGGATGATGAGAACTTATATCCTACTTCAGGTGATGGTATGCGAAAAATGTTGGCTTACTCGGTTTATGATATTCTAGCTAAAGAAAATTTAGAAAAAAAAATACTTTTATTTTTTATAGAAGAACCAGAAAATCATTTGCATAAGTCAATGCAAATTTTACTTTCGAGTATTTTATTTACAAATAATCAATATAACTACATATTTTTAACTACACATTCACCATATATTTTATATGAAATGGATAACGTAAACTTAATAAGAATATATTCAAAGTTACAAGTTGCAAGTAAAAGTATCATGTATATAGTTCCGATTGATTATAAAAATAGTAAAAGAATCTTAAATAGATTTCTATCTGAAGCACTATTTGCCAGTAGTGTACTTTTAGTTGAAGGACCTTCAGAGGAAATTTTATTTACAAAAGTTTTATCTATGTTATCACCAAACTTTGAAGCAGATGGTATATATATTTTGCCTATACACGGGGTTGGTTTTAAACCTTATATTTCCATACTAAAGCCATTAGGAATAAGAGTTGTAGTAAAAACTGACAACGACTTAAGAAAGATTAATGGCAAGAATAAGTATAGTGTCTTAGGCTTATCAAGAATAAACAAGTGTATAGGAAAATATGCTTTACCTACTGATGCTGTTGAGGAAAATACCATAGATGCAAAGCGTGAGTTATATGATAAGAATCAAAAGATTTTAGATAATCTCCGAGAATCGGATGCGGTATTTTTATCAAGAGTAGATTTAGAGAATGACCTGTATGAATGTCTTGGACAAAGATTAGTACAAATTCTTGGTGATAATAATCCTGTAAGTTATTTACAAAGTTCTAAATATTACAATATGTATGAGCTAGTACAAAATCTTGAAGATAAAGATTGTGAGGAAATTTTTAATAATTACAATTTTGCTTGTTTAAAGAGAGTGATTGATTATGATGCATAGTACTAAACAACCTACAGAACATCAGAAAGATATAATTAATGCTCCGGGGAATCTGGTGGTTTCAGCTAGCGCTGGTACTGGTAAAACATACACGATGGTAGAAAAGATTTTTAAAGACATCAACGATAACACAACACACAAGTCAGTAGCTGCTATAACATTCACTATTAAAGCGGCTAAGGAAATTAAAGAGAGATTAACTATAGATACTAGTTCCCATTTTATTGGAACTAATAATAGTTTTGTAATCGAAGAAGTTATAAAGCCATTTGCAAAAGATATTTATGGTAATGAATTTGATAAAGATATGGACACGGATTATTATTCGGCTGATGTAAAAGACTTTGATTCAGGAGTATTTAAATTAAAGGAAGAATCATTATTAGGATCATATGGAAATAACGCGGGGAATTTTATTTTTGAATTAGCTCTACATATAGTAAAAAATTCCAATGCTTGCCAACTTTATTTAAAAGCTAAATACTTCAAGTTGTACATAGATGAATATCAAGATTGTGATGGAGATATGCATACTTTCTTTATGTACTTATGTGATAAATTAGAAATCGAAACATTTATTGTTGGAGATGATAAGCAATCAATTTATATTTGGAGAGGAGCACATCCGGAAGCATTTAAAAGTATATTTACAAAAAATAATTTTACTAAGAAAGTTTTATATGAGAATTTTAGATCATGTAAACAAATACAAAACTATACTAATTTACTATTTGCTCAAACCGGTTGTTACTACGATCCTTTAGAATCAAATGAGAGCATTAATCTAGTCATTGCAACAGAAGAAGACTGGTTTATTAAGGTGTCTAAAATAATAAAAAAAGAGTTACCATTTGCGTTACTAAGATTTAGAAATGATAATGCTGAAAAGGGAGCAGAACAGCTCAGAGAAAGTGGATTAGATTGTATCTTTGTACCTAAAACACCTATTTCTAATATTTCGACTGAAACTACCTGGATGTATACATCCATAGCCAAATATTTGATATTAGAAAAGTACTCTGTCTATGATTTTATTTCAGATATTCCTGCAGAGGGAACTAATAATACTAAAGTAGTAAATAATTTGAAAAATCATCTAAAAGTAGTTGAAAAAAGTAAAGATTTCTATGAAGATTTTGTTTCTAGCGTGATATCACTTGCAGAATACTTAGGATACAAAACAAAAATTGACCACATAAAAAAGTTATATGATACTGTAATGGATGATAGATATCATAATGCTTTAATAGATTTACAAAATAGGAATGTTGCCTTTACTTTTCACTCATCAAAAGGATTGGAATTTGAGCAAGTAATTATATTTTCATCAGACTATACATTAAGTAACCAGGAAAGTTTATATAATCATTATGTGGCATCTTCGAGAGCAATAAGCAAACTTATTATAGTTCACTTCAGCGGGAATTGCTACTCAAATGCCTTTATTAAAAATCTTCATAAAATAATGAACGACAGAGGAGTGAACATTAATAGTTTAATACGTGTGATTAGTTAATTGTGGAGGTAGAAATGATAACTCAGAGAGAACAAATAAAAAACAGAGAAAGAGTTCGTTAAAAAATGGGAAGGTATAGGTTAAGAAAAAAGAGATTCAGCAAGATTCTGGTTGTCACTTATAAATCAAGTATACGATGTAGGGAATCCAGTAGAATTTGATAAATTCTTACTTGATAACAAAAGTTTTTATTGATGGCTATATACCGACTACTCATGTTCTAATCGAATAAAAATCAATTGATAAAAAGTAATCCAGCGATTGCCCCATATATACGAGTATTTGAATGCAAGATCATTTATAAATCGTAACAATCATGATGAAATGGATTATAGTTTATATCTAATTGATTGTCCTCCGCAAATAATTAATAGCTATTCCCTGGTCAAAAATGTAGTTAAGAAAGTACAAGAGTTTAGAACATATAGTGATGTTGAAATCATTCAGAAATTGACAGATAGATCAGCTTTATTTTTCCAAACTCAAGTTCCAAATATAACAAATATTGAAGTTCCAGTAGCTTTATCGTAAAATAGGCGTTATATATCTATGGATTTTATGCCTAATAAAGGTTGATACGAATGCTCTATTTTATGTGGATAATGCAATTATATAAGGATTCGGGATATTAACTTCAAATGTTCATATCTAATGGATGAGAGTCTTTTCTGGATGATTAAAGCGTGACTACAGGTATTCTAATACCTTAGTTTACAATACATTCCTGGGCCAAACTTAGATAAAAGAGTTGTTTCTAAAATAGAGAACACTGCTCAGTCCATATTGGTTGAGAGAGTATTATATCTAGAATACTCTCCTACTGATCTATATGATGAGTTAACTATACCTGTCGAACTAAGAAAAACATATCAAAAGAATGACAAGACTATCATGGAGGCAATGGTTTCGATTGGAGGACTATGACAGAATCAGAGTGCGTAGCAGAACTTCTTAAACTATATAAAATATATGTAGATGATTAGTTCGTAATTGTAACAGACACTTAGAATATTGTAAGGAGGTGTGAGTATGAATGATTTAATAGAGATACTTAAAATATTTGGTCCAGCTACTGTTGCAGCAATCTTTAGTTACTTAGGTGCTACTAAAAAAGCTAATTCAGAAATTTATGCTGTAAAAGAAGCAACGGCGCGAGAACTAGAAAGTATCAAGGCGGATACAGATAGAGAAATCAAAAAAATAAAGGCTGACACAGAGAGAGAAATCGAAAAAATTAATGCGGAAGCTGAAAGTAAAATAAAGATATTGGAGGCAGAAAGTAAATCAAAAAATAATGATAAGTTGAATGACATGCTCTTAGAAATGATGGGTCCATTATTTTTTGAACCTAAGAAATTTCAAAAGATTGCAAAATTAGGTAATAATCCTTCTGCAGAAGACATTATAAAAATATTGGGAGAAGATAATTAAGAAAAGAATTAATTCGTTCTTAAAATTAAAGCATAGTTGAGAACGAAGAATGGGAATAGACATGAAAAAGTTAAAAATCAATACAACCAAAAATAATGCGATAGAAAAATAGTTAATACATATAATATATTTTTAGAGCAAAGAACATGATAAAGTGCTTAAAATTTATAAAAAAGTTTATTCTTTGTGAAATTGTGTGTAAGTATATTGTAGAAGTTTAAAAACGTTAAGTTAGAGTTAAGTTAGAGATTTAAACCCGTAGCAATACGTCACCTTAGATATGAGACATACTCCAGCTGCTATGTATCTATATGAACGCGAAATATTTAGTCGTGTGCTTGGTTAAGTATTTTCTTGAGCCGAGAAAAAAGGCTAGAAGCCATGTGAAAAATTAAGACATGGGATTTTACATAGTATGAATGAAAGTGATATAAGAGAAGTTTGTGATTGAGAACTATGTCTACATAAGAACATGGATGATTATCTTACTTATTTTAAAATTAGCAGAACAAGAATACGCTGATTATAAGACTAAAGTTTTAATCACGGAAGCTATGTATGTAATTGAAGACAGAAAGTTAGGATTCTCTTATACTAAGATGATACTATTCCTTAAAAACATAGAATAATATAAATAGAAAACACCCATTGTTTACAAAGATGACTCTTAAAAAGCTCTGTAAGTAACCATTTCAACTTATATTTCAAGTAGTGGAATAAAATAGCTCGAAACGCAAGTTTCAATAATGGATAATCTGCCTTTTATTCATAAATTGTGAATATCCAACGAATTGAAGTTCACACATAAAATTTTTGTAAGTAGATTGAAAGATAAAGACTATAAATAAATTATAGAAATTAATTAGTTATGTATTTATGTTGGATAGTTAATAAACTTATCTTTTTTTAAATAAATTTTGATATATAAGATTTTAAATTAGGAGAGATGATTGAGCTTATTATACATTAAGGTGAAATATTATAATTTTAATGATTTAAGTTTGGGCTAAAATTTAGAGAAATCTGAAATTATTAAAAATACTTACTTTTTAATAATATTTCAATAAGATATTAATCGGTGATTTTAATTATGGATATTGAAAGAATTTTACAAATAGATGACGATATGAAAAGAAATGAAGGGTTATATAATTTATTTGATGAAGAAAAAAGACTACTAAGTAAAGCTGGTCAGGTTGAGAAGATTACTACCTTACGTGAGATCTCAAAATTAATAAATAAGGATTCAAAAATATTAGATATTGGTGCTGGCACTGGTGTTTATAGTATTCCTTTGGCAGAAAAAGTTTCGGAAGTGGTTGCTTTTGAGCCTGCTAGTAATAATTACAAGCAGCTTACCTCTAAAATTAGAGATAAGAATTTACAAAATATTACTGCCCAAAATAAAAGTTCACTAGAAATGAATGATCTAGAGAGTGATTATTTTGATGTAGTATTGCTTTTCGGACCTATGTATCATTTATCGAATGAAAAAGATAGGGCAGAAACTTTTAATCAAGCCAAAAGAGTATTAAAAGATGATGGATACATTTTAATTTCTTTTATTAATCATGATATGATTCCTATGACTGAAACTAAGTTTGATTGCAATTTTTTTGAAAGCAATACTTACATAAGTGACAAACAAAGGCTTATCAATAGACCATTTGTTTTCTTCACCCTAGCAGAATGCATTGAAATGATTGAGAAAGAAAATCTTAATATTATAAATAAAATAGGTTCAAGTGGTTTTTCTGAAATACTAGGAGATCAAATAAATAAGATGAATGATTTGTCTTACCAAAATTATTTAGACTGGCATCTAGCACATTGTGATAAGGAAGAATTACTAGGGGCTAGTAACCATTATTTATTTGTATGCAGGAAATAAATATCTCGGAAATTAGTTTATCGTAATAAAGGAGTATAAATTGCTAAAAATTATTGTTTTACTAATGTTTATAGTTCCAACAATCTATAATTACATAATCCATAGAAATAATATAATAAACACAAAAAAGAAACCTATATTTGGATTTATGTTTGCAATATTTGCTTTGGTTGCTAGTGGCTTGTGCTATAGACTTGATAATACAGTATTAGGATATGCCGTTGCTATCTCAGCAGTATTATTGATTCATACCATAATATTCTTTCCGGGTATCAGAAAAGATGGTTTCAATATTTTCTTAGGAGCAAGTCCAATTTTAAAATTTGTAAGCTTTGATAAGGTAAAGAGTGTTGGTATTAAGTCAAGTAAAAATAATGATCTAGAATTGACAATAAAGGCACATGGTAACACTTATAATCAAACTTATGACTTAAAAGATAAAGACTTTATTATAAAAAATATTAAAGACAAAACTAATATAGAAACTAATATTTGAACAAAAAAATAATACTAGTATATTAACACCAACAATTAAAACGGAGGTAAATGTACATTGATTTTATAAGCAATATGGAAATTTTGATACTATTTTTTAGCCTATTTAGGCTAGTTTAGTATGCCATATTGTGAATAAGATCTGTATGCTTATGCTAGGAGAGGTCTATTCGCTTTTGTGAGTAGGCCTCTTTTTATATTTTATTTTTGATATGGCATACTTCCTTAAGGAGGATTTATGCTTAATATAAAAAATTTAACTATTAGTTTAAGAGATGATGATAGGGTTATTTTAAAGGATTTCGATTTTGTTTTAAATGATGGAGACAAGGTGGGGCTAATAGGCGAGGAAGGCAATGGCAAGTCTTTGCTTTTAAAGGCCATTGTAAATAGAAAAGCGATTGAAGGCTACTGTGATATAAGTGGCGATATTTTTAATAATAATGATATAATCGCTTATTTACCGCAATCATTAGAAGAAAAATATTATAAATATACTACTAATGAGTATTTTTATGAAAAAGTTGATTTAAATTTGCTAGATTATAACAAATTGTATAGGTATATAGATGAGTTTAATTTACCAGAGGGTATCTTATCAGATAACAAAAAAATGGAAAATCTATCTGGTGGGGAAAAGATAAAATTTATGCTTCTTATAGAGGTGCTAAAAAATCCCACTATATTTCTATTTGATGAACCTAGTAATGACCTTGATTATAATTCTATGATTTGGCTTGAAAATTTTATGAAAGAATTGGATATTCCGCTAATATTTGTATCTCACGATACTGAGTTATTGTCAAATGTAGCTAATAAAATAATCCATTTAGAGCAGGTAAAAAGAAGGACTGAGGCAAAACACACTATTTCTAATAATTCCTATGAGGATTATGTCAAAAAAAGAGAAAATTTTATAGATACGGAGATAAATAAAGCTAATAAAGATAGGGAAGAGTTTGATAAAAAATTAGACAGATACAAGAAAGTCCATGATTCTGTTGAGCATAGCCTAAGATCTACAAAAAACGATGTGGAAGGTAGGTTGCTTAAGGAAAAAATGCACACGGTAAAATCTATAGGAAGGCGTCTGGAAAAAGAAGAAGCAAATCTTACCCAAAAGCCAGACTATGAAGAAGCAATTGATATATTTTTTGATGAAGATATCAAAGTGGCTAATGGTAAGCAAATATTAGATTTTAAACTCGATGAGTTAAAAGCTGGCGATAAAATATTAGCTAAAAATATAGAGCTTAAAGTAATTGGTCCTGAGAAAATATGTATAGTAGGTAAAAATGGTGCAGGAAAAACTACCTTATTAAAAAAGATAAAAAATGAATGCCAAGAATTAAATCTAAAAATAGGTTATATGCCCCAATCTTATTTCGAATTTGAAAAGACTGATACCAATGCTATAGAATATCTATCCGATTCTTTTGCAAGAAATGACCAAACAAAAGCTTCAAATCTTTTAGGAAGTTTAAATTTTAAAAGAGAAGAAATGTTTAGAAATATAGCTGATTTATCAGGAGGACAAAAGGCAAAACTATTTTTTGCAAAGATGAATCTGGATAAAGCAGAAGTTTTAATATTAGATGAACCAACCCGAAACCTATCCCCACTATCTAAACCTGAGATAATAAAAGCTCTTAAAAATTACAAAGGAGTATTAATTACAGTTTCCCACGATAGGGAATTTATAGACCAAGTTTTTGATAAGGTGTATGAGTTGGATAATCAAGTCTTAAATATAAAAACTAGAATATAAAAATAAATAAAAATTCCCACACCAAAAGGATGTGGGAAAATTTTATACATTTATATAATCAGTAAACACAGCAGTCATACCAATATCATTTAAATCATCTACTACATCTTTTGTAGTTCTGATATCATCTATCTCAAACTGGCTGCCGCCGCTGTGTTGGTTGTTTTTTGATCTATGGCCTATGGATGTGTCTACTGATGCTGAGACTTTTGTTGCTGCGTATTTTACTGCTAGATTTCTAAAGTCTCTTGATTCTCTAGTGGATAGGGTGATGGATGCGTATGGTAAAAATATCCTGATTGCTAGCATGATTTGGAAAAATTCCCTATCTTCTACTAGATTTTTAAAGATTAAACTTTCATCTGCACCATGGGTTGGTCTTATTCTAGGCAGGGATATGGCTATTTCTGCTTCTGGATATTTTTTTTGAACTAGGCTTGCGTGGATTCCTAGTTTGAAGGCTTCTTCTATTGGGTCTCCTAAACCAAATAGTGTTCCAAAACCTACTCCTCGCATGCCTCCCATTATTGCTCTTTCTTGAGTATCAATCCTATAATTAAATGATCTTTTGTGTCCTGCTGGGTGGTAAAAATCGTATGTTTTTTTATTGTATGATTCTTGAAAAACTGTTACGAAGTCTGCTCCAGCCTTTCTTAATTTTTCATAATCTGCTACATTTGCAGGATATATTTCTACTCCTATTACCTTAAAATACTTTTTTGCTATTTCACAAGATTTTTCTATATAATCGATTGAGGAAAATTTTTCGCTTTCTCCGGTAAGAATAAGTACATCTTCTATACCTGTTGCAGCAAGGGCTGCCATTTCTGCTTCTATTTCATCAAAGGTTAATTTGGCCCTTTTAATATCACTTTGCGCCCTAAAACCACAATATTTACAAGAATTTTCGCAGTAGTTTGCTATATAGATTGGGGAGAAGAGATTAACATTGTTACCAAAGTATCTCATTCTTTGTTGACGTGCCTTTTCTCCCATGGCTTCTAAAAATATACCATCTTTGTCATTTAAAATATTGTAAAAATCTTGGTAGGATAAGTTATCTTTGTCTAAAGATGACTTTATATCATCATTTGTAACTTTAAAATTTTTAACTTTTTCGTATATAGTATCGATTTCTTCCTTTATATCTGAATCGATTATATCCATTCCTGGAAAATATTCTTCTACATTTTTTATATTCATATTAATCAAAAAAATCCCTTAATGGACTTGATGGATCTGCTCCAGAGTCCAGTACACGTCCTGGTTTTGAAAGATATGCAAGTCTGCCACCTTGTATGCCTAATTTAAAGGCTTCTGCCATCTTAGTTATATCTCCAGCACTTGCTATACCAGTATTTGCCATAATTGCAGCAGCTCCCATTTCCATTGCTTCGGCTGCTTGTGATGGAGTACCTATTCCAGCATCAACAATAATTGGTAGGTCGATTTCATCTATAATTATTTTTATAAAGTCTTTTGTAGCAAGTCCCTTATTTGATCCGATAGGACTAGCAAGTGGCATTATTGATGCTGCACCGGCATCTCTTAAATCCCTGGCGTAGTTTAAATCTGGATACATATAAGGAAGGACTATAAAGCCTTCTTTTGCTAAAATTTCAGTAGCTTTTAATGTTTCTTCATTATCTGGCAGTAAATATTTAATATCTCTCATGATTTCAATTTTTACAAAATCACCACAACCCATTTCTCGAGCAAGTCTTGCAATTCTGATAGCTTCGTCTGCATTACGCGCTCCTGATGTATTTGGAATGATTGTAACATCTTTTGGTATGTAATTTAATATATTTGCCACTTCTTTTGTGTTTGCTCTTCTTAATGCTACTGTTATCATTTGAGCTTCCGCACTTTTTATGGCAGCATCGATTAGTTCTGGGGAATATTTCCCGCTTCCTAGTATAAACCTTGATGTAAATTTCTTACCACCAAGCTCTAAATAGTCTTTATTTTCCATTATAATCTCCTGTTAGAATTTTTATAGCTGTTAAGGCCTCAAGATTTGCTATGATTCCTACATAGGCAAGGTATAATCCTTGATCTGGATTTGAAGTAAAATCACCTATCAAAGTAACATTATCTATTTGCTTTATTTTTATATCGCTAAGCTCACCTAGACCTGACACTCCTGTGCCTGTGATAAGATATTTATCTTTTCTGCCTACAAAGTAGTCAAATAGCATAGTTTTTGATTCCTTATTATCAAAGGCTTCTATAAATATATCTGTCTTATGGGCTATAGTGTGCACATTTTCATTTGTTAGATAGATATTTTGGTTGTGGCACTTTACATAGGGAAGAGTGGACTTAATTTTCTTTTTAGTTAAAAGAGCCTTATCTCCTCCTAGCTCATCAATGGTAAAATTTTGACGATTTAGATTAGAATATTCTATAGTATCAAAATCATAAAGGTAAAGCTCGCCCACACCAGCGCGGGCTAGGGTCATAGCAATATTTGACCCTAAACCACCACATCCTAGAACAGAAACCTTAGCATTTTTTAGCTTTTCGTTTACTTTTGGATCTTGTCTTTTTAAAACTTTTTCTCTAATATCATCCATTTTAACCTCCTCCAACAAATGAAAAAACCTCGACTTTTGCTTTATCTTGTAAAAAGTAATCTTTGAAGTTTTCTCTTTTTACTAATTTTTCATCAACTTCTACAGCTGCAAAGTCTGGGTTAAAGTTAGCACGCTCTAGCAAATCATATAGACTTTCATTTTCTAAAAAATCAAAATTTTTAGAGTTTACTTTTATCATTTTTTCACCTCCTCATCAAAAAAAGCGCGAAGGAAATACCATACCCGTGGTGGTATGCCCCTTCGCGCTTAGTGCACTCTCAACTTAAAAAATATTTAATTATCTAAGAGACTTAAATTTTATAAAATAAAAAGACTCTACTGAGAGAGTCTTAAAACTTAGCTTTATAGTTAGCTTTCTTTCGTCGGTATTAGCCGCATCAAGTTTTAAGGGTTGACCAAAGTCTCTCAGCTATGAAGCACCCCTAGCTTCACCTACATTATAGGACATAGTTATAAAAATTGCAAGGATATTTTATATTTTTATGAAAAAAATATTATAAAATCAATATTTTAAATGTAGTATAATACATTTTAAGATATATAAAGGAGATTTATATGCGATTTTGGCATGAAGATTTAAAGAAAAATTTAATACAAAAGGAAATTGAAAATTGATGGGAAGATTAAAAATTTATAGAAATAAAATAATTTTATTGCTTATATCCATATTTTTATTAACTAGCTGTGAAGGAGAAAAGAAAGAAACTCCAGATATAGTAAATTTAGAAGAGAAAGAAGGCAAAGGACCGAGTTTAGAAGAGTTACAAAAATTTCTTTTTGAAAAACTAAATGGCCAGCAGCTTGTAAGAAATTATGGTGAAGATACTGGTTGGACTAATCTTGAGTTTACTGAGGATGGTAACTTTACAGGATCATATTTTGGGAAAATAAAAAATGATGGATTTGATGCTGGTCTTACAGAATATGCTTGGATTTGGCATAGGGGTGAGGAAATCCATACATCAGATTTTAAGGGAAAATTTAAAATTCTTGAGCAAATGAATGATAATGTTTATAAAATGCAGCTTGAAAATTTTGAAATTACTTCAGAATATGGACGATATGATGATATTTATTTTAATGTAGATTTTGCTTTGGGAATAAAGCCAGATGCTGATTATTATCTATATATACCAGGTACACCTGCATCTTTATTGCCTAATGAAGATAGTAGATTAGATAATAATTATAAAAAAGAAGATGCCACAGAAGATAAGACTCAAGGATTTATAATTTGGAATAAGTATGAGGATGAGGTCTTTAATCAGTTGTCTTTGTAGGACTTTAAATAGTTTTCTTAATTTAAATTTTATCCTAATATTTTTGTAATTCTTAATATTATTAAAAGTCGAGTATTTATTAATTTCTAAAATAGAATTCGCGAAGCGAACTTCTACTAATCATTGCCCCACGCAGTGGCGGTGGGGGTTTAAAGGGTATAGGGGGACCGGGGGAAAGGGAGTAAGGGGTCTCCGTTACCCCTTAACCCTATCCCCCGAATCGAAGTAAAAAATTAGAATAAACAAATTATTTTATTATATAATTATATAAAATATTTTTAAACTTTTTTCTTCAATATCCTCATTGCCCATAGGACTGCTATTATTGTAACTCCAACATCTCCAAATATTGCTGCCCACATATTTGCATATCCTAGTAGTCCTGCTATTAGGATTCCTATTTTGACAGCCATTATGAAAATCACGTTTTGCCTTACTGTTCTATTGGTAAGGTCTGAGATTTTCATTAGCTTGCTCATCTGGCTAAATTCTCCGTTAACTACGAGTATATCGGATGATTCTATAGCAAGGTCAGATGCTGTTTCTCCCATTGATATACCAACATCTGCATTGGTAAGGACTGGGGCGTCGTTGATACCATCTCCTACAAAGACTGTAGGAAGTCCTTTATCTTGGTAGCCTTTCATAATTTCTAGCTTCTGGTCTGGCATTACTTCTGCAAAGTAGTCATCTAGGCCAAGTTCTTTGGCTGTTTCTTCAACTGCATTTTTGCCATCGCCTGATACTACAGCTATATTTTCAAAATGGTTGTGAAGATCTTCTATAGTTTCAAATGATTGGTCTTTGATTTCATCTTCGATTATTACTTTTGCAGCAAGTTTGTCATCTATAGATACATAGATTGCCCTGTCATTTTCTTCTCCATCATAGCCAATAAATCTAGCAGAACCTATCTTGATTAGGTCGCCATCCTTGCTAGTAGCTCTTATACCAAGGCCCTTTTCATTGGTCACTTCTTCAAACAAATCATGTTTTTCATCACGGTCTAGACTTTCTACTATCCCTTTTGCGATAGGATGGGTACTCATTAGCTCGATATTGTATATATAATCGAGGATTTTTTCCCTATCATGGTCAGTAAAATATTCTATATCTTTTACTTTGAAATTCCCTGTAGTGAGGGTTCCGGTCTTGTCTGATAATAGGACTTTGGCATTGTTTAGTCCTTCAAAATACTGGCTTCCTTTTATAAGGATGCCATTTTCACTAGCTAGGCCAAGGCCTGACATAAAGCTTAGTGGGACTGATAGTACTAGGGCACATGGGCATGATATTACTAAAAATGTAGCTGCCAAGAATATAGACTCATACCAATCTCCTCCAAAAAATAGGGGAGGGATGATAGCTACTATAAGCGCAATAGCTACAACAATTGGGGTATAGACTCTGGCAAATCTTGTTACCATCTTTTCACTTTGAGATTTACTTTCTGCGGAATCTTCTATAATCTCCATAATCTTTGCTGCAACAGAATCATCAAATTCTTTCTTGGCTTCCATTTTGATAATCCCTTCAGTAAGAAGCGATGAAGATATAATCTCAGACCCTACTTCGGCTTCTACTGGCATGGATTCTCCAGTAACAGAGGATGTATCAAGGAGGCCGTGACCTTCTATAACTACACCATCCACACCAATTTTCTCACCATCACGAACCAGGAGGATATCTCCTACTTCTACATCATCTAGGTCGATTTCTGTAGTAGAACCATCTGGGTTTACCTTATTGGCCACATCAGGCACTAAGTCTAGGAGTCCTTCTATGTTTTGGCGGGACTTATGGCTTGCTATATTTTCAAATAAATCACCAAAATTATAAAAAAGTATTACAGCAATTGCTTCTGTATATTTGCCTAGGAAGAAGGCTGCAATTGTTGCTATAGTCAAAAGGAAGTTCTCATCCATGGCCTGGCCACGGATGATTCCCTTAAACCCTTTTATCAAAATATTCCATGCTGAAATGAGGTAGACTATCAGAAAACCTACTTTAATCCATATATTTTCACCTATAGTATTACTTAATACTGCTAATATAGCAGTAAACACACCTATAGCTATAAGTTTTCTAAGCTCCTTTTTGTGAGCATCTGTCATAGACTCAAGCATATCCTACCTCACTAAGACAGTCCCTGGCTCAAGCTTATCAGCAAGTCTATTAGCCTCATCAAAGATAGCATCTTCATCAGCACCATCAGCTAATTCCATCTTTAGCTTCAAAGTTAGGAATGATAGGTTAGCATCATTCACTCCATCAATTTTCTTAACAGCCTCTTCAATCTTTGCTGCACAATTTGGGCATAGGTCATCACTTTCTACTTTGTATTTTACTTTCATTATATTCTCCTATTCTTTAATATGTTCTAATCCTGTTTTAAAAATTGTCTTTATATGATCATCGGCAAGTGAATAATATATAGACTTGCCATTTCTTTCTGATTTTACTAAGTTACTATCCTTTAGATACTTAAGCTGGTGGCTAATAGCTGATTGGCTCATATCAAGAGCATCAGCAATGACCCCTACACTTATAGGACCATTAAATAGCTTGTGGAGGATCCTAAGTCTAGTAGAGTCTGCAAAAACCTTAAAAAGGTCCGAAAGCTCCATTATATCCTCAAGTCTCGCACTTTTTATCGATTCATCCATGTTACCTCCTTACTAAATTTGAACATGTGTTCATATGAGCATTATATCATATATATATGTAAAGTCAACTTAAAAAAGCCTAGCTTAGCTAGGCTATCTTTTCTACATTTCAATAATTTGGCCAATATTTTGTTTTTCGGCAGCTTCTAAGATTTTTTGCCCTACAACTAGGTCTAGGACAGCAGAGCCAGTTGTTTCAAAAAATGTAATTTCATCAGGGTTTTCACGACCGGCTATTTTACCTAATAGTTTTTGACCAAGTTCTCCTGTAATATCCTTATCGGGATTAAAAATTCCTTTTTTGATTGGCTTTATAAAATCCCCAGATTCACTCACTGCACCATCAAAGGTATCTACATATATTTTATCGGCATTTGTAATTATATATTCTGGAATTTCGCTCATTTCTGGAGTATAGGAACCAACACCATTTATATGGCAACCTTTTTTTACTTTTGTGCCATCAAATACAGGGTCTTTTGCGGTAGTTACAGCTGTGATGATATCTGCGTTATCTATTGCCTGATCAGCTGAATCAACGGCTTTAATTTCAAATTCAAAATCAGATTCAAATTTTTCTTTCATACGCTTTGCGAAATCTTCTGCACGATCTTTTGAAATATCAAAAACCCTTACTTCTTTAATATCACGGACATTCAAAACTGCTTCAAGTTGTGTTTCTGCTTGGCCGCCTGTTCCAAAAAGAGCAAATATTTTGCTATCAGGATTTGATAGCTCATCTGTAGCTGCTCCTGAAATGGCACCAGTACGCAAGCGAGTAAGGTAGGTTCCATCCATTAATGAATTTACTTGACCAGTTTCACTATCTAAAGTAACCATGGTAGCAGGCACAGATGTAAGATTTTTGGCAATATTATCTGGATAAACAGAAACAATTTTCACACCCAAGGCACTTTGGCTTGGCACATAGCCATACATATATAAAGATTGTCCCTTATGCTCAGCTACATCTAAATTTGCACGAAGAGGAATATCTGCTCCACCACTTGAATAAGCTTTTAAAGCATCCTTTGTAGCTTCAATAGCAGCCTTCATATCCATAACTTTTTTTATATCAGTTTCATTTAAAACACGAATTTGCATAAAAACTCCTTTCATAGAATTTGTATTATTTTGATTTAATTATATAAAAATATTTTGTTAAAAACAATTTATTTTGAAAAATCGGGGTATAAAAAGAACAAAAGGAGACTTGATATGGCTAATAAATTATTGGAAGTGGATAACTTAGAATCTTGGTATGAGACTGATAAAAATATTTTGGATGGATGTAGTTTTGATATAGAAGAAAATGAAATAGTTGCCCTTGTTGGTAGCAATGGATCAGGAAAAACTACCTTGATAAAAACTATTACTGACATTCATCCCAAATTTGATGCTGGTAGCATAAATTTTAATGGGAAAAACATTGATTTTTCTAATGAGGATTTTAAACTCAATCGTATTGCTGTATTTTCTGAAGACAATAGTTTTAAATACTGGACCTTTCCAGAATACAATGAATTTTTGCATAAGGTTTATAATAGGGAAATTGATCAAGAATATCAAAATTATATGATAGAAAACTTTAATTTTACCCAGTACATAAACAAACCTGTAAAAGAACTTTCCATGGGCAATAAAAAGAAATTTTTTATAATTGCAGCCCTAGGTTTAAAACTACCTTTAGTAATTCTTGATGAGCCAGTGGATGGATTGGATTTTGAAGGATCTGTATTTCTTTATAAAATTATGCAAGATTACAAAAAATACGGGTCGATTTTTATGGCAAGTCATATTTTAGAATCAATTACTAAATCCTGCGATACATATGTTTTGCTAGACCATGGCAAATTGTCAGAAAAAAATAAGGTCGACAGCAGCCTAACATCTGAAAAGATTTTACAAAGTTTTAAGGGGTAGGCCATGACAAAAGTTTTTTTAAAGGATATGCTTGATAGGAGAACAATCTTAAAATATTTTGTAGGCCTTGTATTAATATATACGGGTATGGATTTTTTAATCAAAAAAGACCCAAATCTACTAAGTATCAATTTTGATTTAAAACTTGTACTCTTTGTATCATTTGCCCTATTTACAACTATATTTTATTTTGCAAAAACTTATACATCAACTGAAAACACACTTATGTATTACCAGTTGCCAGTAAGGCGCAAAGATGTAAATTTATCATTTATCCTAAGTTTGCTTATCGATTCCATAATAAGAAAATTTTTGCCTCTTGCAGTCATAGCTTATGTTTTAAAGGCACCAGCTGAATTTTATCCCTTAATTTTTCTTATAATCCCAATAATATGCCTGTTGGGCTCTTTACCTACTAGCACTAATGTTGGGAAAGATAAAAAAATAATGGTATTCTTGCTTTTAATTCTTTCAGTTGCTGTAATAATGTTTTTATTTTACAAGACTGATTTAAATATAGGAATAAAGACCTTGTTTTCAATCCTAACTATTTTTATATTAATAATAATTTTAAGCAACTTTTACCTAAATCAAGCTATATTTTCCCAAAAAGAAATGGGATCAATTAGCAAATACAAAGTGTCTAATTACTTTTTAAAATTTATTCTAGCAGAAAATGTATATTTGATTAACACCGTGGGTATTATTTTAATGATAATATTTGTTTCTTTAATGATGCCGGGTGCAATTAAAATCCCACTTGACCTAGCAATCGCAACGGTAAATACCCCATTGCTTACAATTTTCTCTACGGATATTGGCATTGCTACTTATAAAAGAATGCTGCCAAAGTCAAACAAATCCTTGGATAAGGATTATATAAAAGTCTTATTCATATACTTTGCTTTTGTACATTTAATAATTTTATTAGCAAATCAAGGTCAGATGTCAGCAAAACTTGTTATAAGCCTGATAGCTTTTACAATTATTGATACACTTGTAGCATATGTCATGGAAAATAAATATCCTATTGTAGGCAAGAAAACCACAATGGCGGTTTGGAAGTCTCCAAGAAAGTACATATTGGGTGCAGTTGTTTTTATCTTGTCTTTTTTAATATTTGTAATAATTTAAGGAGAGAGAATAGTGAATAGAAAAGTTTTAAGAATTATCCTAGCAGTAATATGGTTTGCTGTTGCAATTTTATCTTATACAAGAAATGAAATACCTTTTGCAATTATAGGTGCTATATTAGGTATAATATTTTTAGTATTTGCCTTTAAAACTGATGAAACAAATAACCCTCATAAGACTTATTAAATTATGAAAAATCTCCATTTTGCAGATTTTTTTATTTTGGGTATAAATAATCTAAGAATGATTTAAGAAAGGAATTATTATGGAAACAGGAAAAATTGCAAAAATAATCGGTATTATCGCTATGCTTTTCTCAGTATATATGTTTTTTGATAGCAGAGGAGGCAAGGGATTTTTCGTACTACTAATCGGACTTGCTGTTTATGCATTCGGTAAAAAATCAGAAAATGACAGAAATTATGTGCCTAGATAAGAACCATTAAAAAACCTCCCAGCTGGGAGGTTTTGTTGTACATATTTAATTATGGAGAATAATTATGAAAAAAACAAAATTAGAAAGTATAATTGGCGTAGTTTTAATAATCTTATCCGTATTTATGTTTTTTAATAAGAGGGGCGGATTAGGATTTTTTGTATTTTTTATAGGTCTTGGACTTTATATTTATAGTAGACGTGGAACTGATTTTAGATCAATGTAATAAAAAAGGACCATTACAGGTCCTTAATTTTTTGATTATTTGTGAAGGATGTCTCCACTTTCAGCATCTAGCTCAACATCATCTCCATCTTCTATATCTATTTCATAAACAATTCTGTCATCGTCATGGTCGATTTCATATGACTTTACATATCCAGTATTATTTTCTAAAGCCTTTGCCATAGCTTCTTTTGGACTTATGATTTTTGTAAAATCAATTGCTACATCATCATCCATGTCATCATTGTCATCGTCATTTTCTTCTTCTTTAGCTAAAACTTCTCCACTTTCAGAATCGATACTTGCTTCATATTCTTTGTTTTCTTTGAATCCTTCTATGTCGTAAGTGTATTTTCCGTCATCTTCGTCAAGCTCAACAGAAGAAATTTCTATGCTATCATCATCGAAAGCTTCTTTGAATTTTGCTACTGCATCATCAAGGCTAATAGCAAATTCTTTTTCTTCGATACCTGTTTTTAGGTCGTCGATTTTTTCTTCTACATTGTCTTTTGCTTTATCAACTTCTTCTGTAACTGCTGCTTCTGTATTATTTGCAGCACTTTTAGCATCTTCTTTAGCTTGCTGAGCATTTTCTCCGCCACATGCTGTAAGAATAGCTGCTATGGCAAGAGCAGATGCTCCATATTTTAATTTTTGAATATTCATAAAACTCCTCCTTAATAAAGTGTATTCAATAATATACCCAATTTAAGTTATTTAAACAAAATTAGAGAAAAATAAAAGTTAACTAGCTAAATAAATTGTTTTTATTAATTAATTTATTATATTAGCAAAGATTACAATATTAGTATAAGTATCAGAGCTTCATTGAATATTAGCCTAAAAATAGTATATTTTAATAGAAAGTAATAGTAAAACAAAGGTCAGAGTTAGTCAAAAAACTGGCCTATCATATATAAAATTTTAAAGGCAAATGTAAATTTTAGCCTTTTTATTTAAGAAAGGATAAATCTTTGCAAAAATTTAAAATAAATTCTGATTATAAGCCAAGGGGTGACCAACCTGAGGCTATCAAAACCCTTGCAAATGGTATAAATCAGGGCAAAAAACATCAAATCCTCCGTGGTGTAACAGGATCTGGTAAGACCTTCACCATGGCAAATATTATAGAAGAAGTGCAAAGGCCAACCTTGGTTTTAGCCCATAATAAAACCTTGGCCTACCAACTTTTTACAGAATTTAAAGAATTTTTCCCGGATAATGCTGTGGAGTATTTCGTTTCTTACTACGATTACTACCAACCAGAAGCCTATGTTGCAGCAACTGATACTTATATTGCAAAAGATTCTTCAATTAATGATGAGATTGATAAGATGCGCCACTCAGCAACTATGGCGCTTTTTGAACGCCGTGATGTAATAATTGTCGCATCAGTTTCTTGCATCTATGGTTTGGGTGACCCAATCGATTATAAAGAGCTTGTTGTTTCTCTAAGACCTGGCCAAGAGATAGCCCCGGAAGAAGTTATGAGAAAGCTAATCGATGTTCAATATGTTAGAAATGACGTCGACTTTGATAGGGGAACTTTTAGAAAACGTGGAGACATCCTTGATGTATTCCCAGCAGGTTTTGACCAAAAGGCTATTCGCTTTGAGTTTTTTGGCGATGAAATAGAAGAAATCTCCGAATTTGACTCATTGACAGGCAAAGTAACTGCAAAATTATCCCACGCCTACATTTACCCTGCCAGCCACTATGCTACTACTAGTGAAAAAACAGAACGTGCCATAGTGACTATCGAGCAGGAATTAGAAGAACAGTTAAAATATTTTAACGAAAATAATAAATTATTAGAAGCCCAAAGGCTAGAACAAAGAACTAAATATGATATAGAAATGCTAAAAGAAATTGGTTTTTGTTCAGGCATTGAAAATTACTCTAGACACCTAAGCCAAAGGCCAGCGGGCAGTAGACCGTACACATTAATCGATTATTTTCCAAAAGATTTTGTAATAATGGTAGATGAATCCCACGTGTCAATCCCTCAAGTTGGGGGTATGTATGAAGGGGACAGGGCTCGTAAGCAAAATTTAGTTGATTATGGTTTTAGGTTGCCATCAGCCCTTGATAATAGACCATTAAAATTTAATGAGTTTGAGTCCTTAGTAAATCAAGCCATTTACGTTTCAGCAACTCCAGGCCCATATGAGATGGATAAGACTGGTGGAGAATTGGTTGAACAAATTATCCGTCCAACAGGACTACTTGATCCAATAGTAGAGGTCAGACCAACAGAAAATCAAATAGATGACCTAATTGAAGAAATCTATAAGACAACAGAAAAAGGAGATAGGGCCTTGGTTACAACCTTAACCAAGAAAATGGCCGAGGACTTAACTACCTATCTTACAGAAAATGGCATAAAAGTAAAATATTTGCACTCAGATATAAAAACCATAGAGCGATCTGAAATTATCCGTGAATTGCGTTTAGGAGAATTTGACGTATTAGTCGGCATCAACCTTTTAAGAGAAGGTCTTGATATACCAGAAGTAAGTCTAATTGCAATCCTTGATGCTGATAAGGAAGGATTTTTACGTTCAGAAACATCCCTTATTCAAACCATCGGCCGTGCAGCTAGAAATAGCGAGGGCCATGTAATCATGTATGGGGATAATATTACAAAATCAATGAAAAAAGCCATGGATGAAACAGCCCGCCGCCGTGACATCCAAATGAAATTTAATGAAGATAATAACATCACCCCACAAACTATTAGAAAAAATATCGGGGAAATGATTCAAGTTACAAAGGCAGCTGAAGAAGCTGAAATAGAAGAATTTAATAGAGAAGATATAGATACAATAATAATTAATCTTGAAAGTCAGATGTATAAGGCCGCAGAAGAGCTTGACTTTGAACGAGCTGCAAACATCCGCGATCAGATTAAACATATGAAAGAAAATTTCGTAGGAGCATAATTTGACTGAACACGACATAGTTATAAAAGGTGCCCGCACCAACAATTTAAAAAATGTCGACATCACCCTGCCACGTGATGAAATGATAGTTTTTACAGGGCTTTCCGGATCAGGAAAGTCCACTTTAGCCTTTGACACTATTTATGCAGAAGGGCAAAGGCGCTATGTAGAAAGTCTATCATCATATGCCAGACAATTTTTGGGCAATGTCGACAAACCAGATGTGGATAGCATAGAGGGACTTTCTCCTTCTATATCTATTGACCAAAAAACTACAAACAGAAACCCTAGATCTACAGTAGCAACAGTTACTGAGATTTATGATTATTATAGGCTCTTATATGCAAGAATAGGGGATGCATATTGCCCAGTATGTGGCAAAAAAATCGAGGCCCAATCAATCGACCAAATGGTGGATAAAATCCTAGAATTACCTGAAAAAACAAGAATCCAAATCCTTGCCCCAATGATACGCGGCAAAAAAGGTCAACACAAAAAAGCCCTAGAAAACATCCAAAAACAAGGGTTTGTAAGGGTAGTTATAGATGGAGAGCGTCACGATTTGGAAGAAGATATAGAACTTTCCAAAACTAAAAAGCACGATATTTCAATTATAGTAGATAGGATTGTTATAAAAGAAGGTATAGAATCAAGGTTAACTGATTCCCTAGAAACCGCCCTAGGCCTAGCGGATGGGATTATTTTAATAGATGTAATTGACGGTGAATCTTTTATGCTAAGTAGTAAACTTGCTTGTCCAGATGGCCACGTTTCACTTCCTGAAATTACACCAAATATGTTTTCATTTAACGCACCTCTAGGTATGTGTCCAGATTGTAATGGACTTGGTTTTCACCTACAAATTGACCCAGAACTAGTAATTCCAGACTTAAACCTATCTATCAACCAAGATGCAGTAGATGCTTATAGTGGATCTGCTAAGGATTCTTACTATTATCAAACAATCCGCGCCATAGCAGACCACTATGATTTTTCCTATGATGAGCCACTTAAAAATGCACCAAAAGAAATGATCAACGATATACTTTATGGTACAAAATATGACCTATCTTTTGTTTTTGACTCTAGATTTTCAGGAAGAAAAAGATATAAGGGCAAATTTGAAGGAGCGGTTACAAATCTTGCAGACAGGTATGAGAGAACAAATTCTGAAACCCAAAGAAAAAGATTTAGAGAATTTATGGGAGAGGAAGAGTGTAAAACCTGCCATGGAGATAGGCTAAAACCAGAAGTTTTATCAATCAAGATTGATGAAACTAATATATCTGACCTTACAAAATTATCAGTAGAAAATTCTGTAAAATTCTTTAAAAACCTAGAATTATCAGAAATGAAAGCAAATATTGCAGAGCTTATAATAAGAGAAATAGAATCCCGCCTTAAGTTTTTATACGATGTAGGTCTTGGATATCTAACCCTAAGCCGTTCTGCATCAACCTTATCTGGTGGAGAAAGTCAAAGGATAAGGCTAGCGACTCAAATCGGATCAGGTTTAGTTGGAGTTTGCTATGTTCTTGACGAACCATCAATAGGACTTCACCAAAGGGACAATGACAAATTGATAACATCCCTAAGAAATCTAACAGATATTGGAAATACATTAATAGTTGTAGAACACGATGAAGATACCATCCGTGAGGCCGACTTTATAGTTGATATAGGACCTAAAGCGGGTGTTCATGGTGGTGAGGTTGTAGCAAAAGGATCTGTAAAAGATATTATAAAATCAAAAAAATCAATAACTGGAGACTATCTATCAGGCAGAAAATTTATCCCAATCCCAGATAAGCGCAGAACTAGCGAAAAATTTATAGAAATTAAGGGAGCTTCTGAAAATAACCTAAAGGGTATTGATGTCAAAATCCCAATAGGTGTCCTTACATCTGTGACAGGGGTATCTGGATCTGGTAAGTCCTCCTTGATAAATGAAATATTATACAAATCAGTAACCAAAAAGTTAAATAAGACTAAGGTCCGCCCAGGAAAGCACGATGAAGTACTAGGTCTTGATCAAATTGATAAGGTAATAGCCATTGACCAATCGCCAATAGGCCGTACACCTCGTTCAAATCCGGCTACCTATACAAAAGTTTTTGACAATATCCGTGATGTTTTTGCAATGACAAATGAAGCAAAAATGAAAGGCTACACAAAGGGAAGATTTTCCTTTAATGTAAAGGGTGGTCGTTGTGAGGCCTGTAAGGGTGATGGTACAATCAAAGTTGATATGATGTTCCTACCTGATGTTTATGTACCTTGTGAAGTTTGCCATGGCAAACGCTACAATAGGGAAACACTAGAGGTAAAATATAAGGGTAAGGATATATCAGAAGTTTTGGATATGACGGTTGAGGAAGGCATAGAATTTTTTGCAAATCATGCTCCAATTGTCAGAAAACTTCAAACCTTATATGATGTAGGGCTTGGATATATAAAAATTGGCCAACCATCCACAGAGTTATCTGGTGGGGAGGCCCAAAGGGTAAAACTTGCCACAGAACTTGCAAAAGTTGGCACTGGACAAACACTTTATATCCTAGATGAGCCAACAACGGGACTGCACATGGCTGATGTTCACAAACTAATCGATGTTTTGAATAGACTAGTCGATCAAAATAACACAGTAGTTGTAATTGAGCACAACCTAGATGTTATAAAAGTTTCTGATTATCTAATAGACCTTGGTCCAGAAGGTGGAGATGGAGGAGGTAGGTTAGTAGGCTGCGGTACTCCAGAAGAGATAGCCAAGAACAAAAAGTCCTATACCGGTAAGTATTTAAAGAAAATTTTAAGTGAAAATAAAAATTAGGAGCAAAAAATGAGTTTAGAAGATAAAAGAGATAACAAGGTAGATACAAATAAAAACGGCAGACCAGTTAGTTTTTCAACTGGTAATGGGGATGACTTTGTAATCGACCTACCAGGCAAAATTCCTGGAGAAGAAAATATCACAACAAATGATATGAATGATGATGAATTAGAAAATCTAATTACTGATATAGAATCAAACAATGCGGAAATTGAAGACCTGCTTCACGAAATGGGAGTAAAAGACATTGACAAACTCCTAGCAGGTGACTATTCAGATTTAGATTTAGAATAATTAAAGCTGGTACATACTTGTACCAGTTTTTTTTTATTCATTCTAAAGTTAATTATTTTAATTTATAACAAATTATTTTTAAATGTGATATAATCTTTATTGGAGAAAATAGAAAGGAATGCTTATGATAGAAATTAATAATGTATCAAAATCCTTTGGCAGCCTTAAGGCACTAGATAATGTGTCATTTAAGGTTGAAAAAGGAGATGTATTTGGTGTAATTGGCCAAAATGGTGCAGGTAAGTCTACACTGTTTAGGTGTATAATGAACTTTTTTGATGACTACACTGGATCTATTACATATGAAGGTAGGCCTATAAAGGATGTTCCTCTAGAAAAAATTGGATTTTTGCCAGAAGAAAGATCCCTATCACCTAAAAAAACTATCGAAGAAGAAATCAGATACTTTGCAAAACTCAACCAAATGGACAAAATACCTAGTGATGAGCTTAATAGATGGTTTGATAGGTTTGAAATTAAGGGAAAACTAACTGACAAAATCAAATCCCTATCAAAAGGTAACCAGCAAAAAGTCCAACTACTAGCAGCAGTTATCTATAAACCAGAATTTGTTATCCTAGATGAGCCACTTTCTGGCCTAGATCCTTACAACATTAGACTTTTAGAAGACATAATTAAAGAATTAAATCAAATGGGCATGACAATTTTATTTTCATCCCACAATATGGAAAATGTGGAAGCACTTTGCAATAAGCTGGTTATGATTAAAAATGGACAAATAGTCCTAAATGGTACACCAACAGAGATTAGAAATACCTTCCCAAGGGAGAAAGTTATTGTAGAAACTGATAAAGATTTACTTCCACTAATCGATGGAAAAGTGAAATCTTATACTAAAGATGGAGATTTCTGGCATATTTATCTAAATGAACCTGAAGATAGTAAGGAAATATACCAGGCTATAAACCAAAATATCGGTTTTGTATCCCAATTTAGCCAAGCTGCTCCTAGCTTAAACGAAATCTTTGCAAAGGTGGTGGAAAGTCATGAATAGAGTAAAAATTGTAATGCTAGAAACCCTAAAAACTCACCTAAAATCAGGTGCTTTTTGGGCTATGATTCTCCTACCTATTGTTTTTGGTATTATTGGTGGTCTAGGGGGTTATTTTGCAGGAAATTCTGATGATAACCCAATGGCATTGATTGTAACGGAAGAACTAAAACCATATTTCAATGAAGAAGATTATAAATTTATCGATGAAGATCAGCTGGATAGCCTAATAGACTCTAAGGATGTGACATCCTATGCAAAAATTAGCGAAGAAAATGGGCAGATAGTTGCTGATCTTAATGATTCAGACTTAGATATGGTAAAAACCCTTACTTTCCAAGAGTCATTGAATACAATTCAAAGTCAATTAAATGCAAAAAATGCTAGTTTAGATCAAGACCAAGAAGAAATATTGGCCAAAACTCCTATCATTAACAAGATTGAAGATGAAAAAACAGACAACAAGATGATTGGTCAGCTAATATATTTTGTCTTAATATTTTTAATGTATATGGTTCTAATGAGCTTTGTTAACCTAGTTCTATCTGATATTGCTACAGAAAAAGGTACAAAGATGATAGAATTTATTTTCTCCTCTGTTAGACCTGGTGATTATTTTGCAGGGAAAATGTTAGGTAACTTCATAGCTGTGTTTGTACAAATCATAACCTATGTGATATTTGGATTGATAGGATATTTCATAGTTAAATCTAGGGGACTGCTTGATGGGTTAGACCTATCCTTTACCCTTACAAGTTCTTCTTATGGTATTATTGCTGAGATTGTAGCCTTATTTTTACTAGGTATATTTATATTCTTAGTTATAGCTGGTATGCTTGGATCATTTGCGACAAAAGTAGAAGATGCTGGTAAGATGGGAACACCTTTAATTTTTGTTACAATTATATTATTTTTCCTAGCTATGAGTCTCCAAAA
Organism: Anaerococcus martiniensis; assembly: GCF_043187485.1. Taxonomy (GTDB): domain Bacteria; phylum Bacillota; class Clostridia; order Tissierellales; family Peptoniphilaceae; genus Anaerococcus; species Anaerococcus martiniensis. The sequence continues at coordinate 1,159,224 of NZ_CP171106.1, forward strand.
AAGAGGGGATATAATGCTAACACAAGTCCTAAGCTATATACCACTAGCATCAACATTCTTTATGCCACTTAGACTTTTAAATGGCTATGCTGGATTAAGTCAAGGGCTTATATCAATTGCTATTCTGATAGTAACAATATTCTTAGTATATAGATTTGGAGAAAAAGTATATAAGAGAAATATACTAAATTATTCTACTGATAATTGGTTTGCTAGAAGATTCAAAAAATAAGTGGAAAGTTATTGAAACTTAAACAAGGAAAAAGACGAGCCTAGGCTCGTCCTTTTTTTGATTTATTTAGTCAAATAACATAGCTATTACAACTTGGATAAAGGTTGCTACAATAAAGATTATCCAGCTGTTGTACCAATTGTTTGTCATAAAGCTGTATGCTAGGTAGATACAAACTGTAAGCACCCAAAGTATGCCAGATGCCTTTCCTAATATACCTTCTTTTTTCTGAACTTTTGGATCCCTGTACTTTAAAATATCCCTATATGAAGAATATTTTATCATTGTATAAGCTATAAGCCCTGCTGCTAGGGCAGTTAGGATTAAGAATAAATATACTACTATGTCATTATCAAAACTTGTATTATCCATCAAAACAAACATTGCTGGTGATAGGATAAATATTGCTATGGAAATCATTATGTTTCTTTTTAGAATTGGTTGATAGTCATCTAAGGTTTTTTTTATAATCCCTTCAACACCGTAGGAGAAATTGTATGGTTCTTTTTCTATAAATTCATATTTGCTTGCTATAAAGCCAGTGTTTATAAAGATGCCAACAGCTATAGCAACTATGCCTAAAAGGGCAACTATGGCCAAATTTTGATTAAATTTTGTTATAAGGCTAAATACGACAGGTCCTGTAACAACAAGGACAGTTGCTAGAGTAATTATTTTTGCGATTTTTTCGTACGCAGCAAGATATTCATTTAGAAAATCCAAATCTATAGTCTTACCTACTTCTTCAACTCTTTGATCAACTATTATTTGTTCCATACCCAAATCATCATTTAGAAGGAAATCTGTACTCACCCCAAAAATTTTAGATAATTTCATTATCTTATCCAAATCTGGCATGGCCATAGTACTTTCCCACTTTGAAACTGACTGGCGGCTAACACCAACTTGGCTAGCCAAATCTTCTTGAGTCATTCCTTCTTTTTTTCTCAAACTTATAATCTTATCAGCTAGTATCATAAGATCCTCCTTTATTTTTTCTACCATCATTTTATTAAAAATTGTTTTTACATACCAGCAATTGGCTTTTGAAATTTGTCAACTGCTGGTTGCATTGGCGTAAAATAGCGATTTTTTAAGAAAATTATTATATTAATATATTTATATCCCAAAGGTAATTTTTTTAAAAATATTGTATAATAAGAAAAAGGAGGGTTAAAGATGAGGAAGTTTTTTTATATTTTAATGATGATTTTTATGTCTTCTTGCGGGCAAAAAAATAATGAACCAGCAAAAGAAGCGAAAACTTTAGCCCCCTTAGAGATTAGTAAAAATGATTTTGATAAATTTTTCCTAGATGGTCAGTCTTTTTCTTTGCCAGCAGATTATCAAGACTTTGAGCAAAATGGTATAAAACTTAATGAAGAAGAATTTACCTACCAAAAAATGAGCAAAAGTGGCCAGCAAATGGCAAATTTAAAAAGTAGCACCATTGATCTTGGAGCAACATTTAAAAATACAAGTACAAATCCAATTGATATAAAAAATGGGAAGATAATCGAGCTTTATATAAATAATAACAATGGCAAAAATCAAGATTTTTCCATAGGCGGTTTAAAATGGGGAGATTCCTACCAAAAGGCCAGTAAATCCCTAAAGGATATCCGCACAGCTGAGGCCACTATGAATTATGAAAAAACTATAAATTATTATACAGAAAAAAATTATGTTTCCCTTTATTTCAAGGATGATAAACTAAGCTCAGCTGCAATATTTTCTAAAAAATTTATGAGAGATGAGGCTTATAAAAATGGGGAATTTGTAATATTTGGCCAAAATGTTAGCTTTCCCTTGACTATAAGGGACTTGGAGCAATTATTAGGGTCTGATATAAATATTGACCAGGATTTGGAAAAACTTGACCCAGTACAAGTAGTCACAACAAAGATTTACTCGCCACTTCTTAATGATATAGAAGATCATACAAAAGTTTACGGACTGGATTTTGAAATAAAAAATACTGGTGAAAATGCAATTTCTCCCAAAGATGGGCAAATAATTAGCATAAAGTCAGACAATAGCTCTGACATATCCGTGGGTAACCTTTATGTGGGTGCAAGCTTAGATGAGCTAAAGAAAATGGATAAGAAAAACCAAAACCCGGGTAGGCTAAAAATTGATGGAAAAATAGAAAATAATCTGGTGAAATTTGTATTTAATGCAGAAAATGAGACAGATTATATATTTCATACAGATGAGGATACTATAAAACTAATTAAGATTATAAATAAAAAGGAGCAATAATGAATTTTACACAGGTAGAATTGTCAGAAAAAAAATACTTGAACTTCATATTATTAAATGCGTCAGTTGGGGGCGAGCCTGTAACAGCAATGTTTGACACCAAAGGCAACAGTCTTTTAAAAAAATCAATTGCAGATAAGATTGACATTACTTATATAGATAGTAAGCCAATTGATGAAAAACGTGGCTGGAGAAGGGCTAGGGTAAATCTTCGCCTTGGAGGTCTTGAAATAGGGTCTGCACCAATCATTGTAGCAAATGATGATTCCTTTGACCTGCCAGAAGACCCAACAGGCAACAAATATCCAGCAGATTTTATCCTAGGTTGGAATATCATTTCTCAACTGTGCTTTAGAGGAGATTTAAAAACCAATGACTTTCAGGTCCAAGTGGATGATTTTAGGGAAAATTCTAGCAAGGAATCTGATAATTTGCCTATAATATATGTAGAATTTGAAGGTGAAAAAATCCTTGCAGGCATAGATACTTCAAAACCAATCACAACAGTTAGCCAAGATATTTTTGATAAGATATTGAAGGATAAGGATGCAGCAAGCACTATTGAAATGCTAGGCCTTGGCAATGAAAAACTAAGTTATGAAACAAAATTAACCTTTAAAATAGACGATGATAGAATAAGCCTGCCTAGTGCTAGCCTAAACCCAAATCTTAATGAGGGTGATGTAAAGATAGTATTTGGGGCGGACCTACTACAAAATACAACATGGGCCATGTACTGTCCAATGAGATATATGAGGGCAAAGCAGCTTTAGAAATAGGGAGATTCATTCTCTCTATTTTTATTGGCCTAAAGTTGATATTTTACATTAATTGAGTCCGCATATTTGAGATATCGAAAAGGCGAGACTCCCAGACCTTTCCCCAAATTCCTATTGGCAATTACAAATTTATATAAATATCGGGAAGAATTGCTGAATCTTTCTATATATAAGTAGAGCTTAGATAAATTATGTCATGTGGAAAATAATTAATTAGAAGTTATAATATACATATATAAATTAAGGAGTATTTATGAGCAAATTATTAGTTATTCAATCCGATTTTGGTTTAGCTGATGGGGCAGTTTCTGCTATGCACGGGGTTGCTAATATTGTCGATCCAAGCATAAAAGTAGATGACCTAACCCATGACATCAAACCATATAATATCTTTGAAGCATCCTATAGACTTATCCAAACTATTAGATATTGGCCGGAAAATACTGTTTTTGTATCAGTTGTCGATCCTGGTGTTGGCTCTGAAAGAAAAAGTATTGCTGTAAAAACTGCTACTGGTCATTTTGTTATCACACCTGATAACGGTACACTTTCACACATTAAAAAATACATTGGCATAGAGTCTGCAAAAATAATTGATGAAAAAAATAATCGCCTACCTTTTTCTGAAAAAAGTCACACCTTCCACGGACGTGATGTATATTCATACAATGGAGCAAAGATTGCATCAGACAAGGCATATTATGAAACACTCGAAGATTTTAATGTAGATAATATAGAAACTTTAGAAATTAAAGAGGCCTATGTAGAAAATGGCACAATCCATGGAACGGTTGATATACTAGATATTCGCTTTGGTTCACTGTGGACAAATATCCCCCAAGAAATGCTTGAGGAAAATGGATTCAATACTGGTGATGCGATAAAGATCAAAATCTATCACGATGATACAAAAAAATATGAAAATCAAATCATATACGGACACAGCTTCTCAGATGTAAAACAAGGTGAAGTTGTAGCTTATATAAACTCCCTTATAAACTTAGGAATTGCAATTAATCAAAGCAATTTCTCAGAAACTTATCAAATTGGCACTGGGTCTAGCTGGACCATTGAAGTAGAAAAGATTAATTAGGAGTAATAATGAATAAAAATCAATCTACCACCACAAAAATCGTAGCAGTAGGCATAGGAGCTGCAGTATTTTTTATCCTAGGACGTTTCCTATCCATACCAATTGGGATACCAAACACTTCTCTTGAAACAACATATCCATTTTTAGCACTAATGAGTGCACTTTTTGGCCCAGTAGTAGGTGGACTAATAGGACTTATAGGACACGGAGTAAAGGACTTATTGACTTATGGTCTTTGGATTAGCTGGGTTATCTCATCTGGCATCACTGGATTTGGATATGGCTTAGCTGCAAAAAAAATAAATATTAGCAACGGCATTTTTGAAAAATCTGACATTATAAGATTTAATATAGGACAATTATTAACAAACATTCTTGCTTGGGCAGTAGTAGCGCCAGTCCTAGACATCCTTATTTATTCAGAACCAGCAAATAAAGTTTTTGTTCAAGGAATCGTAGCAGCCCTAACAAATTCACTAGCTGTAGCAATCCTAGGAACACTTTTAATCATCGCCTACACAAAAACACAAACAGCAGAAAATTCTTTAAGAAGAGATTAAATTGGAAAATAATACACAAATCAAATTTGAAAACTTTACATTTAAATACAAAACCCAGCAAGAGTCAACCTTAAAAAATATTAATTTTGAAGCTAAAAAGGGCGAAAAAATTGTTATTATTGGTCCAAGTGGGTCTGGCAAATCCACCCTAGCCAAGGCCATAAATAGCCAAATACCAAATACTTTTGATGGGGAGATCACTGGCAAAGTGAGCATACTAGATAAAGATATCGAAAATTCCACCATTTTTGATATCTCTCTTTTAGTTGGAACAGTTTTGCAAGATACAGACGGGCAATTTGTGGGGCTGACTGTTGCAGAGGATATTGCCTTTTCTCTAGAAAATGACAATGTTAGCCAAGATTTGATGAAATCAACTGTATCAAAATGGGCAGATAGACTTGAGATTTCAAATCTTTTGACCCACAAACCCAATCAAATATCTGGCGGGCAGAAACAACGTGTGTCACTAGCTGGGGTTTTGGTTTCAGATACTCCAATATTGCTGCTAGATGAGCCATTGGCAAACCTAGATCCAGCAAGTGGCATGGCTACAATGAAGCTAATTGATCAGCTAAACCAAAAGTATAATTATACAATTATCGTCATTGAACATAGGCTTGAAGAAGCCCTAAACTTAAACCCAGACCGTATAATGGTAGTAGATGAGGGGCAAATTTTGATGGATACTAGTCCTTCAGAAATTTTAAAATCTGATATTTTAGAAAAAATCGGTGTTAGAAAACCCCTTTATATCAATGCCTTGCAATATGCAGGTCTAGACTTATCCAAAATAAAAAATTTAGGATCCTTTGAAAATACAGATCTAAATCAAGATCAACTAGTCTTGGTAAAAAACTGGGCGGATAAGATTGAAATATCAAAGGAACTTAGAGAAAATAATGAGATTCTTAGAGTAGATAAGCTATCCTTTGCCTATGAAAAAAACAATCAAATCCTTGATAATGTTAATTTTACAATCAACCAAGGCGAAGTGGTGAGCATAGTCGGTCCAAATGGAGCAGGCAAATCAAGCCTTGCCAAGCTACTATGTGGATTTTTAAGGCCAACATCTGGGCAGATTATCTTAAATAATATAGATACTATAAATCTCTCCATAAAAGAAATTGCAGAAAATATAGGTTACGTTTTGCAAAATCCAAACGCTATGATTTCAAAGACAAATGTCAAAGAAGAAGTGGGCTTTGGTTTAAAACTTCGTGGGGCAAGTGATGAGAAAATCGAAGAAGAATGCGAAAAAATACTAAAAATTTGTGGTCTTTATCCCTTTAGAAATTGGCCTATATCAGCCCTTTCCTATGGTCAAAAACGAAGGGTAACCATTGCATCAATTTTAATATTAAACCCACAAGTAATCATCCTAGATGAGCCAACAGCTGGTCAAGATTACAGGCACTATACAGAAATAATGGAATTTATTCAAAAACTAAACCAGGAATATAAGCTTACAATCTTAATGATTTCCCATGATATGCACCTAATCCAAGAGTATACCCAAAGGACATTGGTCTTTGCAGATGGAACACTCTTAGCAGATACCAGTCCCAAAGCCTTATTTTCCAATGTAAATCTCTTAAATCATGCTTCGCTAGCAGAAACTTCACTTTCAAAACTTGCTAGAAGCATTGACTATGACCCAGAAGAATTTATAGAGAAATTTATTAGCTACGAAAGGAGCGGGCTATGAATGATAAAATCCTAGGATACATAGAAAATGACACTATCATTCATAGGCTATCTGGAACTACAAAGCTGATTTGTTTTCTCATGCTTTCAATCATAGTTATGACAAGCTACGATACAAGATTTTTACTTTTTGTAACAATCTTTTCTCTAATTTTATTTAGACTAGCTGAAATTCCCTGGAATGCGGTTAGTTTTGTGGTCAAGTTTGTCCTAGTTTTTGCAATCCTAAACCTACTTGCAATCTATATTTTTGAGCCAGAATACGGTGTAAACTTATATAATAGCAGGACTGTTATTAGGCAAGGCTGGGGCAGGTATTCTCTAACAAAAGAGCAGCTTTTTTATGAACTAAATGTTGCTATAAAATATTTTTCAACCATACCGCTTGCATTAATATTCATTTTTACAACAAGCCCTAGTGAATTTGCATCAAGCCTAAATAAAGTCGGAGTATCCTACAAGGTAAGCTATGCAGTTGCCCTAGCCCTAAGGTATATCCCAGATATCCAAGAATCATACAATGACATAAAATTAGCCAGCCAAGCTAGGGGTATAGAGATGAGCAAAAAAGCAAGTCTAGTAGAGAGGATAAAATCATCTTCAAATATAGTCTGGCCCCTAATTTTTGATAGCCTAAACCGTATAGAAACCATTAGCCAAGCCATGGAACTTAGACGTTTTGGCAAAGAAAACACAAGAACTTGGTACTCATATAGGCCCTTTAGAAAAATAGATATATTTGCTATTGTGATTTCTGCTTTGATTACAATACTTGGCATATATTTATTCTTTGTTAATGGAGGTAGGTTTTATAATCCCTTTGTCCATTAATGATGAATCAATATAATATTTACCAGTATTTCAAAGACTTAGCACATATTCTAAATCGCACTGGTCTAGCCTACAAACAAATAATTTTACCTATCTGCGGCGGTTTACGTCGCATTTTTTTGTAATTTTATCTTAAACATATTTTTAGTTTATCTTTTTTAAAAACCTAATATTTCTATTAAAATCTCTATTTATTTTTTCATAAATCAAAGATTCCCTTAAATTTTTGTTAAAAGTATGTAAAATACCTTAATTTTGTCGATTAAAAGTTCAAATATTAGGTATAATTGTAATAGAAAGACTAAAGGAGAACTCTTATGAAAAAAATATTCACTATTCTCTTATCACTTATTATTTTGACCTCTTGTGGAGGAACTTCTGAAACTACTAGCAATGCTGATTTTCAAAGCTCCTATACCAGTGGGGAGCCTCTTCGCATAGTAGCAGGTTCAGAAAATAAGGAACTTGAACCTATTATTGAGGAATATGCAAAGGCAAATAAGAAAAATATTGAGATTGACTATCTGGGATCTCTTGATATTATGAGGCTGATTGGCACAGAAGATATTACATATGATGCAGTTTGGCCAGCTTCCTCTATTTGGCTAAATTTGGGAGATACTAACCACGTATTAAAATATGCAGAAACCACTTCCCAGTCTCCAATTGTTTTTGGTATCAAAAAATCTTTAGCCCAAGACCTTGGTTTTGTGGATAGGGATGTAGAAACTTCTGAGATTATCGATGCTATAAAGTCAGGCAAACTCAAATTTACTATGACTTCAGCTACCCAATCAAACTCTGGGGCTAGTGCCTATCTTGGTTTTCTAAATTCTCTAGCAAAAGAAAAAGAAGGTCTTACTAGCGAGGACCTAGCAGATGAAAACCTCAAAGAGCAAATCACCTCACTTTTATCAGGCGTAGAGCGTTCATCAGGATCATCAAACTGGCTTGTGGACTTGTTTTTAAATGGTGATTATGATGCCATGGTCAACTATGAGCAACTAATTATTGCAACCAACCAAAAGCTAGAAGAAGAGGGCAAGGAGCCCTTGTACCTAGTTTATCCAACTGACGGCCTATCTATTTCTGATTCGCCATTAGCCTATGTTGACAAGGGTGATAGCCAAAAAGAAGAGGCCTTTAAAAAATTCCAAAATTATTTACTTAGCGATGAGGCCCAAAGCAAGATTGAGCAAACAGGTAAAAGATCAGCCTTTGGTACAGTGCGTGAGGCAAATAGAGGAGTCTATAAAGCAGATTGGGGCATTGATTTGGACAAGACCCTAAGTCCTGTTAGACTTCCTAAAGCTGATGTCATCATGGAAGCCTTAAATATGTACCAAACAGAGTTTAAAAAACCAGCCTTTACCATCTATGTCCTAGATTATTCTGGTTCTATGCATGACAATAACGGCTATACTCAAATGCTTGAAGCCATGAACCAAGTTTTGGTTCCTGAAAATGCAAGGGCAAACCTACTTTTAGGTACCAGCAAGGACTACACAGCCCTTATACCATTTTCTGATAGGGTGCTTGGGATAATTACAGCAGAAGGTAATGCAGATAATTTAAATAAAATGTATGAAGACCTTGAAAGTAACTACCAGCCACAAACATCAACCTTTATGTATGAGGCTATTATCCAAGCAGTAGATATACTAAAAGACAATAAGGATAAATTGGCTAATTATAGTCCAGCCATAGTAGTATTAACCGACGGCAGGCCAAATGGTCCAGCAGGCTTTGAAGATCTAAAGGCTAGCTACCAAGACTTAGACTATGACGTGCCAATATTTTCAATCATGTTTGGGGATGCAAAAGAAAGCGACTTAGAAGAAATTGCCCAAATGTCTAGGGCAAGAGTTTTTGACGGCAGGTCAGATATGATCAAGGCCTTCCAAAATGTAAAAGGATACAATTAATGAATGACAGTAGAAGGGACTTTAGGGCACTTCTTGCAGCACTAATAACTTTTTTTGGCCTCCTAATAGGTGCAAAATGGTACTTTTTGGTAGCAGCAATCTTGGCTGTTGGGGTCTATACAGGTGTATATTTGATAAGCAAACCAAAGCTTATGATAGGCAACACAGAGATCGAGGCCTTGGAAAATGCCGAAGAAATTAAGGCAATTTACCAAAAACTTCAAATAGATCAGAAAAAATTGACAGAGGCTGCAGCAAGCATAAAAGATACCAGCATAAAAGCAAAGACAAATGAACTTGCAAAAATCACCAATGACATAGAATTTTACCTAGAAAACAATCCAAAAGAAATCAGTAAATCAAGGCATTTCCTAGACTATTATATAGGCACAGCTCGTGAAATAGTGGATAATTACAATGACCTAGATAGGGCAAATGTCAGTGCTGATAAGTTTAATGATATAAAGGAAAAAACCAAGGAATCACTTGATTTATTAATAAAAATTTTTGCCAGCCAAAGGGATGCCTACCACAAGGACAAAATCAACAAACTTGAGGTCGAAACAGACCTATTAGAGCAAACTATCAAGCTAGGAGGAGATATTAAATGAAAGAGAAAAAATGGGGACTTATAGTACTTCTTTTAGTAATAGTTGGTGCAGGCGGCTATATGTACTATCAAAATCAGACGCCAAATGATGTATCCATAAGTGGATTTATAGGTGGGGAAAAAATCCCCTTGGTAGAAAATGAAGACTTTAAGCAAAGGGCCAAGAAATCTTATGGTCTAAGCATGGACTACAGAAAAGAAGGATCCCTTGCCATGGCAAGTGTAGATACCAGTGACAAGGACTATTTGTGGCCATCCAGCCAACTAGCCTTAGAGCTATTTAGGAAAAATGGTGGCAAGGACTTGCAAAATGAGATAGTCTTTAACACTCCCATAGTCCTATATTCCAGAAAAATAGTAGTAGATGCCCTCATAGACCAAGGTGTAGTCCATGAAGAAAATGGAGTCCACTTTGTCGATATGACCAAACTTGCAGGTCTGATGAAAGATGAAAAAACTTGGGCAGATATTGGTCTTTCCCAACTCTATGGGCCAATACTAGTTGATACTACAGACCCAAATGAGTCAAACTCAGGAAACATGTTCCTAGGTCTTTTGGCAAATGCCTTAAACGACAATAAACCAGTAACAACAGCAAGCATTGACAATGTAAAAGAGGACATCACCCGCATTTACAATCAAATTGGATATATGCAAACATCATCCATAGATATGTTTAACCAATTTCTCCGCCAAGGAGTGGGATCATTTCCAATCATAGCAGGCTACGAATCTCAATTATTAGAATTTTCCAAACAAGAGCCTGATATGTATGAGCAAATCAGAGATGACATCATAATCCTCTACCCAGAGCCAACAGTATGGTCATCCCACGTATATATAGCCCTAACTGATAAGGGAAAAGTAGGACTAAACGCCCTAATGGATAAGGAAATCCAAACACTCGCATGGAAAGACCACGGATTTAGGACCATAGTATCAGGAACAGAAAATCCAGACGAATTTAACGTAAACGGCATGGCAGACCAAGTAACCAAAATAATGCAAATGCCAAATATAGATGTGATGTTAGAATTAATGGAAGCAATAAAATAATTAATAAATTTTAATTCTAATTCCTTTGTGTTTATTAAAAAGAATTCGCAAAGCGAATTTATACTCTGCTAATGCCCCACGCAGTGGCGGTGGGAGATAAAAGTCCATTGATTTTGGACTTTTATCCCGAAAACTTAACGTGGGAGCGTGAAGAAGTTTCGTAGAAACGTGTTTTCGTAGAAATGGGTTTAGGGGGCCCGGGGGAAAGGGAATAAGGGGTCTCCGCTACCCCTATGCCCTATCCCCCGAGTTCAATGAAAACATATATTGAAAGAAAATAGAGTTAAAAATACGACAATACAATAATAAGGAGATATTATTATGCCAGATTATTCACTAGACAACCTTATGGACAACAAGGGGTCTGCTACAGACATTAGCCTTGATAAAAGTGAAATTGCAGAAGTAACTGAAAAAAGAGTTGAAAAAATTAGCCCAGAAGATAGGGCAAAGATTGACCAGATTAAAAATCAAATCGACCTTAGGAATTCCCAACTATCATCAGTTTATGGGACAAATGCCCAAAAAGGCATTGCCCAATTCTCTGAGCAAATCTTATCTGAGGTAAGAAGTAAGGATGCGGGAGAAGTGGGAGAGCTGATGACTGACCTACTTGTAAAGGTAAATGATGTCGATATCCAAAACTTTGGCGAAAAATCACTTATTGACAAATTATTTGGTGGGCCAAAAAAACAAGTTGAAAAATACTTGGCTAGATACCAAAATATGGAAACACAAATCGATAAGATTTCTGCCCAATTAGAAACAGCCCGCATGGAGCTTTTAAAAGACATCGGGGTTTTTGACAAGCTTTACGAGCAAAATATTGACTATTTTAAAGATCTTGAAAGATATATCATAGCAGGTGAAGAAGCTGTAGCAGAGATGAGAAGTGAGACCCTGCCAGCCCTATATAAAGATGCTGAAAGTTCAGATGAGCCAATGGCCATGCAAGTAGTACGTGACTTTGAAGAAAATGTAAACCGTTTTGAAAAACGTATATTTGACCTAAAAACATCAAAGGCCGTTGCCCTACAAACTGCCCCACAAATTAAGCTTATCCAAAACAACGACCAATTATTGGTAGACAAAATAACTGATTCAGTCAACAACACTATCCCACTTTGGAAGTCACAGGTTGTAATAGCCCTTGGCCTAAACCGCCAACAAGAGATAGTAAATATGCAAAAACAAGTCTCTGATACGACAAATGAGCTACTACGCAGAAACTCAGAAAACCTTAGAAATTCAACAGTAGAAATCCAAAAAGAAGCCCAAAGATCAACCATAGATGTAGATACTATCAAAGAAGTAAATCAAAATCTTATTGCAACCATCAATGAATCTGTCCAAATCCAACGTGATGCTGCCAACCAAAGAAAGCTAGCTGAAAAAGAACTTATAGACATCCAAAACGAATTAAGAGAGGAGCTAGCGAAAACCTTGGCACCAGGCACCAGAGGCGAATAATTTTAGATATATTGAGTTAATCTACTAAAATATTGAAATTTTCGCCATAATTTAATATAATAGAATAGATTTGGAGGACTCATGAAAGGCAAAACAATCACAAAATACACATCCCTAGCCCTTGCGCTTGCATTAGTTTTACCAACTACAGCAAAAGCAGCAGAGGGCACAAATACTGAAAATACAATAGCTACAACCATTGAACAAACTAATAATGAAGTAAGAGAAGACATCAAATCAGAACTATCAAGCAAGCTAGATGAAAGTGGAAAAACTGTAAATTACACATTAAACATCACAAATGCTAAAGAAGATGAAGACTTAAAAGCAGTTTTTTATATCCTAGATAGGTCAAATCTTGAAAGTCTAGAAGTGCTTGAAGATGAAGATATCAGCAATCAAGCCGTAAAAACAGAAGGATTTGATGGCGGCAAAAAAATCACTGTTGATTTAAAAAATGCAAGAACTATCAGCTTAAGAGCAAATATCAAAGAAGGCAAGACAAATAATTTTGTTTTTGATTACATATTAGCAAATGATAGTATAAGCACTATAAAAAGAGTGGCTTCAGCCCTAGCAAAAGACACAGAAGGCAAAGACATTCTAAAAGAAGAAGAAATCAATGAAGTTTCTTCAACTTTAGCTGGTAAATTTATTGATCAAACAAAGATAGAATGGTCAGATTTCTTAGTAAATCCAACAGATAAAGATATAATTAGAAATTATGATTTAAGCTTAAGCGAAAATCAAAAAAATCCAGGAAAAATCACAATTGAAACATTCAAGGCAGCTAAAGATGGTTTTGTAAAAGAAAATACAATTGACTTAGACTTTGGAAACATTCAAAATCTTAACCTTCCAGCAAATGGACTAGTTAAAATATCTTTCCAATCTGATGTTTCAAGTGAGGATAATACATTTTCTCTAAATGGTGTCGAGCTAAAAAGAGATGCAGAAAATACTGACTTAAAAAATCAAATAGATGATTTAAGCAAAACAATCCAAGAAAATGACAAAGAAATTAAAGATGAGCTTAGAACTATAGATAATAATTATATAGCTAAATCAAGCGGAAACATTGAAACTAATGCAAAAACGCAATCATCAGACCAAACAAATCCACAATCTCTAGCTCAAGATATAGAGCAAAGAAATAAGCATATCCTTGAGCAGATGAGAAAAATTGATAAAAGTCAAGAAGCTCAAAGTGTCCAAGATTCAAACAAACAAGCATCTCAAAAGGATGTTAAGGTCATATCCTTAAAAGATGATGCAAGCAATAGTTCAACAAACATTAGCCAAATTGATGTGGATAATCTAAGAATTGACATTGAAGATAGAAACACAGAAATTATCAATACTCTAAAAGAAATCGATAAGGAATACCCAACCATAGTAACACTTGCAAACAAGCAAACATATGTTGACCAAGATAAAAATATCACTGACCTTATCAAAGAAATTGATGATAGAAACCAAGCCATCCAAGACGAATTGCAAAGAATTTATGGAAAATACGCTGTAAATACAGTAATGGATCTTAACAAATCTATAGATGATGACACCTACGAACTACTTACACAAGTAGATACAAACAACGAAAAAGTTAGTCAAATCATCGATCAAGTAAACCTATCAATAGAGGCAAACCAAGCCTTAGAGAGTGAAGAAGAACTAGCTAAAATCAAAGCTTTACTTGATAATATCGAAAAATTAGAAAAAAATAACGAAAAAGTTCTAGCAAATGTTGATGGCTCAAAACAAAATCAAGAGTCAGGCGAAAAATTCAAAAAAGTAGTGCCAGGCTACTCAGAAAATGTCTACAAAGACCTTGAAAAAGTAGTAACAATCACCCTAGACCCACTAAGTAAGGTAGAAAATACAGCTACAAAAGAAAGCGCAAGCAAGGCATATCCAACACTTGCAAAATACTTAGAAGATTTAGAATTTGTAAAAGCTATACTAAAATAGGTAAATAAAATATCCAAAACACCCGGGACAAGCCTGGGTGTTTTTATATTATAAAATTTATATATACATCAAATTAAAGATAAATATCTTATAAAAACTCATTGCGATTATACTAATTTTACTTATATTTACATTTTGAAAGAAAAAATCAAAATAATACTAGAATTTATCTAAGCATTAATATATAATACCAAAATATGACTAAATTAGTCGGAATAACCACTAAGATTGCCAAAATGTTGCAATCACTGAAAAGCATTAGACAGATTAATTAAGATAAATTTGGTTTTTTTTAAAAATATATAAAAAAACCTTAAAAATGCTCACAATTCACGCTAATTTAGTAGTATAATAAATAGAAGTAAAAGACTATAGATTGACGAAATTTTAAATAATTCAATGAAAAAATATAAATCAAGGGGGAAGATTTATGAAAGGCAAGTTACAACAGTTTTCTGTAAAACTGCTAGCATCTACGCTTGCAGTTATTATGTCTATACCGGTAAATGCTTTTGCTATGGTTGGTGACAATAGCAACACATACACGGAAAACACATCGGTGATGGGCATACAAGCACCAGAAGAAACAAAAGAAGATCAGGTACAAAATTCTTTGCTAAAAAGCGAACTAAGCACAGACGAAAGTGATGATTACATAATCGAAAAATCCGCATATCTTTCAAAAACAACAGGTCAGATTGATTACATAATCAAAATAATTAACAAAACACCTGAAAAAGAAAGTTCAGATAAGCAAACCACAACATTTGCTATCACACAAAATACAGATTTACTAGATTTAAAGGTAGAAAAAGTCCAAGCCTTAGATGCAAATGGCAATGAAGAAGAAATCAACTACACACAAGGCACACCAAATGCATTTAACAGCACAGACAATATAAGATCCACAGGAATCACAACAAACAAACAACAAAATGGTGTGGTTTATTACTTGAGTGCAAAATTAATAGATCAAGCTTTAAAAGATTTAGAGCAAAAATCCCCTCAACTTGCCCTAGATTTCACAATAGCTTCTCCAGACAATAAAATCTACCAAGATAGATATGCTCTAGAAATAGAAAAAGCAAACACAACAGAAATAACAATAGATAATGAAGGCAACATAGCAAACCCAGAAGGCAGACTAGTAGAAAATCAAGAAAGCCTTCACTTATATAAGGGTGAGTACAAAGAAGAACAAAAAGGAATCTTCCAAAGTACACCAGCACAAATCATTTGGACAGATTATATAAATGCAAAAGATAACAAAGAATTTACCTACGACATAAACCTAGACCAAGGCCAAGACACAAGAGAATCTCAAGTAAAGATTGAGTACTACGAGGCCCAAGAAAAAGGCTATGTCCTAAACGAATCATTCACAAAAACATTAGCTTTTGCAAATAATCTAAAACTATCTATCCCAGAAGGATACATAGCGAAAGTAGAACTTAACACCAGACCAAAAGAAAATACAAAAGAATTTGCCTACAATGGCATTAAAATTCCAAACCCAACATATACAGAAGAAAAAAATGAAGCAAAAGAAGAACAAGCCTCAGATGATGCAGATCCTCTGCCTAATATTTTTTCTAAAAATGATTCAAAGTTAAACTCTTCCAATGATAGCATAACAGACCAAAAGGACCAGGATTTTTCTACAAATTCAAAAACTGATCCTGCTGAAAACCTATCAGCAACAGAAGAAAAAAATGAAGCAAAAGAAGAACAAGCCTCAGATGATGCAGATTCTCTGTCTAATATTTTTTCTAAAAATGATTCAGAGGTAAACTACTCCAATGATAGCATAACATACCAAAAGGACCAGAATTTTTCTACAAATTCAAAAACTGATCCTGTTGAAAACTTATCAGCAATTGCACTAAATAAAGATGCATATTTTGATAAATTAAAAGCTGATGACAAACTAACAACAAATATCGAAAAAGCAACAAACGAAATAGAACAAATCCTAGAAGCATATAATAAAGAAGAAATCAATTGGGATGACTTTAAACAATCAGTACAAAATATCAAAAATGACCAAGAAATTGATGAGAGTCAAACCAAAGATATACTAGCTTCTTTATTAATAGGTCTAAACGAAGAAAAATACAAAGTAGCAAACATCGATATAAATGAGGCAGCAGGACCAGAAACAAATCCAGCTGAGAAAGAAGCTACAAATAAATCAGCAGGCAAAGACCTAGCAAACCCAACTCCAGATGAACTAGCAGCAAAAAAACTAGCAGAAGAAGGAGTAACCATAGAAGACTTCCAAAACTATATGTATGAATTGGAAGAAAAATATGGCCTTACAGATGAAGATGCATCTAGGATATATGGTGACAATGCTGAGGCTATCCAGGCTCTTGTGACAAAAACTCAAGAAGAGAAGACAAGTGGTGATGTGTTTGCAGTAGATAACCAAAGCGCATTTAGACAATCATATCCGTATGATATAGACTATTGGTCTTATCAGCACTATGACCCTAAAGATAACAAAGTTAAATGGGACATCAGAATAGAAACTGACCAAGTTAAACTTGAACATCTAAATTACAAATCACTTGGTCTATCACTATATGCACCAGAAAACCAAAAATTAACAGACTATAAAGTCACAGTTAAAGATCATTTAGGCAATGAAATTTCAACAAATTCTAATGCATCAAAAGTGCGAGAAGGGGTTTCTACAACAGTTAGTAAAACATATGCAAATGGTACATTTAAATTATCACCAACTAATAACCTATGGACATTTAATAAATCTATAAATAAGTCTGACTTACCTGATGACTTGATAATCCACGTAGAGGCAACTCCAACAGATGCTGCGAGATTTTCATTCTATGATTTAGGACTTAGGCTTACACCAGACCATAATTATATAAACGATATGGTCCAAAAGTTCAAAGATGACTGGGCTAAGTTAGTAGCAGCCATGCCATGGATTATTCCTTATAAAAGTGGAGATGCTGCTGCAAAAAAATTTGAAGACGGTTTTAACATTGTTGATACAAGACTTCCAGCCTACACCTATGGTATAAGAGATGACAAGTATTCAACAAGAGTATATTCAGATAAGTCTAGATCAGTGTATGGTCAATTTATTAATAACGACAGTCAAATCAAATGGGAAGTTTCAGAAACAATGAGACTTCAAGATGATGATAGGTTTGTAAGTTCAGGTAATCTAGGCGATGATATACTAGCTGCTACATTTACCAACTCAAATGCAAGTGGAGTTCAAGCATATATAGAAGTACTTGAACCTAATGAGGATGGTTCATTTACTAAAATATACGAAACTACTACTAATAATTCTTCAACCTTTAGAAATGGACTATCACAGAAAAAAAATGTACTAAAACCTGGTACAGTAATTAACTATATATTTACAAAACCTGTTAACGACCCTACTGTAGAATCTAGCATTACTATAGATTTCCATGAAAGATTTGATTATGGAATGGGGACTTATGGTGGTAGTCGTACAGCTTCAATAAGAAAACTATCTACCAAAGAACTTGAAGGAACTTATCATTTAGGAACCCAAATAATGCCTTCTAAATTACCGCGTCAATCAAATAAGCCGAATAATTGGTACTATAGGGTAGATTCGCTGTTTGATGGAAACAAAGGATCCTGGCAAAATGTTAATAATGAGTTTGCTTCTACGGCTATGAATGCAGGCGCATGGAGAATAGTAGAAAATTATGATATGGTATTCTGTATTAACCCTGATTACCTACCACCCGATGGTTCAAAATTTTGGAGTACAAATCCTATAATAATCAAAAAAATTGCTCTAACAGACCATGATAAATTAAAGCCATATGTAAATAGTAAATATGCTAACAGTACATCCGATCTATTTGACAAGTATCAAAGACTTTTATTTTATGCTGAAGAATTAAAAGATACTACAGCTCTTAATGATAGAGAGCTTTGGGGCATGATTCAGGTTGGACTTTTAGACATCAATGGAAGACTTGAGATGCCAAGAAATCCATATGGACAATTTAGTACTGTACGTCCAGATTATGATAATTATGTAAAATATTTAAAAGATAAAATTTCTAAACCATTAACATCTGAGCAAAAGTCTGCTATAGATATGTATTTATATGTTAACAGTGGATTTTCTCCAACCAATGCATCAAATTCTTACCAAAACTTAATAACAGCAAAGGTAAGAAAGCCGGTAATATTTAGAAAAACTTTTGAAAATAGTAATGAGGCATCAGCTGATTTTAAATTATACAATTCTGCTGGTATTCTAATTAAAGAATGGACTTCTAGTAAGAATTTAGAAGAAAAATTATACCTAGCACCTGGTGACTACTACATTGAAGAAACGAATGTCACTGATGGTTATGGAAAACTAAATAGAATTAATTTTTCTGTGATAGAAAAAGAAACAATAATAGATGGAAATAGGATACCTTTATCAAAAGGATTTTCTGGAACAAATGACAAATTAGTAAATCTAGGTGTAACTATTAAAAATTCTAGATCATTAAGTGATCATCCAGAAAAAAAATATATGGTTGATGGGAAAGAGTATACTGGTAATCTTTCTAGTGGCACATATGCTAATAGTGAACATACAAAAATACCGGAACCATATAATAGATACTTTGAATCTGTATTTATTGAAAAAGATCCAAATTTAATCCCTAACACAAATAACTTAGCAGGTGGTAACTATAAACAAAAATATCTTGAAATAGATATTAAAAATAACACCAATGGAGATAATGTAAGTATTGATTCAAATCAAAGATTAAAAATAAACGCAGTAAATAAGCAAGAAGCAAAAGTTGAAATTAACAAAAAATTACTTGCTGAAGATGGTAAATATTACGACGCACCAGGAATTTCATTTACTTTAGAGAATGGATCTAAGACATTAAAGAAAACCACTGATAGATATGGTATAGCAACATTTGATAACCTACCTCTAGGTTCTCAATGGACATTAAAAGAATTACCAGATGAAACAGGAGCTATAGCTAAAGTTGCTACAACTTGGTCAGTAAATGTAAGCAGTACTGGAACTGTTTCAATTACTAGAAATAAAGCTCCGTCTGATCCAGAAGATATATCACCAGCATCAAGTTCGGATGGCAAAATAACCATTAAAAATAGAACCAATACAACAAACACTGGCAACTTCAAAATCAAAAAGGTAAACAAAGATGGATACCCTATACCACAAGCAGGATTTACCTTATATAAAAATAAAGGTAAAGAAAACTCTATAATTGGTAAAGAAACTCTTACTAATTATGATGGGGAAATTTATTACTACAACATACCTTATGGAACATATTGGTTAAAAGAAACGACAGTGCCAGAAGGATATCAAAAACCATCAGAAGATAAGATTTGGACAGAAGTAACAGTTAACAAAGATACTCAAGGAACTGGGGGAGTTGTAGTTGATTCAGAATCTCCAACGAACCTAGAAGGACCAGACAATCCTGATCCAACGGATTCAGAAAACCCTGGGGACCCAACTCCAGAACCACAACCAGATCAAACTCATACTAAAAATACGACAGTAAGACTTACTGGTTCCACATTAGATACCTATAACGTATTGAGTAATATAGCTATCACAAATGGAAGCGTAAATATAAGTAGTCCATCAGTAGAGATTTATGAAAATAGAGTTGCTTCTGCTGGTTCACTATTTAAAAACTTATTTACATCAACTGCATATGCAGCAGACGCTACTAACTCAACAAACGAAGATTATTCAAAAGTAAAAATAACAAATGATAAGAGTAGTCTTCCAAATGGATTAAACTTTGATAATATATATACCTATGAAATAAAGAACTTCAGAAACCCAGATTTAACACTTATTAAAAAAGGTGTAGAGTATGATAATGAAGGTAATAAGATTGAAAAACGTCTTAAAGGTGCAGAGTTTAAATTACAAATGCTAATTGATGAAGAGTATAAATTTATAGATAAAACTGCCACATCAAATGAAAAAGGAGAAGTGAAATTTACAAATCTTGCTTCTGGTAAATATAAAGTAATGGAAACAAAACTCGCTTCCACTGATTATCGTAAACCAATAGGTGCTGTTAAGATTTTTGAAGTCAAAGATGGTAAGATTTATGTAGATAGCGAAGGAGAAACTTCAAAAGAATTAGATAATACTAACAATATTATCATAAACGAGAAACTAGGAAAAAGCAGTATTAAGGTTAATAAGAAAAACAAAGGTGGAGAGCCTCTAGAAGGTGTACGTTTTGGACTATATGATAAAGATTTAGTTTATTTAGAAGAGAGAACTACAGATAAATATGGTAAACTTGAGTTTAATAACCTATCATATGGTCAATATTGGATAAAAGAATTGAGTCCCAAAGCTGGATATATATTAGATTCTAACTATAGGCTAGTGAATATAGGAGAAAACTATGAAGTTCCTTCACCATCTCAAGGAATGGACGTATCTAATTACCTTACTTTCGATAAACAGAAGACAAATATAGTTTCAACTACAGGCGATGAAAATTGGGTTTATCCAAATGACTCAGAAGGTATGATTGCCAAAATAAACTTAAACATTGACCAATCTAAGTCAGTGAAACCTGGAGATACATTTAGATTATCTTTCTCTGGTAATGTAGATTTTGATGGTATTAGTTACTTAGATGATGACAATCTAGATATATACGACGCTAATGGTAAGATAGCTGTTGCAAAAATAGCAGATAATAGGCGTAGTGTCACTTATACATTTACTGAAGCTTTAGATAATTTTAAACTTGGTAATATCAAAGTATCAGTACCACTATATATGAACAGACTGCAAGTTAAAAATGACAGAAATAATGTTCCTATTAGCATTAACGTTGGCAATAGATCAGTTACAGATTATATTAATGTCAACTATAGTAATTATTGGTATGAGGGTCCAGATGATCCAGTGACAGTAAGATATATCAATAGCTATCCTTATAAGGTAAACCTTAAGGATAACACGTTTGAAATGATTGCTTATGTAAATGCAGGCAGAGAACAGACTGCTTATAAACAAGCTTACTTCTCATTCAACGAACCTGTATCTGATGTAAGAATTGATGCCTATGAATCTACCCCACCAAACAACTATAATCTTGTTGAATCTTATGGAATTGATTTTAATCGATTAGAAGGTTTACAACCAACTAGATTTACCACGAATTATAATAGAAATACAGGTGAATTTGGTGTAAAATTTGACAATGATTATTACAATCAAGCAACATACTTAGTTAGAATTAGAGGAAAAATTAATAGTAAAAATGTTAGTGGATTTAAATCTAAAGCGAGATACTATGCTGTAAATGGACAATATAGTAATGGATATTATAGTACAAGACAAGCAGCATTTGTTACCTGGCAAGACTATTATCCAGCAACTGCTGAATCTAATTTAGTTCCTGATACGAAAAATAGGAATGTTGAAATTACTTTTATAAATAATAAAAATAATATAACATTTACTAAAGTAAGTAATTCAGAATTAACTAAATCGGATAATAATGTCGAAACTAAGAAAGTTCTATCTGGAGCAACTTTTGAACTTAGAAAACTTGGCAACAATAATGAACAATATTCAGTAGTAAAAGAGTCAGTAACATCTGATGAAAATGGTAAGTTTGGATGGTCAGAGATTGAGCCGGGTGATTACGAAGTTTGGGAAACTAAAGCAAGTAAAGGTTATATAACCCCAAACAAAGCTGTAGCTACATTTACAGTAGATGAAGGTGGAAATATTATAGATATTTCATCTTTAGAAATAGGAAATGACAAGCCAACCTACCCAGCGACCGGTGGTGCTGGTACATTTATTGGCTTTGCCCTTATTGGTACGGCGGTGATGCTTGCGGGTATTGCATACTTTGCTATATTCCAAAATGACAAAAATAGACGTCGTTCTGATAGATATGGCAGGTAAATTTACAATTAAATAACAACTGAATACAGAAAAACCCTAGGATGGCTAATTCCTAGGGTTTTTTATATTTATTATCAAAGTCTAATTAATCTTATTATTTATGTTTTATATATATTGGGAAAATGATTATCCGTTTTTTTCATAATCTATTCACAATCTTAGTGATAGCAAGGCTTGCCGAAATTTAGCAATCTTTTTACATAAAATATATCATCCTAAACTACTGCATAAAATCTGCTTACATGGTATAATATCAACACTAAAGTAATATTCTTAGGATTTATTTCAACATATCTAAATTATACTTAACAAAATATAATGATTATTTATTTAAATTTATAAATATGCGAAAGGGGTTTTAATGAAAGGTAAACTTAATAATTATTTGCTAAAGCTATCCTCCTTGGTATTAGCTTTTATTTTAGTTTTCCCAACTGAAATATTTGCTATGGCAATGGATGATAAAGCTAGCACTTATAATGCTTCTACAAGCATTATGGGTCTTGCAACACAAACGCAAAATCCAGAGGAAAACAGTACGGAAAGCACAGATGAAAAACAAACGCTAATCAAATCAGAGATTAGCACAGACGAGACAGATGAATATTTAATCGAAAAATCAGCAACCTTATCCAAGACCACAGGACAAATCGATTACAAAATTCTAGTAAAATCAAAAAAATCTGATGACAAAGACAAAAATCAAACAGCAATCTTTGCCATTACCCAAAACACAGATCTAAAAGATTTAAAAGTTGAAAAAGTTCAAGAATTATCTGCTGATGGAACAGAAAAAGATGCAGAATATACACAAAATACTGCAAGTTTATTCACACCACAAGACAATCAAAGAACATTTGGCATAACTACAACCAGCGCAGAAAATGCAATGGTTTATTACTTAAGTGCAAAATTATCTGATGAAGCTTTGGCAGATATTGACAAAAAATCTCCAAATATGGACTTAGAATTTGCAATCAAAAAACTAGAAAATATCTACCAATCACGCTATGCCCTAGAAATCGCCAAACCACAGGAAAACGACATAATAATAGACAACAATGGTGATCTTAAAAACCAAGAAGAAAGCTTAAAAGAAATCACAGATAATACCCACCAATACAAAGCTATATATAAAGAAGAAAGTCAAGGTCTATTCGCTAATACCCCTGCACAAATCACATGGACAGACTATATCAACAACAAAGATGACAAAGAATTTACCTACGACATAAATCTTGACCAAAACCAAGACACAAGTGAAAGTCAAATAAATATCCAATATTACGAAGCAAGCGAAAAAGGCTACATCCTAAACGAATCATTTACAAAAACAATACCTTTCACAAATAGCCTAAAACTAACAATCCCACAAGGCTACATAGCACAAGTAGAGCTAACAACAAGACCAAGAGAAAATGTAAAAGAATACACATTTAACGGAGCAAAAGTAGCTAACCCAACATATAAAGAAGAAAAGACACCAGCAAAAGAAGAATCAAAAAAAGAAGACACAGACCCTCTGCCAGCAGAAGAAAAACCAGAAACTCAAAAGGCAGAAGAAGCACCAGCAACAGAAACTAACTCATCAGCTATCGCACTAAATAAAGATAGCTTATTAAGCAAGTTCAAAAACGAAGAAAAATTAAACAACCAAATAGAAGCAGAAGTAGACAAAATCACAAATCTTCTAGAAACATATAATAATGAAGAAATTACTTGGGAAGAATTTGTAGCAGAAGTAAAATCAACAGCTTTATCAAAAGCAGATTTTATAAAAACAATCAATACCCTAACAGCAGGACTAGCAGAAGATAAATATAAAGTAGCAAATATCGATGCCGATGAATTAGCAAATGAAATTTACCCTGCAGAAGAAAGCAAAAAAGAAGAAGCAAGTGAAGAAGAAAAAGAAACTACAAAAACAGTAGACGAATTAGTAAAAGCAAAACTAGCCGACCCAAAAACAACTATAGAAGACTTCCAAAACTATATGTATGAGTTAGAAACTGAGTACGCTCTTACTAACGAAGATGCAGCAAGAATCTATGGGGACAATGCTGAGGCTATTGAGGCATTAATTAATAGACATAGGGAAGAAAGTCTAGACCCATGGATACTAGCCGTAATTGAGGAAGATGGAAACTATAAACTAAACGGTTCTTTCTATGTAACACGTAATGCAAACTTATATCCTGGCCAAGACACACCAGAGGGTACTAAAATAATCATCAACCATTCTGAGTACTTGACCCATGATGGCGAAGTTGAAGACCTTGAAAATAAAGCTGGAAAAGTTATAGCAACTGGTACGTATGATAGAGAAAATAAACAGATTATATATACCATTACCAATGAGATAAATAATATGAGCCTAAGCTCTTATGACTCAGTAAAATTCTCTGAAAACTTTAAGTTAAAAGATGATTTAGAAGAAAATAAAGAATATATAATAGAAAACTCTATGGAGATTATTAAACCAGATGGCACTAAAAGAACTGTAAAGATGTCTCCTAATAGAGTGACGATTGAGAATGATAAAGCGATAGACCCATCAAATCCATTAACTTATACTAAAAAACCTAATGCGCTATATCATGTAGACTATAATGCTACATTTAAAGAAAATAAAGACCCGAGTGGAAATATCGAGTCATTAGATTGGACGGTTACGATAGATGGTGACAAATCACTAGGACCTGATGTAAAAGACTTATCACAACTAGGCCTAATAATAAACTTTACAGGTCCATATGGATCAGGCTTAGAAGGTCCAGAAAATATCTTAGTAAATGGTGAGGTAGTACCAGATAAGGAATTTACATCTAATGAAATATCTGACCCGCATGTAGATTATTCATATAACTATAAACCTATTGGAAACGAAGGTAGAAGAAAATATGTAATAACATTTACTACACCTGTATCTAATAATGAAGGTACACATGTACTAGATATAAATTACACATTAGCCAATGTCCGAAATTACGACGGAGGAGCTGGTAGAGTAGGAAGAAGAAGTACTACAGACTCTACAGAGACTCCAGATGTAATAAAACAGCTACCAGGTGCTAAAACTCTTATAGTAGGAGAGTATGACGAAAAAGATAAGACCAGAGCACACTGGACGATTTCAGACTCTACAGAAACTAAAGACCTTGAAGGTCTATTACCAAAAAGTTCAATAACTATAACTAACCAAGAGCTAGAAGGGGCTATAAGAGCCACAACTTACTCTAGAGATAGTAATGGTAAAATGAGAAAAGATGGTGAAACTACATTTAGTAGCCTATCTGAAATAAAGAAAGGCGTATATCCAGTAGGAGCTAATAAACCTGGCACTATAGTAGTTTACGACTTTTATACTAAAAACCTATCTACAACGGAAAAACCATCCGTTACAATAGATGGCGAAAAAGCAGAACTTGGGTTATTAGGTAAAGACTTAACTATAAAAACTGAATGGAAAAAATCACTTGGAGATTCTGTTCCTCCATATAAGATGTATCTTGTATCTGATGAAGTAGACGAAAATACAGGTGCGACTGAAAAAGTAATTAAAGAGATACCTGTAGAACTAAATGGTTCTACTCATGAGATAAAATTAGAAAATCTTCCACAGTGGACTACTGATAAATATGGAAACCCTAGAAAGATAAATTATCATATAAGACAAGATCTTCCAGCTAAAAAGACTGATGGAGATGCGACAAATAATCAGATAGTTAGCACGTATTATCTTGAAAGATCAAAAAACTACAATCCAGAAACCAACACTATTACGATAAAAAATGAAGTATTAAAAAAATCTGATGATGGTAGAACAAAAAAACTAAATGACGGTAAAGGTAACGCTCTATGGGACAATTCCTTTGAGCCAAGAGATATCACTATCCGTAAATTTGCTGATGATGGTAAAACTCCACTAGCAGGAGCAACATTTGAGCTTAAAACCTCAGATTCTAACGCACAGGGTGAACCATATCGATCATATACAGGGACTACAGACTCTAACGGATATGTAACATTCTATGATGTAGAGCCAAATGATTATGGAAAATCTGCTAGATATATCCTTACTGAAACTAAGGCACCATCTGGATATATAAGAAATAGTAATTCAGAAATAGTAACTGTAGACTCACATGGTAGGGTGTATTGGGAACCAAGTTCTAACATACTAAATACTCCTAACCCACCACAATATACAAGAATTCTAAATGAATATAAATCTGACACTACATTCCAACAAGAAAAAAGAGGGACTGTAACCTCTACTATTCAACAATTTGTAGGATTTGAAAAACCAGCTAATAACGTAGATGGGGAGGACTTTAACGAACAAAATACAGAAGCCAACTATTATGTAGTCATCCACAAGAATGGTGCTGGAACAAAAGCTCATAGTAGTAAACTACTTTTTGATGTAGGAAAAGACGCTACTATAAATTATATTGATATAAAAGATTTCCACACTTATAAGGGATGGGTGAAAAATCCTCCTATTAAAGCAGCTAAGACGAAGTTTGAAAATAAAACTTTTACCTTACAAGATTTTGAAACACTGCCTTCAGCTAATCTAATTACTCATGATGAAAGAAATATACTGCCTACTATTCACCAAGACGGTCATAAAGCAGATATAATATTTGATAATGATAGATTTAAAAGTGTTGAACTTGCTAATAAAGAAGGTGATGGATGGACATATATAGTAAAAGTTAATGTAACTATAGATAACGCTAATGCAGTAAAACCTAAAAACTTCACTTATAAACTTACAGATAGTGGATTATCTGGAGATTATAAAGAACGTGAAATGACTGGTTCTATTGTTCTGCCTGCAGTTAAAAAAGTAGATCTTTCTGTACCAGTAGATCCAATAGAAATCACAAACAAACCTATTCCAAATGCTTCTGTAGCCCTAACTAAAACAGACAAAGAAAATAAAAGATTAAAAGGTGCTACATTTACTATAGAAGATGAATCTGGAAATATATTTGATATGGAAGTATCAGATGATAATGGGGATATAGTATTTGATGATCTAAGACCGGGAACATACTTTATTAGAGAATCTAAAGCTCCAGAAGGATACCAAAAAACTGGAAACTATTTTAAGGTAGTGGTAACTAATGAAGAAGAAAAAGATAGTACTACTGGTCAGATAAATAATATAAGAAAAATTAGATACCAAGAATATGACCAAAATGGAAATAAGATTGGTGCTGAGGGAGAAGGTAACTCAGTAGCGACTGGTAAATCAGATAATGACCTTAAAAAAGGTATATTTATTCCTGAAACTCCTACAATGACTATCACTAGATGGGGTAAAGGTACAGATGGCAAAATCAGATCTATCGGAGAACACCCAAATGGAAACCCTGGTGTATATGACTTACTAATAAATGAAGGGGTAGAATTCCAGACAAAAATTCGATTTAATAAATCTGTACAAGGCGATAAGTTCTCTATTAAATTTGACGATAAGCTAAACCTTACTTTTACAGTGAATAAATTCCCAGATATCACAGATAAAAATGGAGATATCATAGCTAAGGCTGGAGTATTTAATCCTGATACAAATACTATCACTTATACAGTGACAGACTATTTAACTAGACATCACTATGACTTTGTAGAAGCAGACCTGACTGTACGTGGTATCACTCTTAATAGACAAAAATATAAGGATTTATCTGGTACATTTAACACTGGATATATATTAAGAGATAACGATGTAGAAACTACATTTAGCAGTGAGTTTGCTGATGGGACACAGGACTCACAAAGATATAGAGTAGATAATTACAACGTACCAGTAAACTTTGGTGACTATGCAGGTAAGTATGTAAAATATGGTACAAACTACTCTCAAACATACTTTAAAGATGAAGCTACAGGTAAGATTTATAAAACTTATGCTCCAGGTAGACAAAGATATATTAAATATATCGCATACTATAACGCCAACGACCAATATGTGAGAAATGACGGTACATGGCCAAGGGTTCAATTTATCTGGAAAGAAAATATGAATCTTAAAGAGTTTAGAGTATACGATGTACCGTATGAAATAGGTAACGATTATAACAGAGTAGCGATGCCTACATCTTATGGTATAGAACCTGAAACTGACAAATATATAAGAAATGGTAAAGAAAGAAGCTATGATAAGATTTTAGATCTTAAAACAGGATCACAAAATCTAATCGGCAGCACTGCTCATACTAATTATAGATATATACCGGGAAATAATGCACAAGTAGTAGGTCCAGAAATATTAAATCCAAAACTAGAAATGGACTTAAATACAAACCGTATAAATACAGAAAGTATAAAAAACCTAAGATATAGAGATGGTAAGGTATTTGAGTTTGATTTTGCAGTTGCTAATGAAGATAAAGATTTTTATGACCAATACTATGGTCTAACTATGTATACTAGACAATGGCTAGATGATTATAGAGTATTAAATAGCCAAGGATTTGGCCATGCCTTTATTGGTGAGCTAAATGATGCAACAGCTGAAGGAGCTCAATATATACCACCGAATCCAAAACCAGCCAATATAAACTTTACTAACGATATGTTTAATCCAGGACGCTTTATAATTAATAAAACTGATAATGCTAAGACTGAAGCAGAGAAAAGACAACTTCAAGGAGCACAGTTTATATTAAGAAAAGGCGACGAAAATGGAGAGATTATTAAAAATCTAACCACAGGCACTGATGGTAAGGTACAGTCTGGTGACCTAGCTCCAGGAATCTATACTCTAGAAGAGGTAAAAGCACCTGATGGATATAAAATAGGCGAAAAAGACACTTGGAAAATCGAAATAGATGATAAAGGCCAAGTAAAAGTAGATGGTAGAACTATAAAAAATATAACTGAAACTGTAGATGATGGCATTGATAAAAGCTATAGCTATAATAACTCACAGCCAACTACAAAGACTATCTACTATAAAGACAACTCAGGCTCTGCTGGTTCATATGAGACTTCAATAGCCTCAGTGGGAAATGATGAATATCTAATTACCACAACAGTAAATGGCAGTCAATATAATGTACCTACTGATATAACTAGTTATGTAGCTCGTAACTCAGGTGTGCCAAAAACTATTTATCACAACGATGCTGCTAATGGTGACTGGCCAGAATTTATGATGTTACAACACTATCTGGCTACTAAAGATCCAAAAAATAAAAAAGTAGAGTATTATGCACTTTTAAACCCTGATGATAACTCTAATATGAATAAGAATAGTGACTTTAAAATAAATGTCGCTAATATGAATATAGAGTCTATTTCAGTATTTAATGTAGATCCATCAAATGCTGGGTCTGCTAGAACTAAAATGCAGAGCTTTAATGGTGGATCTATAAGTAATTCCGTAGCAACTGGAGCTAACGAATATCCAATAACTGTATCTGGTTCTGGTAATGAGAGAACAGTATATCTACCTCAACAGAGATTTGGTTTTAGTGAGCCGGCAAAATGGAAATTCCTAGTAAAAGTTACTGGTACAGTAATTGATCCTAAAGCTAATACATCAGTAATAGCTAACTGGACAGCTAGAGATGCTCGTTCATATATAGCTGATGCGCGTGTGTCTATAGCACCAATAGAAGAAAAATCTCAGTCTTATGCACCAATAAATTCACTACGTGGAACTTTAACGCATAATATAAATACTGATGCATTTAATATAACTGTTGGTGAAACTAAATTTAATATAAATTCAGGTAAAAGGCAGCAATTCTTTACTAGAGTTAAAGCTAAAGATAACCTCGCTGCTGGAACATATCCTATTTTAAATAGTGCAAAATTAGATCTGCCTGATTTAAAGGGAGATTCTAGAACTACTGAATTAAAAAATGGTGCATCTATTACAGTTACAGATACAAAGAGAACGAAAGAAGTAGAAAAAGTTACAGCTTTCCAAATAGACATCGAAAACCCACCTATTACAGGAAAGTTCATAGTCCAAAAAGTTGGAGAAGATGGAGTTGAAAAACTTACCGGTGCTGAATTTAAGCTTTATAAATTAGATGAAAATGGAGAAGCTAACACAAATAATCCTATAGGGCAAATAGTTGTAAAAGATTCTGATGGTAGGGAAATCCCAGGACGTATAGAATTTACTGACCTAAAAGATGGCGACTACCTACTAGAAGAAACAAAAGCTCCAGTAGGTTACGAAATAAGCAAGGCTAAATGGAATGTTTCAGTCAAGGACGGCAAGGTCAACATACGTTCAACTGATGGATCTGCCGACTTTAGCAGAACAGATGATACCATCACCCTAAATATAGTAAACAAAAAACCATCAAACACCGACTTTATGATCAAGAAAGTAGATGCTTCAGATAATAATAATCCACTTTCAAAAGTAGAATTTGAGCTTTACGATTCTAACAAAAACAAAATCAAATCAGCTACAACAAATGATAAAGGTGAGCTATATTTTAGTAATGTACCAAATGGCACATATTATCTAAAAGAAATAGTTCCAGAAAATTACCAAGCAGAAAGTAAGTGGACTACTATTGTAGTAAAAGATGGAGAAGTTACGTTCACTCACAGTGATACATTTACAGATGAGTCTGCAGATAAATCAGGACTAACTGAATTATTTACAAGTGTTATGAATGTATTTGATACTTCTGCAAGAGATATCACTATGACAGCTGATAAGCCTTCAGATTTTGTATCTGAAAACATAACAACTTACACCATCAAAAACTATCAAAATCCTGATGTTACATTATATAAATTTGGGGTTTTGGAAAATACCAAAGACTACTACGATACAGAAGTATTGTCAAATGTAGAATTTGTCCTTCAAAAACGTGAAAATGACCAATGGGTTGAAAAGCAAAGAGCTAAGTCAGCTTCTTTCACAGGTGCTGTTAAGTTTACTAATCTTGAAGCTGGTGAGTATAGACTCCTAGAGCCTAATGCTCCAGAAGGATATCGCCAACCAGATGAGGACGAGGCTGTAAAATCATTTGTCGTAAGAGATGGAAAGATTTACACAACTAATTCTAAAGGTCAAGAACTAGAAATTAGCGATAAAAATAATAACAACGATATTATTAACATTAAAAAAGGCGAAGGTAATATCGAGATAATTAAGACTGGAGATTCAGGCGAAAAACTTAAAGGAGTAGAGTTTGAACTTTGGAACTATGACGCTCTATCAATGATAGCTAAAAAAGCAACTGATAAAGATGGTAGAATTGATTTTGAAAATCTAAATTATGGCAGATATTGGTTAAAAGAAACTAAAACTCTACCAGGATATATTTTAGAAGATAGAATCAGATCAGTAGTAGTTACTAAAGGATACGATCTTCCTTCAGGTATTAGTGGAAAAGATATTTCAAAGCAACTAAGGGTAGCTGAAAAATCTCTAGTATCTACTACTAATAGTAGGACAGAAGTATATCCTAACGATGCAGAGGGACTATTTGCTAATATAAAATTAAGTGTAGCTGATCAAACTAATCCTAAAACTAAAATCAAACCAGGTGACACTTTCTATATTAGATTAAGTGATAATCTAGACCTTGATGGTATAGGAAAAGCTGATGCTAAAATTCTAGATGGACGATTTGATATAATAGGTCCTTTTGGTACACTAGCCAAAGCAGAAATACAAAGTGATAAGAAAACTATTAAATATACATTCACAAATTATCTAGAAAATAGAACTCTAGGAAGTAAGATAGATCTTACTATCCCAGTATTTGTAGATAGATTTAAAGTTTTAAATAATAGCACAGAGACATTTGGTTTCAGTCTAGGTGATATAAATAATTTAGATTCTGTAGGTCAAAATAACTTTACTAATCAGATAGCTGTAAAATATTTTGATAAATATAATAGAGATACAGCTCAATATATAAATTTAATGCCACTTAAGGTAGACCATGATACTAAAGAATTTAGAATGCTAGCTTATGTAAATATGAAACATGAGAACACTTATAATAAGTTATTCTACTTTACACCAAGCCTAGATGTAGAAAATTTAAATATCAAAGTATATAACTTTGGAAATGCCGAGCTACCACATTCTTATGGAGTGGATTTAAGTGGAAGACAGTTTACTAATAATAATCTAGGAAATGTAGAGGCTTATAGTCAAAATGGTATATATGTTTCTAATAATCGAAATTCTAACGCATATGTACTAGAGATTACAGGTAAAATAAGCTCTGATAAGCCGACTACAATGACTACTAGATCTTGGTACTACGCAAATAATGCTAACTCAAATGCCTATAGACAATATTATTGGGATACTCATACTAAGTTCTATGGACCTAATGGAAGTGCTGATGCTACTCCGATGGTAGATAACCCTATAAAGTTAGAGATCATAAATGACAAAAATAGAATTAATTTCTTAAAGGTAGCTAAGTCAAATAAAGACGGATCTGAGTACGACTATCTAGAAGGTGCTGAGTTTGAACTTAGAAAACTCAATGCTGAAGGAATATATGTAAAAGTTGCTGATAAAGAAAAGGTAAAATCTAATAAATTTGGTTTATTCGGATGGAGTGAAATCCCACAAGGCGAATACCAAGTATGGGAAACCAAAGCTCCAGAAGGATACCAACTTCCTGAAGGAGGTAAGGAAGTAGCAACATTTGAAGTTGACCAAAAAGGAATTGTAAAGAATATTTCAAATATCCTAATTGAAAACGAAAAAATACCTCAAGCATCCCTACCATCCACAGGTGGCAATGGTGCATTTATCGGATTTGCCATCATCGGTACAGCTGTGATGCTTGCGGGTATTGCTTACTTTGCTATCTACCAAAATGACAAAAATAGACGTCGTTCTGATAGGTATGGCAGGTAAATTTACAAGAAAATAACAATTGAATATTACAAAAAGGCTTAGGATTCATATCCTGAGTCTTTTTTTTGCTTCTCTTAATAACTTGCCCATGCAATTACATAAAAAACATAACTCAAGCTATGATTATAATTTCAAACACACCTACAAACAAATCATCAAACCCACCCAAAATAGCTACTACTTATATATAGAAAAATCTCCTAAATCTTCCCGCAAAAAATTTGCAATATTTTATTGCACGCTATTAAATCAATAGTATACTAGATAAGTATGTTATATATGACATGCACAAATTTAGTACAAAAACTTAATATTTTATACTTATTGTCCACATTTTTAATATATTGGGAAAAGTTAGGTAAAAAGTTAAATATGACTAAATTAATATTGTATATATCTTACTTATAACGTATAATATTTAAACAAAGGGTTATAAATTGACACTCAAATTTTAGAAGGCAAATCCGATACAAGTAGTTATAATAATAACGAATAATGACAGCACAATACTTTCTTCGGTAAAATAAATTTAGACATAAAACTTGTCTTTGATAAAGTCTTAAAGTCTTTAGAAAAATACTACAGATTTGACCGAGTATTTTCGGAGTTTTGATAGGCAAATCAAGTCATGGATATCGATAGCACAATGTAATAATTACTATTATTTTAAACATATTGGCCAATATGCAAATATATTGCAAACAATATGTTCTTTAGCTATTGAATCTATTAAAGCTGATATATTATAATTAAACTAAGGTTGATAATTAGTAATTTACATAAG
The DNA here is from genome assembly GCF_043187485.1 of Anaerococcus martiniensis. Taxonomy (GTDB): domain Bacteria; phylum Bacillota; class Clostridia; order Tissierellales; family Peptoniphilaceae; genus Anaerococcus; species Anaerococcus martiniensis. The sequence continues at coordinate 1,193,352 of NZ_CP171106.1, forward strand.
TGATACCACTCACACCCAAACGAAAGTTGTCCAAAGCTAGATTAATTAATATATCAACAAGAAAATTGCTTTTTCGCAAAATAATGATAAAGGAGAAAAAAATATGAAAAAAGCAACAAACAAGCTAATGTCATTTTTAGCAGCTTTTGCTATGGTTTTAAGTGTATTAGTTGCACCATTTGCTAATGCTAATGCGGCAGCAGATAATACACAAAAAAATCCGACAGAAGCTACTGAAAAAACTACAAAGACATTAACAATCCACAAAATCCTAATGTCAGAAACAGGGTTAGGAAAACATGATGTTAATAAAGAAGGTTATGATGGTAACAAAATTAAAGATGAACAAATTAAAACTTTCTTTGAAGACGGTGCTAAAGAAATCGATGGTGTTTACTTCAAACTTCAAAAACCAGCTAAAGGTGTAACAGACCCAGATGTAAACAATAACGATCACTGGGAAGACTTAGGTGAAGGCTACCAAGGTCTAACAACTAAAGATGGTTTAAAAATTAATGATGTATCAACACTAAAAGGTAAATACAGAATAGTAGAAGTTCATGAAAAATCAACATACGTTGGAGAAAAAGGTGCGACTCTTACAGATAGAAAAGCTGTTCCATCTATCATAGTACTTCCACTAGTTAACAACGATGGTGTTGTAGAAGATGCTCACATGTATCCAAAAAACACTGAAAATGCTCCACAAATCGATAAAAACTTCTTAAAAGACAATGGACTAGAAGCAGCAAAAGGATACGATGCAGCAGATCTTTTAAAAGTTGGTGCAGATTACAAAAACTACCAAGCTAAAAAAGCAACAGCTGAAGCTGAAGTTGGTAAAAACATTCCTTACGAAGTAAAAACTGAAATCCCAGCTAAATCTAACTTAGCAGAAGCTAAATGGGACGATAAAATGACTGCAGGTCTAACATATAATAAGGACCTTACAGTAACAATTGATGGAACAAAAATTACTCCAACTGCTGATGAACTAACTCAAACAGATAATGGATTCGTTTTAAGACTACAAGGTGAAAACCTAAAAAAATTAAACGGAAAAGACAAAGCTGTAACAGTAGAATTAAAATATTCTGCAACTGTAAACTCAAGTGCAATAGCAGATATCCCAGAAGCCAACGATATTAAGTTCTTCTATGGTAACACACCATCTAAAGGAACTACTCCACTACCAACTAAACCAAACGAAAATGGTGAAGTAACAGTTAAAAAAACTTGGGATAACGGATCTAAATTCGTAGATGGTGAATGGGCTAAATTCAAACTTGTAGACGCAAACACAGGAGAAGACGTAACAGCTGCTGACCTAGTAGAACCAAAAGAAGAAACTAAAAAAGCTGACTTTAACACATATAAGGATGGTTTCCAAGGAACTGTAACACTATCAAAAGGTACAGAAGAATCTCACACATGGAAATATCTAAACAAAGACAAACAATATAAAGTAGTAGAAGTTGAATCTAAAACTTTATCAGATGCAGAATATACTAAAGCTGAAAATGGTACAATCGAAGTAACAAACCACAAATCAAATAACCCAAAACCACTTAACCCAACAGAACCAAAAGTTGTTCTAGGTGGTAAAAAATTCGTAAAAACTAACCAAGATGGTAAAGAAAGATTAGCTGGTGCTGAATTCTACGTTAAAAATGGTACAGGCGATGGCGCTAAATACCTAGTAGCAGCTAAAAAAGAAGGTAATGACGTAGCAACTAAAAAAGCAACTTTAGATGATGCAGTTAAAGCATATAACGATAGAGTTCAAGGTAAAGAAGAGACTGATGAAGCATTTAAAGCAAGAGAAGAACAACTAAAAGCTGCTATAGATACAGCTCAAGATGCTTATAACAAAGCATTCAAAGAAAACGCAACAGCATATACTTGGGGCAACAAAGACGATGCTAACGTTGTAGTACTAACATCTGATGGACAAGGTAGATTTGAAATCTCTGGTCTTGAATATGGAACATACTACCTAGAAGAGAAAGAAGCTCCAAAAGGATATGCTAAATTAAGTGGAGATGTTAAATTTGATGTTGAAAAAGGCTCATATTCAACAGGAGATATTAATTATAACTCAGAATCAAATGCTAAAGATGCTCTACAAATCAAAAACAAGAAAGTAACTATCCCTGAAACAGGTGGTATTGGTTCACTAATCTTTATCGTAGCAGGTCTTGCACTTATGGGTGTAGCATTCGTAGCTATGAAAAGAAGAAATTCTTACGAAGAAGCTTAAGGCAATATTCATAAGTAAAAAGATATATTAAGAAAAAGCAATCAAAAAACCAGGAATTAATTTTCCTGGTTTTTTATTATGCCTAAAATAATAAAATCATATGTCAGATTTCTCCACTCAAAATCAAAGATTTTTCGGTCGAAATGGGAAATTTTGGTTTTACAAATAACTAGAATACATACACCGACCATCTCGACCAAATGAGCGCAAGCGAAATGCGTGGAGAGATCTGTGTAATTGGATAAACCATTCATATTAATTTATCCATTGCCCCACTCTAGTACCTGTCACCCTGAGCGAAGCAAAGCGTAGCCGAAGGGTCTCCTGGGATAATCATTATCTCCGTTTTAAATTAACACCAACCAAGGAGATCCTTCGACTCATTCACCCCGTTCATTCGCTCAGGATGACAATTTGTGGGTTGGGGTGAAAATTGAATTATTAAAATCAAAACTGCGAGGCCACCCTGTCACCCTGAGCGACCAAAGGGAGTCGAAGGGTCTCTTAGGCTGTTATTACCTTCGATTCGAAGTAATATTATCCAAGGGGATCCTTCGGCGCACTCACTTCGTTCGTTTGCTCAGGATGACAATGCTTGGATTGGGTCTATATTTTAAATATTATTCTATTTTCACTCACCAAAAAATCAATTCTACCACAATTCCTAGTAATATACTAAAATACATTAGACAAGCACTCCCATTCATTGCTATAATAGACATATGAAAAACTTAAAAAATACTACATATTACACAGACGAAGAGCTAAAAAATTGGATAGAGGATGAGTCTATGAATGAGTGGTTGGCGGATACTGCTGATCGTATTCGTAGGGACATATATGGCGATGCGGTCTATATCCGTGGGCTTATCGAATTTTCTAATTTTTGCAAAAACGACTGTTTATATTGCGGCATTCGCAAATCAAATAAAAATGTTGACCGTTACAGATTGACTCCAGAGGAGATTGTCCAATGTGCTGATGTTGGATATGAGCTAGGTTTTAGAACTTATGTCTTGCAAGGCGGGGAGGACACATACTATACTGACGATATGATTGTTGATATCGTAAAGGAGATAAAAGCAAAACATCCGGACACAGCTATTACCCTTTCTCTAGGAATCAAGCCTTATGAGTCTTTCAAAAGATTTTATGATGCAGGGGCGGATAGATATTTGTTACGCCAAGAAACATCCGACAGCGAACATTTTAAAAAACTTCACCCAGCTGGCATGACCATGGAAGAGCGCCACGAGGCCTTGTGGCAATTAAAAGAAATCGGCTACCAAGTAGGCGGCGGATTTATGGTGGATAGCCCATATCAAACAACTGAGGATTTGATAAAAGACTTAAGATTTTTAGAAAAATTAGAACCAGATATGATAGGTATAGGCCCATTTTTGACCAGCCATGATACACCATTTAAAGATTTTCCAAATGGATCATACACAAAAACTTTAAGATTGGTCTCAATTTTAAGAATTCTATTCCCATACGCATTGATACCAGCAACAACAGCCCTAGGCACAATCAACCCACTAGGCCGCGAAATGGGTCTAAAAGCAGGAGCAAACGTCCTAATGCCAAACTTGTCCCCAACCATGTACAGAAAACAATATCAACTTTATGATAACAAAATTTGTACAGGAGATGAAGCAGCAGAATGCAGGGCATGTCTAAGTATGAGAGTAGATAGGGCTGGTTACGAGATAGTGACTGATAGGGGAGATGTGATTACTAGGAAGGCTGAGTTGGTGTATTAGGGGTAAGAGACAACAGATTTCTCCACTCGCACCCATGGTGCTCGGTCGAAATGGATATTTTGGATTTGCAAAAAACTAGAATACCTACATTATCCATATCGACTAAGCAAGCGAAAGCGCAGCGCATGGAGATATCTGTAATTACGAATAAAGTCAGATTTCTCCACTCGTATCAAAGATACTCGGTCGAAATGGATAATTTGATTTCACAAACAACTAGAATATTCACATCACCCATCTCGACCAAATAAGCGAGAGCGCAGTGCGTGGAGAGATCTGTTTTTACAAATACTTATTATTAGGGAGAAAATATGAGCAGTAATTACTATGTCTACATAATCACTAATGCAACAAATTCTACTGTCTACGTAGGCATGACTCACAACCTAGAAAAAAGAATGTATGAGCATAAAAATCATCTGGTAAAAGGATTTTCGGATAAATATAATGCTGTAAAGTTGGTTTATTATGAATGGACAGATGATAAATTTGGTGCCCTTGCTCGTGAAAAACAATTAAAGAAGTGGAGTAGAATCAAAAAAGACAGAATAATTAATAAGATGAATCCTGATTGGGAAGATTTGACTGGAAATTGGGATAATGAGTTAAGTTCATATTAAGGAAATGAAACAGATTTCTCCACTCGTATCAAAGAAACTCGGTCGAAATGGATAATTTGGGATTGCAAATCACTAGATTACATACACCACCCATCTCGACCAAACAAGCGTAAGCGTTGTGCGTGGAGAGATCTGTTTCAAACTTTCAAATCCTAATTCCCCACAAAAAAAACCACCAAGCTCACACCTGGTAGTCTATTTTGTCTATTATCCCCTGCAAGTACGCGATTGTCATTCCGTAGTTTGTCATTGGGATATTTTTTTCTTTGCATTTTTTTACCCTATTCATGATGCTGGTGCGGTTAAACATACATGATCCGCATTCTATGATTAGGTCATATTTTTCTATATCATGAAAGTCTTCGCCTCTAGCAAAGTCTATATTTACATTAGGATATTTTTTCTTAAGCATTTTTGGTATTTTTACTGTGCCTATGTCTTCTTCGATAGGTGGGTGGGTGCAGATTTCTGCTATCAATATATTTTTTACTTCATTGTCCAATACTTTTACTGACTGTTTAAAGTATTCTACATCTCCCTTAAATCCACTCATGAGTACTGAAAAGCTTGTTAGTTTGCTTTCTTTTGGACTTTTTTCGTAGACATCTTTAAAAACTTTTGAGTCTGTGATTATTAAATCTGGTGGATTTTTTAAAACATTTAGGGTATTTTCGAAATTTTCCAAACTTGTGCTGATACATACTGCATCTTTGTCGATTAATTCTCTGATGGTCATTACTTGTGGTTTTATCAGCCTATCTTTTGGGGCAGCTTCATCTTGGGGCATTACCAAAACTACTGTGTCAGCTTTTTTTACCAATTTTCCGGTCAAGGTCAAAGGACCATCATAATTAACTACTTTTTTTATTTCTTCAAATAATTTGTACCTATCATCTGTATTCACATTTATGGTAATAGGTCTTAGATCTTTAAACTTTTCCCTAATTTCTTTTCCAATTTCCAAATCTTGTTTTGGTGCGATAAATATAATTGGCTTATCTTTTGCCTTTAATTGGTCAATGAATTTCAAGTCATCTTCTAGGCTTAATACATAAAGAAAAATATCTGCTTTTTCTAAAACACTTAGAGATTTTGAGATTCTCTTATTGGATAGGTCTGTTGAGTCGTTTATCCCTGCTGTATCTATAAAAATTACCGGCCCCAGCCCGTGGATTTCCATGGGCTTATTGATTGGGTCGGTTGTTGTGCCGTGACTGTCTGAAACTATGGCGGTTTCTTGGCCAGTTATATAGTTTAAAAGAGTGGACTTGCCGGCATTTGTGTTACCAAATATGGCAATGTGCAATCTTTCTCCGTTCGAAGTTCTCATATATATAGGTCTCTTTTGCCATTTTCTACTGATGCTAGATTTCCTATGGTTTCTTTTCTGACTTCTTCATTTGGAATGGTGTTGATTTCGCGGCCTATTAGGGCATCGATGTCTGCTTTTGTTTTTGGGCTTGCGTAATCTTCGCCGTATTCTTTTAGAGTTACCAAAGCATTTGGCTGGCAAATATTACCGATTCCGACATTTTTAACCATTTCCATAAATACTTCGCCAGTTCTACCTTTTCTATAGCAGGCTGTGCAGAATGATGGAATATGATCTTTTTCTATGAGCCAGTCTACAACTTCATCTAGGGTTCTGTTGTCTGATAGTTCAAATTGGTCTGATCCTTCTGTGACATTTTCAGTATATCCGCCTACAGATGTTTTTGATCCACCTGAGATTTGGCTGATACCAAGGTCTAACAGTCTGCCACGCATTTTCTCACTTTCACGAGTTGATACTATCATACCTGTGTATGGAGCTGCGATTCTAATACATGCTACTACTTTTTCAAAAACATCGTCTGCCAATGCATTTTCAAAGTCTGCTACATCCACATCATCTCCTGGTTGGATACGTGGGACAGAAATTGTGTGTGGGCCGACATTATATTTTGCTTCCAAGTGTTCAGCATGCATTAATTGGCCGATAAATTCGTATTCGTATGAGTCAAGTCCGTATAAAACTCCAAGACCTACATCATCTATACCTGCATCCATAGCACGGTCGTGGGCTGTGGTGTGATAATCGTAGTTTGATTTTGGTCCATAAGCGTGAAGTTTTTCGTAATTTTCTTTATTATAGGTTTCTTGGAATAGGATATATGTTCCTATTTCTGCATCGTGAAGTTTTTTGTAGTTTTCAGTTGTGGTTGCAGCTATATTTACATTTACCCTACGAATTGCACCGTTTTTGTGGTGGATATTATAAATTGTATCGATAGATTCTAGGATATATTCAATAGGGTTATTTCTAGGATCTTCTCCTGCTTCTAGGGCAAGTCTTTTGTGTCCCATATCTTGGAGGGCAATTACTTGCTCGCGGATTTCCTCTTGGCTTAATTTTTTGCGAGGAATGTGTTTGTTATGTCCATGGTATGGGCAATATGTACATCCGTTGATACAGTAATTTGATAAGTATAATGGGGCGAAAAGAACTATACGGTTTGCATAAAATTTAAGTTTTAATTCTTTAGCAACCTTAAATATTTCCTCATTGAGGTCATCTTCGCCACAAGATAAAAGCACAAAAGCTTCTCTGTGGTCTAGGCCCTTTGCCTTTCTAGCCTTTTCTAATATTTCTATGATAAGCGGTCTATTGTGTGCATTTTTGCGACCGTAGTCTATTGTTTCTAATATTTCTTCATGGTTTATAAACTCAGCTGGGTCTGAGCTTTTTGGATTATATTTTGCCATAAAATCTCCTTTCCTCTTTAATTATAATACTAAACTAATCGGATTTACAAGTATAGAAAAATATTTGCAATCAGTATTTCTTTCAGAAAGTAAATTTAAATTTGCATGATTTTTAACTATGTTTTTAGATATTGTAATTTTCTTCTAAAATGTCTAAATTTACCTATCTTTTATCATTGTATATTACTAGTATTTAAGATATAATATATCTGAATAAGTCTAACTAGAATTATAAGAAATTATTTTATAAATATTAAATGACAGGAGTTTATTATGTTAAGGAAGAAAAAGTACAGCTTTATGGCTGGATTGCTAAGTATATTTATGGTCTTAGCTGCAATATTCTCGCCAGTATCAAAAGCTGCAGAAACAGAAGAAACAGTCAATAGCCATCTTACAATTAAAATACCTAGAAATGGTAGAGATGCAGAAGAGTCAAGCGCTCCACGCGAGTTAAAGGTCTATAAAATAAGTGATAAGAACTTAACTAGCGATGAGCTTGAAAAAGAGCGTCTAAAATACGATGCAATGACAATTGCAGAAATTGAAAAAGAATTTGAGCCAGTAGGCGAAACATTAAAATCTACAGTAGTGGATGCTCATGATATTATCGAACTAAAAGGACTTACACCAGGTGCTTATCTATTAAAAGAAACTGACGAATCAGCAGAAATCCACGAGTACAGGGTGACAAGTTCAACTACAAATATTCAAGAAGGCATCATTGACGTTCAAGAAGTAAATGTAAAAGTTGAACAAAATAAACCTTTGAAATTACACAAATATGGCCTAGTTGATGAAGAAAAATTAGATGATGACACAAATCGTACTCCACTTGAAGGTGTAGAATTTAACTTAATTGACAATGCAAGCGGAAAACCTGTACCACTAACAAAAACAGGCGAAGGTACATATGCATACCAAGGTGGAGAGGGAGATGTAACATTAGTTACAAACAAAGAAGGTAACATTATTATTGAAAATCTTCCTGTTGGTAATTACCATTTTACAGAAACAAAAGCTCTAGAAGGTTATATAGTAGATGATCCAAAAACTGAATCTTTTGACTATAATAAAAAAGATGGTTACGAAGTGTCTAAGGTGAACAAAAAAGGCGAGACTAAAAATGTACAAGTTGGCCTTCACAAAATAGATGAAGAAACAAAAGAAAACCTTGCTGGAGTAGAGTTTAGACTTTACCTAAAATCAGGCGATATACTAACACCAGTTGGAAAAGACGAAAATGGACAATACGATGTAGGCAAACAATACTCTGATGTTTTCAAAACTGATGAAAATGGGAAAATAGCAGTTGAAAAACTACCAGCTATAGCTGATTCAGATGAATATGTGTTTATCGAGGTAAAAGGTCTTGAAGGCTACCACCTAAATAAAGATAACTATTATCCAGTAAAAAATAATGAAGTTATAACAGTAGAAAACTACAAAAACCCAACTCTAAATGAATTAAAACTTAGCAAAGTAGACTCATTTACAAATGAACCAATCGATAAAGTTGGTTTTGAACTTTACAGAGTAAAAGTGGTTGACAATGGTGATAATACCAAAAAAATAACTAAAGAAAGAGTAGATCTTGCAGGAAGCAATGGATCTTATGAATATAAAGAAGACATTGCCCTATCAGAAAAAGTTCCTCAACTATACACAGATACCAATGGTCAAATAGTAGTGAAAAACCTACCAGATGGGGAGTACTTCTTTAGAGAAAACGAGCCACATAAGGATTACGATTTGCCAGAAAACCGTGGCAAAGAGTCTGAAAGACTAAAACGTAAGAACATAACTTACACAATGAAAAATAGACCTATCAACCCACCAGGAGTAAATCCTCCGGGTTCAAATATTGGTAAGGGCTCATATAATTTTATAAAAGTAGATAACTCAAAAGAAGCAAAAAGACTTGCAGGTGCTACATTTGCCCTTTATAAAATAAATGATAAAGGTGAACAAATTCCTGTAGAGATAAATGGCAAAAAATATACAGTAAAATCTGGATCAAATGGTGAGTTTAAGGTAGAAAACCTACCATATGGAAAATATGCACTTAGAGAAACAGCTGCACCAAGTGGTTACATTCCAGAAGTAAAACCAATAGAATTTGAAATTTCGAATAAATCTGCGACTGAAAAAGCAATCATGATTGTTAACAAACCAGATACTCCAAAACCACCAGTGGTAACACCACCAGGAAGCACTCCTCCAAGGTCAACCACACCACCAACAAGAACAACAGTCCCACCAACAAATACTCCAAGAACATACTACGTGCCAAAAGATACCCCAGGTATACCAAGAGGCCCACTAGTAAAAACAGGAGACATCAGAATCCTAGTATTCATAGCAATCGGACTAGTAATGATACTATTTGGTAACCACATAGTAAGAAAAGAAGAAAAAACTCAAATAGCAAACGCTCCATTGTCTTAACAATATAAAGATTAATGATTGTTAATTAGTACTTCGAATCAAATGCTTTTTAAATATAGCTTTATTGACATAATAAGACCTATTTTTATTTAGAGTTTAGTAATAAAGTGAATACATCATTACCCTATAAGAAAATAGAATTCGCGAAGCGAACTTCTACTGATCATTGCCCCACGCAGTGGCGGAGGGGGTAAAAAGGGTTTAGGGGGTCCAGGGGGAAAGGGACGTAGGGGTCTCCGCAACCCCTCGACCCTATCCCCCTATTCGAAGTCATAAACTAAATAAAAAAATAAATCTAATTACATAAATAATAATTATTCTAAAGAGGGAGCTTGGACTAGGAGTTCAAAAAAATTTATAACACGAAAAGGTGCTTAGGCAAAAGCACCTTTTTTAATGAAATCGAGAGGCACTATGGCTTTTAAAAAGAAAAAACAAGCACAAGAAAAACCAATAGAGGATAAGTCAAATCCAAATAAAAAAACAAAAAAGAAAAAAAAGCCACAATCTAAGGCTTCTAAGTGGGCTTGGCGACTAATATTTTTACTTGGCATAGTCATAATGCTATACCCACTTATAAATAGACTTTATTATCGTATTGACTCTACAGAACAGGTCGATACTTTCAAAGCTGGAACAGAAGACCTATCTACAGAAGAAGTAAAAAGACGAATGGATTTGGCCCACGCTTATAACGAATCCTTGTCTGGGAAAATCGCTGATGACCCATATACTAGGGAAAAACAAGAAGAGGGCCGCAAAGAGTACGCCCGAATGCTGGAAGTAGCAGAGATGATTGGTCATATTGAAGTCCCACGTATCAACCAAGACTTACCAATTTATGCTGGTACAAGTGAGGATATCTTACAAAAAGGCGCAGGCCACTTGGAAGGTACATCCTTACCTGTTGGAGGCAATAGCACCCACGCAGTTATAACAGCCCATTCAGGTTTACCAGAAGCAACTCTTTTTACAAATCTTAGAGAGCTAGAAATTGGGGACAAATTTTATGTTCACAATATCGAAGGGGTTATGGCCTACCAAGTAGACCAAGTCAAAGTTATCGAACCATCAAATTTTGATGACCTAGTCGTAGCACCAGGACACGATTATGTGACCTTGCTGACATGTACACCACTTATGATAAATACCCACAGGCTAATTGTAAGAGGACACAGGGTACCATATGTACCAGCAGTTGATGAGGAATTAATAAGGACTAATAAGGCAAATTGGATGTTTAGAATATTATTTTTCGTAGCTTTATTCTTGATTTTAGTACTAATTATAAGGCTAATAAAATTAAGAAAAGAAAATAAAGATTATTACAAACGCCTAGAAGAAGTACGCAAAGAGCAAGAAAATCTTAAAAATATGTTTATGAATAGTTCTTCTAACAAAGGATATGGTTCTTACCAAGGTGGATCAGATATGTTTGAGCAAATGCGAAATACAGATGATTCTAATAAGACAAAGGGTGACATAGATGAATAAGGATAGGTTAAAGAAAAACTTACCCTTTGCCCTAATCTTTTTGCTTGGACTATTGATATTTGCTTATCCCCTTATCAGTCAAAAATATTATGAGATTGAATCTGGTAATGAGGTCGTAGAATTTAGAAAAGAAACAGAATCTATCGACAAAGAAGAAGTTAAAAGACGTATGGACCTAGCCCGTGCCTATAACGACACCCTAGATCCATCGCGTTTATCCGATCCATTTACTGAAGAAGAAAAAGCAGGTCGTAAGGAATACGCCCGTATGCTAGAAGTAAATGAAATGCTAGGCCACGTTGAAATTCCAAGAATAGGACAAGACCTACCAATCTATGCTGGTACAACAGATGAGGTTTTGGAAAAAGGACTTGGCCATTTGGAAGGCACATCATTACCTATCGGTGGAACTAGCACCCATGCTGTTGTCACCGGCCATAGGGGACTTCCAAATGCCAAACTTTTCAGAAATCTAGACCAACTTGTAGAAGGGGATGTGTTTTATATCCACAATATAGAAGGTACTTTGGCCTATCAAGTAGACAAAATCCAAGTGGTTGACCCATCAGATTTTGATCCTGTTTTGGTAGAAGAGGGCAAGGACTATGCAACACTGCTAACCTGTACACCATATATGATAAATTCACATAGGCTTTTGGTTAGAGGACACAGGATTCCTTACCAAGCAGCAGTTGATGATGGGGTTGCAAATGTTAAAAGACTAGCCCCAGACTTTTTACAATTATTCCTAATTCTCTTGCCAATTATTGCACTTTTGCTAATAATTGTTATTAGAGAAAGCAGGAGAAGAAAAACACTAAGTACGGAGGTAAAAACTATTGAAGAATCGATTAAGACTTACAAAAAGTAGTACAATTGGATATTTGCTAATTCTTTTAGGCTTGCTTTTTGTAACAATACCACTAATTAGAAGAACTTATAATGATTACTCAGCCCTAGCCTCCAGAAAAAGATTCGAAGAATTGCAGACAAAAAGGTCAGCCGAAGAGGTAGCAACAGAGACTCGAAACGCAGAGGAATACAACGAAGTTGTAAAAAATTCTGATGTAACAGTTTCAGATCCTTTCACTGCAGAAGACTACCAAACCAAATACGAAAAATTTACCAAAACTAATACACCATTTGCTTATCTTTCCATACCAAAATTAGACAAGCACTTACCACTATATCTTGATGCAAGCTTAGAGCACATTTCTCTAGGAGTTGCCCAAGTAGATGGCACATCAATCCCCATAGGTGGGGCAGGAAGTAGATCAGTAATAGCTGGCCACAGGGGATGGTGGACAGATACTATGTTCCTATACGTTGATCAGCTTCAAGCAGGTGACTATGTTTATATAGAACGTGCCGAAGAAACCATGCGATATGTTGTCCATGACAAAGAAATCATCGGACCATACGATTGGGATAAGCTAGCCCCACGTGGCGAAGAAGACATAATAACACTTTTGACATGTAGTCCATTTATGCCACCAAGACCAAACAGGCTATTAATTAACTGCTATAGGGATGAAAGCGCTATTGCCGAAGAATTCAATATCCCAGGCAAGGACCTACCAGCAAGTCAAAATGAAGATGCAGATGGCAAGACAGATAATATGGTAAAAATAACAAGAATAATAACCCTAGTATTTGCAATTCTAGGAACTATATTATTTATTTTGACCCTAATCAGATTTATAAGAAGATTAAAAGTAAATATCGACTACGCAAATAATTAGCACCCTTTGCATAAAAAGCAAAGATTTTTTTATTTGGGGGGGTAAATATAAAATAAAGAAAGAGTGACAAAATAAATTTTTACAGTACAATTATAAAGTATTATTTGAAAACCTACTAAAATACTAGGGTAAATGATTTCCTTTAATGTCATTGAAATTCCAACATTCTATATACTAAAAATCTCATAAAAATTTTGAAATTTGTTTGAAATATGTAAAAAAACAGTACAATAATAACATTAAAATCAAAACAAGTTAAAAATAGTTTAAATATATTAAAATATATCACAGAAAAATTAAAGAAAGGGGGACTGTTAAGTTTGAAATATAAGTTAATGTCCGCAATAATGGCTTTTTCAATGCTAGTATCATCAACTATTGCTCCGCTTGCAGCAAGCAAATCCTATGCAAGTGCAGAAATAGAAGAAAATCCTACAGTAATGAACGAAAAAACCGATGAAGTAGGAAATGATGAGAAGTCAGCAGAAACTAGCGACACAAAACTTGATATTCCTGAAAAAGCTGAGGAAGTTAAAGAACAAACTCCAACAGAGCCAAAAGCTGAAGCGCAAGAATCAGAAATACAAGTAGAAAAAGAAGAAGATACAACAAAAGAAGAAACAGAAACAGAAAAAATAATTGATAAATCTGTTGATGTGGAATTATACGAAGACAGTTCCTACGATACATTCTCCAATGAAGACATCGATATCAAAATCACAGGTAAAATGCCAGAGAATGGCACAATAAAAGCTTACGAAATCCAAAATGCAGTTACAGATATGGAAAAAGAAAATGTCCTAGCATTTGGATTTGAAATATTTGATAAAGACGACAATCTATACGATAAAAATCCTACAGATCAATATAAAATCGAAATCAAGTCAAGTAAAATTAGAGATTTAGATAAAATCTACCTTTACGAAAAAAATGAAAACGACATAAGATTTGCACAAACTACAGATTTCTCAAAACTTTCTGACCAAGTAAAACTTGAAAGTAAAGCAGAAGAATTTTCTATTACAAAAGACTTAGAAAAAGAAGAGGAAGCGACTCCAAAAGAACAAACAAAGGATGAAGAAGTAAAATCTCCATTCTTAAGGAATGAATACAAAAAAGAAGATGCAGAAAAAAACTCAGCTCAAAAAGAAATTGTAAAACCAAAAGAGGTTCTAGATAGCTTAACAAATTCATTAGAAGAAAAACAAACTACAGAAGCTAACAATGAGAAAGCGACTGAAGAAAAAAATACAGAAACTGGAAAAGAAGATGAAAGACCATCTGCTGATACAGAACTAGTAGACTGGAAAAAAGATTTATTAGATGCTCTTGCTGGTAATTTAGAATATAAACAAGCAGAAGAAGAAAAAAATAGTGACGAAACATCTGATAATGAAGAAACATTAAAAGAAGACAAAGAAGCTGAAGAAATATCAGAAAAAGAGACAAAAGAAGAATCTACTAAAGAATCAGAAGATATTACTCCTGACTCACAAATATCTGATGAAAAAGAAGAAAACTCAGAAGATAAAACAGATACTACTACTGAAGATGCTGTCAAAAATGAAGACTTAGATAAACAAGCAAGTGAAGAAAATATCGAAAAGTCTGAAACTAATGAAGAAACCGAAGATTCTAAAGATACAGAAGAAAAACTAACATATCAACAAGTATTAGCAGATATCTACACAGATAGCTCTTATAGCCAAAAATCAAACGATCAGACAAGGATAAAACTTTCAGGCCGTCTACCAGGATTTACAAAAGTAAAAGCCTATCCAGTAGAAATCAAAATCGAAGGCAAAGAAATCCTTGCAGCTTACGATATAACAATCTTTGATGAAAATGATGAAGAATATAAAGTCACAGAAAAAAATGATATCAACGTTCAAATCACAAATCAAAAGATAAAAGAAGCTAAAGAGGTAGAAGTATACCACAAAAAAAGTGAGTTTACTCCAGAAGAAAAAGTTGATATAGAAAATAAAAATAGAGACACAGTATCATTTAAGGCAGAAAGCTTTTCTATTTATGCTGTTACAGAAGATGATAAGAATACGGTTACCGTTGTATTTGTAAACAAAAATTATGAAAATGAAAAAGAACCGATTAGAGAAATATGGGATATACAAACACTACGTAACGGAGAATATGTGAAACAACCCGAGCTACCAATATTTTCTTACAAAGGTAAGTTTATCGGATGGTACTACTATAAATACGAAGATAGTATTGCAGCGGGTAAAGATATTTTTGGTGAAAAGTTTGACTTTAATCAACCTATTAAAGTTGATGAATTACGTAATAAATTTAAGGATGGGATTATATATCTTAAAGGACAGTATAAGGACGTAATTTATGTAGACTTCATCGATAAAAAAGAATACAAAGATAATGATGGTACTATAAAATATCAAGATGAGGTAGTAACAACTAGTGAAATTTCAGTAGGTGATAAAATTCCAGCAGATGAAATATCAAGAGAATTAGGTGAACCTGGATTTGTATTTTCCCACTGGTCACTGACACCAAACGGGGCCCCATATCCAATTAATGTTCCAATTAGTAAAACTTCAGATGGAGTTAGAAAAAAGGGTTATTACACAGAGCTAAAGCTTTATGCTGTTTATAAAAAAGCTTACACAGTGACTTTTGATCCCGATGGAGGTACCCCTGTTACTAAATTAGTGGTAAATGAGGGTGAAACAGCAAAATTTGGTGATCATACAAAACCTATTAAAGTAGGATATAAGTTTGATTATTGGTTAGATGAAAGTGGAAATAAATTTGATGAGAATACTGCCATCACTAAAAATAGAAGGCTAAAGGCCAAGTATACACCTCTAGCCAGTGAGTTTACTATAAACCATTGGGTACAAAATGCTAATGATGATGGTTATACATTGGAGTTAGATAAGATTGTGCCGGGGCAAACAGGTACTAAAACTGATCTTCCATCTTCTTATAAATTATCAGACCAAGAGATGAAAAATCGAGATATTATGTATGTCAAAAGTGACATAGAGAGTGAAAATCTTGCTAAATACATTAGGGGGGATAAGAGCACAACTATAAATTTATATTACAACAGAAATACATATACTTATAGAGTGTATAGGTATCCGACTGATGCTGAAAAAAATAGAGGCATTAGAGGTCAAGTTGATGTAGTAAATGAAACGTTAAAACACGGACAAGACACGTCAAGATATTATGATGAGGCTAAGAAAAAGCTCGCTGAATTAAATCAAGGAGAATATAACTTAAAAATAGGTGGTTTGACTGGAGAAACAGTACCTAGAGATAAACCAATGCCTAAGGGTGATTTAACAATATATGCATATAATGTATCTACTGTAAAACCAACCTGGTATCTAAAAATCTATGATATAGACACAGGTAAGTTATTGAAAACTATTCCGAAATATACTGACACAGTTATTACCCAAACGTATAGTCAGAAAAATGACTATCCTGGTTATGAATTCCAGTACTTTGAAAAACCTGGAACAAATTCTGCTAGACCAAGTAAAAATTCACATGGAATAAACAACGAAACTACAGCAAATTATGAAGTATGGGCATATTACAAGAAGGGCAAGTATACTCTAAGTTATTTTATTGGAAACAGTCAAAGTTCGGCTTACTATTATGATATTGAATATGGAAAGCCATTATTAAATTATCCACCACCTAATTATATTGCTGGGAAAACAGTAATTAACAACAAGACGTTTCAAGGTTGGTATGACAATATGTCTGGAGCTGGTAGATCAATCGACATAAGTACAGATACTATGCCCAATAAGGACCTTACATTATATGCTAAATGGGATTCTCAAACTCATACAGTCGTTGCATATAAAGAAAGAAATAATCCAGCTGCCGGTATAATAAAAAAAGAAATTGATCATGGCGAGATATTAAACAGAGATGATTTTAAAATCGAAAAACCACCTGCTTTGCAGGGTAGAGATGATGTGTTTTTAAAGTGGTATGCATTTATTAATGGCCAATTTGCAGAATATACATTCTCTTCTCCTGTTACCAGTGATGTATACTTATATCCTGTATGGGTAGCCAGAGACCCAGAAAATCCTAATGAGTTTAGGCAACTATCTACAGTTCATAAAGTAACATATACAGCTTGGTTATCAGACGGCACACCACATTCCTATACTGATAAAAATGATTATGTAGATAATGCTGAAGCTATAGTATTAGCACCGTATACAGATAGAAAATATCAATTTCCTGATGGTAAAGAAATCCAAATGGGAAAAGATCAAGTGTTTCAAGGTTGGCAAATTGATCCTGAAAGATCAGGCCCTAAGATAACTGAGGATATGCTAAATAAAATCTATCAGCCAGGTGACATTATAACTGTAATAGATGATATTGTATTTGAACCAGTAGTAAGTAAATTTCCACCTACTCATTTAAAATTAGTAGAAAAACGTCCTGTTAAGCTATCTGGAAATGACGGTGAAAGAATAATTGAAGGGCGTAATTTTGCTACAAAACCCCCAATTCCTATAAATGCAGAAGATTATGGGTTTAGAGATCATAGAGATTTAGAGAACCAACATTTAAGAGACAATGATATAGTAGAACTCCCTGGTCCTGAGGTAGACGAAAACAAAAAGCTTATGATAGCTAATGAAGGATACACTTTTAAAGGATGGTATCGTGAATCTGATTTAAATAAACCTGATGCCATGCCATTTCAACCTGGTGATAATATCATGCTTACAAGTGATGGTGAGGAAAATATACTATATGGTATTTGGGAAGAAAAAACATTTAATCTAAATGTGAGAAATATTATAAATGGTAACCTTCTATATGGTGACGAAACAGTCAAACTGACAATTGAGTACACAGACACACTTGGAGAAATTCAATCTAAGGAATACGAATTAAAAAATGCTGACTCTATTGACAATATAACAGTCCCATATAGTGGATTTAAAATAACTACTGAATCATCATCGCCAATGAGTAAGACTACTTATCAAGCGCAAGTGTTAGATGAAAATGGAGATAAGATTGGAACTGATAGCGGTAATGATATATATGACAAAGTTCCTGTGAACACTAACATAGATGTTACATTTACAACAACCATTACCATTCCTCCACCAACAGGCTTAATTGATAACTTCACCCCAATGGCTATTATGCTTGCACTAGCCAGTATGGCCTTTGCATATAGATTATATAGAAAAAATAAATTAGCAGGGGGTATTGATGAATGAATTAGAAAAAGTTGAAGAATTTTTAAGCAAAGTTAAATTTAAAAAGCAAACTATTGGCGGAGTGTCTGATGCTGATGTGCTGGCAAAGATACAAAAGCTTTCAGACCTCTATGCCGAGGCTTTTAAAAATCAGCAAATCAAATATGAAACTCTACTAGATGATAAGAATAGAGAAATAAAAGCATTAAGAGAGAATAGCAATGAGTGAAAAAATAAAAGTAGCTCCTGCGGATAGTAAAACCTCGCGAGATTTTGTCGATTTTACCAATATAAATAAAATAATCAGGCAAAAGCGAGTTGATGTCTCAAATAAAAATGCAATTATAAGTTTTTTTAAAAAACTATTACTAATCATCTTAGTATTATGGTTGTTGTTCACTTTTGTTTTTGGATTTTTTGTAGTTTATAACGACGACATGTTTCCAAAAATGGTACCAAGTGACTTGTTGATGTACTACAGGCTTGATAGAAATTTCTATGTAGGCGATGTAGTAGTGGTAGGTAAGAATGAGGCAGACTATGCGCTACGCTTAGTAGCAAGTGGAGGAGATGAAGTAGACATCTCCAAAGAAGGTCAGTTGATAGTAAACGGATCATATCAGGCAGAAACAAATATCTTTTATCCAACAGGAGAATATGACGAAACAGCAGAAGAAATCAAATTCCCACTAAAACTTAAAGAAAATGAAGTTTTTGCTCTAGGAGATATGAGAAGAGGAGCCAAAGATAGTAGATATTTTGGCCCAGTTGATAGAGATGAAATAAAGGGAAAAGTATTTGCCCTTTATAGAAGAAGTAAATTTTAATTGAAATTATCAATTACATGGAGAACTATCATCTAAGAATTTCAGTATTTAATAAAGATTTTCGAAAAAGATTTCTCCACTACGCTTCGCTCCGGTCGAAATGACAAACTAGGGGCATGAGCAAGTTTTAAAGAATGTAAAAAACGTATAATCCCACGCTGTCACCCTGAGCGCAGCGATAGCGGAGCCCAAGGGTCTCATAGATGAGATACTAATTAAGCTTAGGAAAAATAAAAATAGGGAGAAAAAATAAATGAATTTAAACAATATTTTCAAAAAAGTAAGCGGTATTGCTCTAGCAGGAGCAATTGCATTTGCAGGATTTGCAGGTAGTGCAAAAGCATCATCACCTACACCTAATAATGGTCAAGGTGAATCAACAGATGCTCCTTCTATCACAAAAACAGTAGATGCAGGTGGTAAATATTTCGGTGGTTCTGATTTCAAATTTAATGTAGCTAGAACTACTGTCTCAGATAATGAATATGGAAAATGGGTAAAACCAACTGCAGATCCTGGAATTATAGAAGAGGGTGAAAGAACAGTTAGGATTAATGCTGGGACTACAACCGAAGAATTAACAAACTCAGTTGATTTAGGAGTTAAAGCTCCAGCTGATTCAGTTCAACCAGGTGTATATAGATATGTAATTACAGAGAAAAATCCAAATATCTCAGGTATGGAAGAGAATGAACAATCATTTAATGTGGATGTGTTTATTCAAAGCACAACTGATAATAAACGTGAAATTGTTAAATATATAGTTTCAAGCAACGGAACAAAATCAAACCTAGAATTTACTAATAAAATCACAACAAATGATATTAAAGTTACTAAGAATATTACTGGTAACCAGGCAGACCTAAGTGATAGATTTAATTTTACAATTACATTTACTACTGAAAATAATGCTAATAACACTTCAGTACGTGTTAATGGTGAAGCTCTTCCAGCAGGGGGAAAAACTTTTGAACTAGGTGATGACGAAAGCTTAACAATTACTGGACTAGCTACAAGCGACCAAGTTAAAATTGTAGAATCTGAATTAGATGCTAATAATGTTGAAAACTACGAAACAACTATTGAAGCTACTAATACTCAGAGAGCTACTATTGATAATGCAAATAAAACCATTACAGCATATGGGGATGCGGGTGATATTACTTTTACAAATGATAAAAACGAAACAATTCCAACAGGTCTTATCGAAAACATCGCACCATTCGTATTAGCAATCGCAGCAGCAGGAATTGTATTCTTTGTATACTTCAAAAGAAATAAAGAAGACGAACAATATGCGTAATAGCTAGAATAAAATATTAAAAATTAAAATCTCGCCAGATTTAAAACGGCCCCTAGTCCCGGGAAGGGACTACCATACAATTAACTTTTTATATACCAAAGCCCATAGCAAAGGCTTAACAATTTAAACAAATTCCAAAGAAAGGAGCAAGCAATTTGCAGACAGTAGCAAATATATCGCGTATTGGCGAGAAAATACTAGACCGTATAGTCGCAATAATTTTAATATTGGTCATGCTTTTTGCAGGCTACTCCCTTTGGAATTCATATATGCTTTTTAGAGGTGGTTTTGCTGGGGATGAGCTTTTAAAATACAAACCTCAAATTACTGAAGATGGCGAAAACCCTACTCTGTGGGATTTGATGAAGATAAATGAAGATGTAGTAGCTTGGGTTACTATCGATGATACAAATATCGACCATCCAGTAGTCCAGGGTGAAGATAATATGGAATATGTAAACAAAGATGTTTACAAAAATTTCGCCTTAAGTGGTGCAATATTCCTAGACTATAGAAATAATAAGGAATTCAAAGATCCATATTCACTTTTATATGGCCACCATATGGACCAGGGTGGGATGTTTGGAGATGTAGTTTTATTTGAAAAAAAAGATTATTTTGACAAACACAAAACTGGCACACTTTTCTTACCAAAAGAAACCTATCGCATAGAAATATTTATGGTTAGCAAAATAGATGCCTATGATAGTGTGATTTTTAATCCGTCGTCAATTGCATCCATGGATAATAGGCAAGCTCTGATTGAACATGCTAGAAAAACAAAGCTGCACGAAAGAGACATTAATATTGGAAATGATAGAATAATTGCTTTATCAACCTGTGAGAAAGCAACTACAAATGGTAGAACTGTTGTCCTCGGTGTAATAAGACCTATGAATGGAGATAAATAATGAAATCATTAAAAAAATTAGAAAAATTAATATTAATGGCGATGATAATATTATTTCCATTTTCTATGGCAAAGGCAGCCGAAAAAATAAGTGTCCCTATATCTGTGGAGTGGAATTATGAAGGCCAAAAATGGGCAAATAGTCCCCACTTTGCAAATGTTATTATCCAAGCTCAAAACGGTGCACCAGAGCCAAGCGTAAGTTCATTTAACTATCCGGGTGATTATAAAATAGAATTTTACCAACCAAACTTTACAAAAGCTGGTAAATATGAATATCTAATTTATCAGACCAATCAAGATTTTAAAGAAGAAGGCAGGACAGTTACATTTGATAAATCAAAATACAGATTAATATTTTTTGTACAAAATGGACCAGATGGCTTGATAGCAACAGCTTATGCTTACAATGAAAAAAATTATGATGCAAATGATTTAAATGCTAACAAAGAATCAAAAATCACTTTTGTAAATGATGATCCACATATTCATAAAAACAATGGAGAAATTGTAGAGCCAAGCGATCCATACCATCCTTATAATCCAGAAAATCCATGGTATCCATACGATCCTAATAACCCTACAAATCCATACCTGCCAAACCAACCAAATAGACCGATAGATCCTACAAATCCAAATAGAAATGATAAAAATACACCTATCTATCCAACAGAACCTATCAACCCAGAAAATCCAAATAATCCAATGAATCCATCAAACCCTCCTGTACCAGGTAGACCAGATGACTATTGGCCAGAATATCCAAAACCAAGTAATCCGAATCAACCAGAACCTTGGTTGCCATGGCCATGGAGTCCGACTGATTCTGACAAAACAGAAAATCCAATCACACCAGCCAATCCGCCTAAAATAATTGAAGGCGAAAAACCATGGTGGTGGGATAAAATTACCGATGAAGATTTCGATCCTCAAAAACCACCAATTGATCCAACAGACCCTGAAAATCCAACAAAAGCTGTTGATACAACAAGGCCAACTGAACCTTGGTGGTGGGAAATATTATATCCAGGAAAAACATTTGACCCAACAAATCCTGACAAAACAGTAGAAAAACCACCACATCAGAAACCATGGTGGTGGGACAATTTGTTCCCAGAAATCCCTTATAATCCTGAAAATCCTAAAAATCCAATAGAAGATGAAAAAAGACCAAATGAAGAAGATGATAAGGAGGATGCGGATAAGGCTAATAAAGATAAAAATGTAAGCCCACCAAATGGAAATGAAGATAATGACCAAAATGCAAAACCAGTAAAAGAGAAAAGAACTCCAACAGCTGATAATCAAAATTCAGATGATAGTGAAGACGTCAATGCTTATAGAAAAAATGGCAAAAACAGAAATGCAAGCGACCGTGTCAAAACTGGTATCGAAAGTGTTGGCATCTGGCTAATTATTATGTTAATCTCAGCATTTTTCTTATATAAATTAGAAGATCAAAAAAGAAAAAAACCACATCAAGTTTAAAATTCAACTCTAGGGAGTAATCCTTAGAGTTTTTTTATCTATAAAGGTACGGACTTGTTGAAAAACATTGAAATTTAAATGTTTTAATACAATTTATACAAGTTGAAATTTTGACAAATTTTGCCAAATATTGTATAATTCAGATAACTATAATTAAGTAATAGACTTAAATTTAAAGAAAATTAGGAGCTAGAAAATGAAAAATAAAAAACTATATGCAGGAACTATTGCTCTAGCACTATCCATAGGGGCCATAGCTCCTCTGGGAAATAATGCGATTAGTTCTGTGGCATATGCGACAGAGGCAACAGATGCTTCTGCTAATAAGAAAACTATTGAAGAATTAAAAGCAAATTTAAAATCATTAGTTGATAACTATGATAATGTGGAAGAATCTTCCAGATATGAAAATTCAACAAAAGTAGAGAAAGAAAAATATAAAAAATCAATTGTTGATGCAAAAAAAGTTTTAGAAAGCAATGATGCCTACACTGCAAGTCAATTAACTGGATACATTAATGACATTAAGGAAGCAATTAATAATTTAGCAGCAAGTGCTAAACTAACAGTAGATGATAGAGAGGCATTAAGCTCAACAATTGCCATAGCAAACAAATTAGCAGGATCAACAAAATTAACGCAAGCAGATACGGATAATCTTATAACTTACATTAACACAGCAAAAGAAACACTAGCGGATTATTCAAAAAATAATGATGAAATTAAGAATGAAAATTCCATTCTTGCAAAAAAAATAAATGATTTGATGGACTCTTACTCTTTAGAAGCAAAAGACTTCGATTTAAAAGATACAGACTTAAATAATATAAATTCTAACGACTATAGAGCCATTGCTAAAGCGCATAATAATTTATTTAGCTTTCAGGAAAAAGCAAAAAAATTCTTTGATAAATCAGTAGCAAATAATGATAAGTTAACTTATGAGGAAAAAAATAAATTATCTATAGCTATTACAGAGGCAGCAAATGAAATTAATAATGTAAATGCAAGTGCTGATTCTTTAAACACTGCCTATAGCAATTTAGCGGCTGAGTATGACAAGCTTGTTGCTAAAATAGGTAGTGAAAAAACTATAAAAGAAGATTTAAAAGATAAATTAGAATTATTAATTGGTAGTGACAGAGATGAATTAATAAATAAAAATAATTATAGAATGTCCAATCCTGCAGCAAAATCTACATATGATAAAGCTGTTGAGAATGGAAGAGATATATTGAATAAAGAGAATCCATCTGAAACTGATTTACAAAAAGCCCTACAAAATATAAACCTAGCTAAACTAGCCCTAGCACCAGTTGAAACAAAAACAATTGATCAAAATCCTAGTCAAAAAACACCAAAAGAAAATCTTAATGATTTAATAAATGGTGCTGATGATTATAGGGCAAAAGACCCTTACAAATCAGCAAGTGATGCAGGTAAAAAAGCTTATGATGATGCAATAACAACTGCAAAAAATATTTACAATAACAGTAAATCTACAGATGCTCAATACAATGCAGCTATTCAAACCATAAAAGAAGCTCAAAATAAGTTAGCAAATCCAACAAATGAAGATCAAAAAATCTATGAGCTAGCAAAAAATATATTGCACGGTTTTGTAAATAACAAAGACCAAGTTACAAAAAATTCAGTATATACAAATGCAGACGCTGATAAAAAAACAGCATACGACAACGCTATTGCAAATGCCAACAAGCTTTTAGTAAAAATTGCCAATGGCGAATCTGTTAGCCTTGACCAGCTACACGAAAATATAATAAAAGTTGGCAATGCATTAACAGACTTGGGCTATAAAGAAGAATTAAAATACCCAAATACATTAAAAGAATTAATAGACGAAGCACCTTCATTTAGACAATCTTATGCATATTATTTAAAAAATAATAGTGAAAAAGATGCTGACAAAGCACTAATCAAAACTTATGAGGATTTGATAAAGTTAGTAAGTGATAATTTAGAAACTCTAAGTAAAGATGCGGACCTATCACAAAAATATGTAGATAGAATTAATGAAATCAAAAGAGAGATTGCAGGTCAATCTAGCAATTCTGCTCAAGAAGAAAATAAGAAAATCTTAAAAGAATTGATTGATCTAGCTACAAAAGTACAAGCACATCCAGATTATGTAACTGTATCAGATACTCAAAGCAAAAATTTAAATGAGGCAATTATAGCTGCGAGAAGAGCACTAAGTAATGATAATGCATCAGATATTGCAGCTGCTAGGACTTATCTAACAAATCAATTAAACCAAAGCGAAATAAAACCAATAGTTGAGAAAATAAAAAATAAAAATGAATCTGAAGATTTAAAAGAAAAATCACCAAGACAAAATATTGAAGATTTTATCAAAGGTGACAAAAGCTTAAGAGATTCTGTAAACTATAAAAAGGCACAAAAAACACTTAGAGATGCTTACGATAAAGCTATCGAAGAAGGTAAAGAAATTCTTAAAAAAGAAGACGCAAGTGAAGAAGAATTAACAGCTGTTGCAAATAAAATTATGGAAGCTATAAATGATCTCGATGGAAATAAATTTGCAGCCAGAGTTGATCAACTTAAAGAAAATTATAAAAATAAAGGCGGTCAAATTACAGACGCAAATAAGAAAGCAGCTGTGGAAGCAAAATTAAAGGCATTAGAAGATGAAAATGCAACTATGGATGAATTGATAGCTGCAGAAACAGAACTTACAAATGCCTTAAAATTAAATGGAACCAGCACTCCAATTGCAACAACAACTACAACCACCACACCAGTAAGTGGTACGACAACTACAACAACACCTGTAACTACAACAAGACAAGTTCCTGCAACAGTTAATCCAGGATCTATTGTAAGAACGGGTATAAAGTCATTAGTAGGGGTAGCAGCACTATTAGTAGTGGCCCTTGGAGCCTTTGCTCTAACAAGCAAAAATAAAGATAAAAATGAAAAAACAAAAAGGAGAGAAAACAATGAAATTAAATAAAACACTAGCATCAGCACTATTATTATCAGTGGTATTAACAGGATGCGACAACATGGTAAAAAATGAAAACAATGATGCAAATGCACCGGTTGTAGAAGAAAACACAGCTGAAAATGCAAATGAAGCTCAAAACACAGATGATAATGCACAAGCACCAGCTGAAACAACAGAAAATACAGCTGACAATGAAAATGCAGAAGAAGCTACAGAAAATGCTGACCAAGCAAACACTGAAGAAAATTCAGATGAAGCTAACGATGAAACTGCTTCAACTTCTACAGAAGGCATGACAGCAGAGCAAAAAGTGGAAGCTTTAGAACAAGCAATTTTTGATAACAGATCAAGTGCACGTGCAGTAGAAATCTTATTTGAACTTTCACCAGAAACTGCAAATGCTCACGCTGACCAACTAAACGAATTATTAGATAATTCAAACTCACTTTTAGAAAGAGCTCAATCAGCTCTAGACCAACTAAAAGCACAATAATCAAAAGACCCTTTGGGGTCTTTTTTACTTGGATTTTAAAAATACTTCATTAGGGTATAATTAAAGCAAGCAATAATTCTAAAAACTTAAGGAGTTATATATGACAAATAAAATTTTAAAAGCAAGTGCAGCCCTTGCAATAGGTACACTTTTACTAGTACCAAGTACAAAAGAAGTTTATGCTGCTAGCACAGATACAGCTGTCAGCACAGAACTATCAACAGCTGAAAAAGAATTTAAAGAGGCATTGGATAAGGTAAATACAAAAATTGTAGAATATGAATCATATCTATTAGGTTATGAATTTTTAAATTCAGACGAAAAATTTCAATTGCAATATACCTATGCTCTAAACGGTCTTAAAGATACATACAAAGAATTAAAAAATACCAAAACTGAAAACGCTGACTTTTACAGATTATACATCAAAAAATTAAACAACGGAGTAGCCATAGTTGAAAATGCCAAAGAAAAACTAAATGGCAGGGAAGTTGACAAAACAGAAATTATCAAGTTAACAACCGAACAATCACAATTCAGGGCAAGCGATGCATACAAAAATGCACCAAAAGAATTAAAAGATAAATATGATTCAGCGGTAGACTATGCTTGGAAAACTCTAGGAGAAAATGGACTTAACCTAACAAATTTCCAAAATGAACTAGCTATAAGTGCATTAGAGAAAGCAAAAAAAGAAATAATCACAAATGATCAAAGAACAAAGGCACTAGCAAGCCTTAGAGAAGAAATTGCAAAAATAAATGCAATTAATAATGACAAAAATCTTTACACAGAAAGATCATATAATAATTATAATAACGCAGCAATCCTTGCAAAATCTACAATAGAAAACCCAAATTCCACATTAGATGAAATCAAATCAGCTAAAGACTTAATAGAATCATCAAGAAAAAACCTTGTAAAAAAACAAACTGCAAGCGATATAAGCAGGGAAGAACAAATCAAAAAACTAAAAGAAGCTATCAGAAAAAACAATGAAACAAGAAGGGCAGCTGAACTAGTTAAAAAATTATCTCCAAATATTGCAGCAAAAAATATTGATTACCTAAATAAATTAATCAATAATTCTAAAAATATTGTAAGTCGATCAACAAAAGTTTTAAACCAACTAAAGGGAATTAGAGGATAAAACTAATCTCTAAGGAGGTATTATGAAATTTAATAAATATATTTTAAAAACATTTTTAATAGCAAATATTGCTTTTTTAGGACTTGGTGGACAAAATGCTCACGCAGCAGCCGCAAATGAAGTTCCAAATGTAGCAGAAAATGCACAAACATTAACCAGAGACCAAAACTTTACTAACCAAGCCAAACAATTGCAATTGGCAGTTGATGATGTTGTAAATGTAGTTAATTCAAACGCTTACTACAATTATGCTAGCCAAGAAGCAAAGGCAGAGTACGAAGCTGCGATTGCTGAAGCTAAATCTGTATTGGCTAGACTAGATTCTGCAAGTTATGAAGAGCTAAGAAATGCGATGAATAGAATAAATGTTGCAAAAAACAATGTAAAAACTGAAGTTAACCAAAAAGTAAAAAATCAAAGTAAAAAAAGTAAATTAAATGAAGCTATAAAAAGAAATCAAACCACACTAGCAGCAGCTAGACAGCTAAAGCAATTGATGCCAAACTATGCCAAAAAATTTGAAAGACAATTAAATGGACTGATGGCACAATCAGAAGCTCTAATAGCTAGAGCAAATAAAATGTTAGCAAGCTTATAAAATAATCCCCTACAAGCAAGTCTTGTAGGGATTTTTTTGTCCTAAGACCTTTAAAATGTGTAAAAAAAATGTATATTATATAGTGATACAATTTTAAATTAGAGAGGGTTTGCATTTTGAAAAAGAAATTTTTGGGTTTATCTTTGGGCATTATTTTGGCCATAAATCCTATTTTAAATACAAATTTTACGCCAAATATTGCCTATGCAGCAATTGATCAGGCAAAACTAGATAGACTTGACACCAGTGTTTTGGAACGAGAAATCAAGGCTGCAAAATATCTCATAAATAATATGCCGAATATTATTAGGGGAGATAGAAAAAAACGCCTAGAAGATTTGATAAAAAATAGCGAAAATCTAATTGTTAGGATAAATAATTACAAGGCAAGTTTAGCAGTAAATGACAATCTAAATATCAGAGTAAAAAATATTATAAGAGAAAATTTAGATAAGAGAAATACTAGTTTTACTGTAAATATCAATGCTTACACAACAAATCAACAAATCCAATCTTGGTTTTTGGAAACAGCAAAAGAAGATTGGTATTTTTTCTATAGTATGTATGGCAAAACAAATGTAAAAACCAAGTACGACCCTAAAAAAACTAAGGGAGATAAGATTTACATTGATTCTGCGACTTTTACAGTAAGCTACAGGGAAGACCCAATGATTGATGATCAGATAGAGTCATTTGCCAATGAATGGGTAAATCAAAATATCGGTGCTAGTGATAGCGACTATGAAAAAACAAAAAAGATCCACGATTTTATCGTAAAGAAAAATCAATATAATAGAGGCGATAGCTATGATAAAAGCGGTGGATTTTCAATCTATCACCCATCTTCAATTCTTTATGGAAATGGTGGAGTCTGCAATGCTTATGCGACACTTTTTGATAAGCTTGCTACAAAATCAGGTCTGGATGTAAGATATGCTACCGGACATTCCAAAAAAAATGGTGAGCCTCACATTTGGAATATGGTAAAGATTGATGGAACTTGGTACAATATTGATGCGACATGGGATGATCCTACCATTACTTTCAATGAAGGTTATGTACAAAATTTGGGAGATTTTGTAATCTATGATTATTTCCTAAAAAGTGATACAGATATTCAAAAATCTAGAACAATAGATGACAATCCAGACAGGCCAAAAAGCTATTCTACATTAAATACTGGTTTGACTAATACTACAATCCAAAAGATTGATGGAGAATATAGGGTTGTAAATTAACAAAAAAAAGACCTTTTTAGGTCTTTTTTTTGGTCATTAATAAGTTTTTTATAATAAAAAAGAGTAGCTAGCTAACTACTCTTTCTTATTATTCTTTCTTTTCAAAAATGCATTTTTTATATCATCAAATTCATCTACTTTTAAAACATAAATAATTCCAACATATATGATTGCAGAAAAAGCTATAGTTACTAGTAACCAAAGATTTGACGGTCTTAGCTGGTAGAAATATTTTGCAAATACTCCAAGTGCTGCTCCTGCTATTAAGATTTTGCCTATATTTTTAATGATGTATTTATTATCAAGACTTCCAAAGGTTTTTTTGTACATAAAAAATGCCATAATTACCGATGACAATTGGCTAATTGTTGTGGCCATTGCTAATCCTACTAGGCCATATCTCATTGATAGGGCATAGTCGAGGAAAATATTTATCCCTAGTTGGATAAAGGAAATAATTGTTGGAATTTTTGTATTTTGATTTGAAAAAAATGACAAATACAGCAAATCAACTATGGCTGGCCCCAGTAAATACAAGGTATAGGTAAATAGGACTTGGCTGGTTGCTATCATATCATTGTAGGTAAACTCTCCTCTGTAATATACAAATGAAATTATAGGCTCAGATAAAACCATCATACCAATTATAGACGGGATAAATAATATCATTATTTTTACCAAGGTCTTGCTTGTTAAGTTTTTCATTCCCTTTATGTCATTATCAGCAACTAATTTTCCTATTATTGGATAAGCTGTGATTTGAAATGGCACAATAAATGTTGAGCTTACAATTCTTAGGATTTTTAAGGCGTAATTTATAATTGACACCCCACCATCAGTTGCAACTAGAGAAGCAAATGATTGGTCGACAATGGTTGAAATATAAACTGCAGCCATGGAAAATATTGTAGGTAGGGACAGGATTATAATTTTTTTGACATTTTCATCAAAGGAAAATTTTATCTTACCACGTTTGAAACCTGTTTTTCTAATGGCTCTTGGAAATATTATAAATTGTAGAAAATACGCCAAAAATATCCCGATAGTCATTATCCATACATTGCCATTTGAAATTGCAACTGTGATTGCCAAAATTATATTTAAAATAATTAATGGCAGTGCAGGGGTTAGGAAATCTCCCTTAATTTGTAAGTATGCAGAAAAAATGGCGGCATAGATATTTGGATAAATGGTTAAAATTATGGCACGCATAAAACTTGATGCAATTTTTAATTTCTCTCCGCTATAGCCTGCTGCAAAAAGTTTTACAATGGCTGGTGCAAAAGCAAAGCCCAGTATCATAATCGCAGTGGTCAAAAATAGGGAGAAGTTTAAAAGATTATTTGTAAATTTATCTCCCGACTCTTCTCCGCCCTTTTTTAAAACTTCATTGTAGGTTGGTATGTAAGTTTTGCTTAGGGCATAGGTGATTACAGAAAAAATTAGGGTAGCCGCAGTTGTGGATGTATTAAAGGCATCGGTTATTGGGCCAGTCCCATAAAAGAAAGAAAAAATCATCTCACGAATAAATGAGAAGATTTTTCCTACTAAATTTAATATTATAAGTATCAGTGTATTGTTCATGATTTTCTATTGGCATAACCCAAGAGGAAATTGTCGATTGATTCAATTTCTAGGGTTATTAGCTCGTCTATTTTTATTTCAAATTGGTCAAATACTTGGGCATTTGCCTTATTTATTGCATCTATTACTATAATTTCATCATTATAATCTCTAACGTAGCCAGTTGATGCATCATAGTAATTAAAACTTGTTGCTATAGTTATAATTTTGTTGTGGTCTTTGGCATATTTTATCAAATCCCTAAAGTCAGGTTTTGATTGGTAGATTGCATTGTCGCTATCTCCAATCGAAATATTGCCCCAAAATCCCATGTATTTCTCAATTTTTTTCAGGTATTCAGTATTTCTTTCTATGCCATCTATGGTCGATTTATCAAACAAAAGATATCCGTCAAATTTGCCCTGGTCATCTACCAAGTGGGTAAATAATCTCTCTGTGTTTTGGTAAATGATATAACCTACAGCAAAGGAATCTTCGTCTGATGAATAAATTTCTACTAAATCTTTCATTTATTCTCCTAGTTATTTAAAAATCTTGATAAGAATGTTCTAGTCCTGTTATGGGTAGGATTTTCAAAAATTTCTTTTGGAGATCCATCCTCTAAAATTATACCTTTATCCATAAATAAAACTCTAGTCGATACATCACGGGCAAAGTCCATTTCGTGTGTTACCACGATCATGGTTATACCAGTTTTAGCAAGTTTGGTCATTACTTCCAAAACTTCACCAACCATTTCTGGGTCAAGGGCGCTTGTTGGTTCATCAAAAAGCAGTACTTTTGGATTCATGCAAAGGGCACGGGCTATTGCTACTCTTTGTTTTTGTCCACCAGATAATTGGGAGGGTCTAGCGTGGATGAAATTTTGCATGCCTACATCTGATAAAAAGCTCATGGCAAGTTCTTCTGCCTCTTTTTTATTTTTGCCAAGAACTAGCTCTTGGCCTAAAGTACAGTTTTCTAAGACATTTTTATTTTCAAAAAGGTTAAAGTTTTGGAAAACCATGCCCACTTGGGAACGATAGTGTCTTTCATCAAATTCATTTTCCAAAATATTCTTACCTTCATATAAGATTTCCCCACTTGTTGGTGTTTCAAGTAGATTTAGGCACCTTAAGAGGGTAGATTTTCCTGATCCTGAGGAACCAATTATGGAGACAACTTCATTTTTTTCTACACTAAAATTTATATCTTTTAGGACCTTTAGGTCGCCAAAGCTTTTTTCTAGGTTATTTACATTAATTATTGACATTTTTTGCTCCTGTACTTGATTCTTTGATATATTCTCTGCCCATTAATCTGCGTTCAACTACTAAAAGGATTCTTGTAATTACAAATGTTAGGATGAAATATATTAGGGCTGTTATTAGGTAGGTTGGGAAATATTGGTAGGTAGATCCTGCTACTGACTTACTCATAAAGAATAATTCTGTTACTGATATTACGTTAAGTACTGATGTATCCTTAATGTTTATAACAAATTCGTTACCTAGTGATGGCAAGATTGTTCTTACAGTTTGTGGAATTATTACATTTTTCATAGTTTGCCAGTGAGTCATTCCTAAGGCCTTACAAGCTTCAAATTGTCCCTTATTAATTGAATTTATTCCACCGCGGACAACTTCAGATAAATATGCACCTGTATTAATTGATACGATTAAGATTGCAGCAAACATTGTGGAAAGGTCTATGCCAAAATATTGTTTTAATCCGTAGAAAATAATGACTGATTGAACCATCATCGGTGTACCACGGAAGATTTCTACATAGGCACCTAGTAAAAAGTTAACTACCTTGTAAATACCATAGCCAATTGGGTTTTTGACTTTGTTTACTTCAGTTTTTCTGATAATTGCTACAAGTAAACCAAGTAAAAATCCTAAAATTGTAGATACAATTGCAATAAATAAAGTATTTACAATACCTTTTAAGAATAGGGAAGAATATCTAGACCAAATGGATTGCATTTCTTGAAAAAATGTTAAATTATCTTTGCTTTGATCTTCGCCAAAGCTTGCGATTTTTATCATATGATCCATAATATCGTCTTGTTCATCTTGAGAAATATTTTTCAAAGCATTATTTATATTATTTTTTAGAGGAGATCCTTTTTTTACACCTACGGCTATAGTTGTAAGCATAGGATCGATATCAAATCCTTCTTCAGGATTAAAATCTCTATAAGATAAATCTGTATTTGCATAAATGGCTATCATTGCACCGGACTTATCAGATACATAGCCATCTATGGTTCCTGCCTTTGTTGCAGCAATCATAGTTGGAAAGGAGTCTAGGGCTTGTTGCTTATTTACTCCATCCATTTGATCGATTAGATCAAGGTGGAAAGTACCAAGCTGTGCAGTGATTTTTGCATCTTTATAGTCGTTGATATCTTTGGCATTAGCATAGGCGGAGTCTTTTCTTGTTACAACCCCGATTGTTGCCTTGTAATAACTATCTGTAAAATCGATTTGTTTTAATCTTTCTTCTGTTGGGCTCATGCCGGCAACAATTGCATCGATTTTTCCAGATGTAAGAGCAGGAATAAGTCCATCCCAATCAATTTTATAAATCTCAAGCTCCATACCAAGCTCATCTGCAATTCTTTTTGCAACAGCTACATCATAACCATTTGCATACTCACCAGGAGAATTTGCAACTGGAATGCCTCCATTTTGATCAACTACTTCAGAAAAGTTAAATGGAGCATAATTTACTTCCATTCCAACTCTTAAAACTTTGCCATCCTCACTAGCAAAACTTACATTTGTAAAAGTCATTAATACTAGAAATAGGCTTAATAAAATCCTTCTTATTCTTTTCATCTCTTTTCCTTCCTTGGGTAAAATTTTACAAAAAAAATACACGCACACTTTCGCATTCTTGGGACGAAAGGCCGTGTTACCACCCAAATTCATGTACTTTTCGCAAAGTACATCTCATTAAGTACCATCATACTCGTTTGCTGTAACGTGCAATCACGTCTTTGAATCAAATATCCTCAAAGAAACTCAAAGTCTTTTTTCACTAATCTTCCAAATATCCCTTTCCACCAACTGGGACTCTCTAGATTTTTCCAAATAGTTACTCTTCTTCTCATCGTTGTTTAGGATATAATACAAGATTTTGATAAAAAAGTCAAGCCTTAATGGTATAGTTAAGAAAAGAGGTAAAGTATGAAACTTAGTGAAAGACAAAAAGAAATCATAAATATTCTACAAACTAGCAAAAATCCAATATCTGGAGAGGCTTTGGGAGATAGGTTTGGAGTATCCAGGCAAATAATTGTAAAAGATATTGGAGTTTTAAAGGCCTTTGGAATAGAAATAATTTCTACAAATAAGGGATACAAAATAGATAATAGTAAAAAACTAACTCGCATTATCGAATCAAAACATGAGGACTCAGCTATAAAAGATGAGTTAAATACAATTGTGGATAATGGTGGAGTGATCATAGATGTATTTATAAATCACCCTGTCTATGGAGTAATCAAAAAAGATTTGAATATCCGCTCCCGTAATGGAGTCAGTAATTTTGTAAAAAACATGACAATATCAACACCCCTTAAAAATTTGACGGATAATGTTCATTACCACACCATAAGTGCAAAAAATAGTGAAAGTTTAGAAAGTATTGAAAAAGCATTAAGGAAAAAAGGCTATTTAAATTAATTTTCCCACTGTATACACAATAAATATTTTTTATGTTATACTTTAGCTAAGAAAAATCTAAGGAGAAGACATGAAAAAATATTTACAAGAGCAGGGAATTAATATTTCAGCTAGGGTCTACTTTATAGATGCCCTAGGTGCTATGGCCTTTGGACTTTTTGCCTCCTTACTTGTAGGGACAATTTTAAATTCAATTGGCAATTCTTTTAATATTTTATTTTTAACAGAACGCATTTGGCCATTGGTAACCCAAGCTACTGGAGCTGCAATTGCAGTTTCGATAGCCTATGCCCTAAAAGCACCAAACTTAGTTTTATTTGCATCGACCATTGTAGGTCTAGGAGCCTATGAATTAGGCGGTCCAGTGGGAGTTTATATTGCAACAATTTTTGGAGTAGAATTTGGAAAGCTAGTCTCAAAACGAACAAAATTAGACATAATCATTACACCTGCAATCACGATTTTAATTGGAGTTTTAGTTGGAGATTTGATAGGACCAGGTGTATCAGCCTTTATGACAGGTCTTGGAAATATTATTATGCGAGCAACAGAACTACAACCATTTTTAATGGGAATTATTGTTTCGGTTTTGGTCGGCATGGCCTTAACTTTGCCAATTTCATCAGCTGCAATTTGCATGATGCTTTCATTATCAGGCCTTGCAGGTGGGGCAGCAACGGTTGGTTGCGCTGCACAAATGATTGGATTTGCAGTTATTTCTTATAAGGATAATGGTCTGGAGGGTTTACTAGCCCAAGGACTAGGTACATCGATGTTTCAAGTGCCAAACATTATCAAAAATCCATGGATATGGATCCCACCAACACTTGCAGGAGCAATTTTAGGACCTATCTCTACTTTAGTTTTTAAAATGGAAAATACTCCCCTAGGATCTGGCATGGGAACAAGTGGCCTTGTAGGGCAAATTTCAACACTAAATGCCATGGCAGATGGCAGAAGTATTTCACTTTTACTGATCCAAATTTTATTTTTACACTTCATCCTGCCAGCTGTTCTTTCTTTTATAATTTATAAGATAATGTATAAGCAAGGATTAATAAAAGATAATGATATGAAAATTAATTTCTAATGGCTAAATATAGCGGTTTTGCTATAAGTTTATGGCAATTTAATAAAAAATAGATATAATTAAGGAAGAAGCATTAAATAAATAATGCTTTTTTCTTTTATAAAGGAGAGTTCAATGGAAAAACAAAGAAATTTTGACCAATTTAAAGTAAACCTTAATGAAGGTTCTTCAGTTGGTAAAGTTATAGCAGTAATGAGTGGTAAGGGTGGAGTAGGAAAATCATCTGTAACCAGCATGCTAGCTAATAAATTAAATAAAAAAGGCTACAAGGTAGCAGTTTTTGATGCCGACATTACAGGTCCATCAATCCCACAAGCTTTTGGCATTGATGAAAGTGTAACCGGTACCAAAGAAGGAATCATGTATCCAGGTGTGACCCGTGATGGAATTAAAATCATATCTGTAAATATGATTTTACCAAATAAAACTGACCCAGTAGTTTGGAGATCATCTATTGTAACTGGTGTTATCAAACAATTCTACACAGACGTAGACTGGGGAGAAATCGACTACATGCTTATCGATATGCCACCGGGAACAAGTGATGTGCCACTTACAGTTTTCCAATCACTACCAATTGATGGGATTGTTGCAGTAGCAACTCCACAAGACTTAGTAGGTATGGTTGTAGAAAAATCATTAAAAATGGCAAAAATGATGGGTAAAAAGGTAATAGGAATAGTAGAAAATATGTCATATTTTAAATGCCCAGATTGTGGATCAGATCACAAAATTTTTGGTGATAGCCATGTTGAAGAAGTAGCAGGCAAATACGATATTCAAACAATTGCAAAACTACCAATCAACCCAGAAATTGCAAGTAAAATTGATGCTGGTCTTGTAGAAGATGTAAACTTAGAAGAGTTAAATCCAATAATCGAGAAAATCGAATCATTATAGGAGGGTTTATGAAAAAAAGACTCTTAGCACTCTTATGTGCCTTAAGTATTTTTGTACCATCGATAGCATTTGCAGCAAATGATGCAAATAAGGATGCTGTAGTATATGGTGCAGCCTTAAATAATGAACAAATTAGTCAAATGAACCAAGCCTTTGGTGTCAACAGCAATGATCCAAACCTAGCTTATAAAACAGCTACTGGAGAGGACCTAGAAAAATATTTAGGATACTATACTGACAACTCAAATATGATTTCATCAGTATATATCAAAAAACTTCCAGAAAATTCTGGTATTAAGGTAAATATAGTAACTCCTGCAAATATCACATCTATTACCCAAGGCCAATACACAAATGCGGCCATTACAGCAGGAATTACAGATGCAGATATTTATGTAGCAAGTCCAAAACCAGTAACAGGTGAGTCAGCCCTAGTTGGTGTTTATGCAGCACTTGCAGATTCTGGAAAAGAAATAGACCCACAAAGAGCAAAGGTTGCCCAAGAAGAGTTAGAAACTGTAAATGAAATTGCAGTAGAAAACAAAGATAAGGCAAATTTTGACCCAGCAGAATTAGATAAGGTTGTAATTGAAGTTAAGCAAAAACTTGCTGAACACAAGGAAGAAACAGGTCAAGCAGCAGATGCAAATCAAATTGCAATTTATATTCAAGATGCCCTAAAAAATGTAAATCTTGAAAATGTTTTAAGTGATAACAACATAAATATTTTGATTAATTTCTTTGATAAATATCAAAATTCATCTGCAATTGATAGCAAGGAAGTAAGAGAAAATCTTATCAAATTTGGAAATGAACTAGCAGATAATGCTGGCAAATTTTACAATGAAAACAAAGAATCTATTGATAATATAGCTAAAGAAGCCCAAGATAGTGGACTTTTGGATTCTATTATTAATTTCTTACAATCAATTGTAAATTCATTTTTAAATATTTTTGCTAATTCATCAAATGAAAACCAATAATTAGATAAAAAAGAGGAGCATATTTGTATGCTCCTTTTTAATATACAATTCTTCTAATAGAGATAGGATTTCTAATAGGTCCTATTATAATGCCGTAGCGTGGGCTTGATGCGTGAATCATATTTCCATTTCCATCTGCCATTCCTACGTGGGTTATATTATTTAAACTAGTTCCAAAAAATACTAAATCACCAGCTTTTTCTTGGCCAAATGGGATTTCTACCCCGTATCTTTGCTGGCTTTGAGCAAAGTGTGGGAGATTGATGCCTATTTGACGGTAGGCTTGCATGGTAAAACCAGAACAATCTATACCACGGACTGGATCAATACCGCCCCAAACATAAGGATTTCCTAAATATTGAGTAGCCCATTTGTAAAGCTTATTGCCAGTTTCAGTACCAGTAACTGGAACCATAACTGAGTTTGGACTTTGATTTTGACTAGTGTTTAAAACTTGATCTTGGTATGTAGTTGTGCTTACATATGAAACTTCTGTTATCTGTCTAACTGCATTTCTAGCTTCTTCTTCACGGGCCAATTGGTCCTTTATAAAAGTATTCATTTCATTATAAGACTCAGTCATATTTTCCAAATCACTAGGGTCTTTTTTTGAAATTGCAAGGTCTTCTAGTTTTACATATCCTTCTTTTATTGTAGGTTCATTGGAAGACCCGCTTTCATCTTCTCCGCTCGGAGTAGTTCTATCCAAAGCTACAGTTTCAGGAGTTTCGTTTTCATTTAAGGTTACTACGCTTGGAATTTCTGGATTTTCATCTCCGAGCGTTACAGTTTTAACCTCAACCTGCTCATTTGTATCTGCTAGATCATAAAGCAGTGAGCTATTTTCAAGCTCTTTTATGTCAATGGTATTTAGTTTTTTATTATCTTTAAAATCTTCATCATAGGAAACTTTTACGAAATCACTGTCAGGGTCAAATTCTAAAATTGTGACCTTAGTTTTTTCTTTTAGTTTTTGATCAGTAAGATTATTTGAATTGCTATCGGCTTTTTCTTTTAGGTTTGTTTCTGCTAAAAGGCTGGTGTGATTTATTTTATAAAACCATTGTTTAGCTACATAAGCTTTTTTGCCTTCAAATTCTATTTCATACCAATCATCAGTTTCACTTTTTATTTCATAAGGTGTAAAGTCCTCAATCCCACCTAGGATTTCGCTATTTACATCCTCTTTTATACGCACATTTACCCCGTCAGTTGTATTTTTGTTTAAAATAATGGAATCTGCTTGGGAAATAGCGGGATTTATAAAAATTTGAGAAAATATCAATGAAGTAATAAAGGCTTTTTGAAATCTTTTTGCCACATTAATCTCCCGTATATATTATTCTAATATAATTCTAAAAGAAATTGATGGCAATGTCAATTTTTAAGGGATATTTGCATATTTTCATAAAAAGAAAATAAAATTTGGGTATATTTTAAAAACGAGGTGGAATTATGTTATATAACAGAGATTTTATTGATGAAAAAATAAAAACGGCTATAAAGTCCAGTGAAAATTTGATTGGAGAAGGAAAACTTGCAAATTACATACCGGAACTAGCTAATGTAGATCCAGATAACTTTGCCCTTAGCATCATGTCAGTGACAGGAGATTGCTTTAATTATGGCAATTACAATTACGAATTTTCCCTCCAATCTATTTCAAAGGTCTTGCTACTAATTATGGCCCTTCACGATAATGACCCGGAAGCAGTATTTGAAAAAGTAGGGACAGAGCCAACCAGATACGAATTTAATTCCCTGGTACCCATAGATGAAAAGGCAGCAAATCCCTTTATAAATGCCGGAGCTATGACAACAAGCTCAATGATTTTGGGCAATGATGTTGATGAAAAATTTGCTAGAATTCTAGAGTATTATCAAAAAATGTCCCAATACGAAAAATCAGCACTTATGAGTGAAGTTTATAAATCAGAAATGGATACAACCGATAGAAACAAGGCCATTGCTTATTATCTTAAAAGCAAGGAAATTTTTACAGATGATCCAGAAAAAGTTTTGGATTTATATATCAGAGCCTGCTCCATTTCTACAAATGTAAGTGCCCTTGCCAGAATGGGGGCGGTCCTTGCAAATAAAGGCATTGATTTAGATAGTCATTACAATTTATTATCCAAATCTGAAGTACAAATTGTAGTCAGCCAAATGGCCACTTGCGGAATGTATGAAAATTCTGGAAAGTATTTAATGAATGTAGGCATTCCATCAAAATCTGGAGTATCTGGCGGAATTTTGGGAGTTGTACCTGGGGTTTGCGGAATAGGAGTCTATTCTCCAAGGATTGATGCAACTGGAGATAGCGTTCGTGGTAAGGAAATTTTTAATATATTAGGTCAAGAATTGGACTTAAGTATTTTTATTCACTAAAAAAGAGCAGCCATTCTGCTCTTTTAGTTTGCAATTGATTTTTTATATTCATAAGTATTTATGATTAGCATTATGGCATAAATCAAGCTAAATGCTGTAAAGGCTAGGGTAAGTGAATCTGTATTTAAAATATTATTTACTCCCTTAAGAAAAAAGGGAGCAACAAATCCACCAACATTACAACCTATAAAAATTAAATTATTTGCAATCCTAGCATGGGATCCTTTTACAAACCTAGATACTTCTGCAAAAAGATATGGAATACACAGGGATTGGGAAAAGGCAACAATAACCATGCAAAGCAAAAATATATACATATCATTACCAAAAAGAGCCAGGATAAGATTTACGATTACATAAAGGCCAAGGCCAAGTAAAATAGTCTTTTGACGCAAGATACGGTTGATAATACCAAATAAAAATCCAAAAATCATTCCTGACATTGGCAGGATTATCATGTATAAATTTGCATCAACGCCTATACCTTTTTGAATAGTAGCAATAGTTGGAAAACGTACGCTAAGTGCTGTTACATTCATAATCATGACTGCAGCAAAAAATACATAGAAAAATATTTGCCTATTTATAGTAAATTTTCCAAGCTCTGATCTATCCTTTATGTCTACTTCTGGAATTATTTTATTGAAGTATCCCATTATAAAAAAGGCAAAAAAGTAAACTAAAAAGGCATATTTCCAATGGATCTTAATCAAAATACCAGCTATAAATAAAAATACCATTTGGGAAATAAATTCTGTGGAGTTTCTTATACCATGAAGCTTATAAGCCTGATCACCCTCATAGAAAAGATTTATATAATTTGCACTGTGGCCATTAAACAGACCAACTCCAGCACCCATTATCAGACGGCTGATAAAAACTGAAGGATAAGTGGTGTTTATAATTGGCAAAATAGAAGAAATTCCAACTAAAAAAAGCCCAATCAAAACACATTTTTTCATGCCGATTTTCTGAGTGATTTTTTCGCTAAGAAAAATTGTTACAATGGTAGCTATGGATGAAATTGTTATTAAGGATTCTGCATTTGTTATAGAAATCCCAAAGTCCCTTTGCATGAAGACAAGGGTACCTGAGACTACGCTGTT
Source organism: Anaerococcus martiniensis (assembly GCF_043187485.1). Taxonomy (GTDB): domain Bacteria; phylum Bacillota; class Clostridia; order Tissierellales; family Peptoniphilaceae; genus Anaerococcus; species Anaerococcus martiniensis. The sequence goes on from NZ_CP171106.1 coordinate 1,234,382, forward strand.
GCTGGCTACATAAAGAGCAATGGTTAGGATTGCTATTTGTATTTTTAAATCTTTTTTCAAAATATTCCCTCAATCATATTTTCTTTTAAAATATGATACCAAATAGAAAGATTTTGGTAAAGATTTATTTTTTATTTGCAATTAAAAAAAACAAAGAAAAACTGAGGAAAATCCTCAGCTTAATAAAATTTATGCTCTTGCATCAACATCGCCATATTTTTCTGGCTCTTCGTCAAATTTTTTGACAGCGTATGAACAAATTGGAAGAATTTTTTTATAATTTCCACGAGCTTGCTCACAGACTTTATCAATTAAATCTTCGGCAATTCCTTGGCCCCTATATTCTTCATCAACAACTGTATGTGTAATTGCCCATGTGCTATCAATTTTTTCTTCTACTTCGCAATAACCAACTTGGTCATCTCCATCAAAAGCTAATGCTTTTAATTGGTCTTCATCAAATCTAATAATCATATTTATCACCTCTTATTATATAAATACCCAGATTTGGGTAAATTAATAATGGAAGCAGAATCTAGTTTAGGAGGTGGATATGAAAAGAGAATATAAATTATGGCCGCTTATTGGTGTTTCGTTAATAGCAATAGTAATTAGTATATTATTAATTTTTTTAAATGATGCTGTTGGGCATAACCCTGTCTCTAATTTGATTTTTACCTTTTTATCAACACTGGTAGCAATTTCGACAAATTATATGATTGCTTATGGTCTTATAAATAATAGGATGGGAGATTTAAAAGATTATTTACATAATATAAAGTACATAACATTTAAAACCATGGGAGTATTTCTCTTATTAGAATTGATTGAGGCAGTCATTGCTTTTTTTGCTGATAGTGATAATACACTTGAATTTTTATATAGGATGTTTACAGAGTCAAGTTTATTAAATGGGGTTGGTCTACTGGTTTACTTACTTATTTTAATCCTATTTTTAATTTTTAAAATTTTTACAAATTACAGATTTTTTGTAGTTGCCCACAGAGACGATTTAACATTTACCCAGCTTATTGGAAAAATTTTCAAAACCGGTAAAGATTTGACTTCTAAGACCATAAAAATATTTATGATATATATTTTCTTACCTGCCGTTTTCATAGGATTATTTTTCCTACCAAACATATTAAGTACCACTGTCTTGGATGTTGGCGGAGTACCGTTACTTTCATTAATTATTGTAATAGCAGCTGGAATTTGGGGATTAATTATTATTATAAAATACTCTGACATATATTTAGATTACATAGAAGATGAATCTACTGGAGTCAAAGAAGAAATATTACCGAAAGAGGAAAAAGTCTAGGAGAAACAATGCAAAGAGATTATAAATTTTCATCAGTATTTATAATACAAGTAATATCTGCCGTTCTTATTTTTTTAATAACTCTATTTTTGGCAGGCAATACTTCAGATAGAGGAGCCTTGGTTCAAACAGGAGGCAATATTTTATTAAATGTTATAATCACAAGTATTATAATTATTTTCCAATTTATTATTGCCAGAGGATTGATTTTTAATAGGATGGGCAGCTTAGGAGAATATTTTGATAATATAAATCATTTAAATTTTAAGGCCTTCTTACTTTGCTTTTTAATTTTATTTATACCATCTATAGTGGTATTTATTTTAGCAGCGGGAGTAGTAGTTTCAATCATGTTTACCCTAGCCAGTGGAGGAATAGGAGAGGCCATAAAAATGGGACTTGGATTTCTTCTTATAGGAGGATTATTTACCCTAATTTATGGAGCCCTTACTAATTATCAATATTTTGTAGTAGCAGATAATCCATACCTAGTTTTTGGAGATCTTTTCAAAAAAACCTTTAAAACTGGTAAGGATTTATTTGGGAAAACCGTATTAACGTATGTAAAATGGTATGTGTTGCCATTAATTATATTTATTTTAATAGTTTATGGAATTTTTTCTTATGGAGAAGGTATGCTTGTTTTTGCTACTATGCTGGTATTGGCTATAACATTTATTCTTTATGTTATTATCTCATCAACATTGGTAATTGGGGAGCTTTCCAACAATTATTTGAATTATAAAGCTCAAACGATAAGCAAAGAAGAAAAAGATTATTAAAACTAGGGGTAATAATAATCTAAAGGAGAGAAAAAAATGGTAAATGAAAAACTTAAAGAATTGATATATAAAGACGAAGAAAAAATAATTGAACAAAGACGCAAACTTCACCAAAATCCAGAATTATCCATGGAAGAAAAACAAAGCAATGACTTTATCAAAAAAGAATTGGAGTCTTATGGACTAGAAGTAAAACAACTTGAACCAACTGGATTAGTTGCAGAAATAAATCCAAATAGTGATGGTAAAACAGTTTTATTGCGTGCTGACTTCGACGCTTTGCCAATCGAGGAAACAAATGATTTTGATTTTAAATCCAAAAATCCAGGCAAATCTCACGCTTGCGGCCACGATGCCCATACTGCCATGCTTTTGGCAGCAACTCGTGCACTTTTGGAAATAAAAGATGAATTAAAGGGTACAGTTAGACTTTTATTTCAACCAGGAGAAGAAACTGGTGATGGAGGAAAGGCAGTTGTAAAACAAGGAGTTACCAAGGATGTGGATAGTGGATTTGCAATTCATATTTTCACAAACATTCCACTTGGATATGCAGCTACTGGATATGACCAAGTAATGGCTGGAAATTACTTTTTTGAAGTAAATTTCAAGGGGAAATCTGCCCACGGATCCACTCCATTTGAAGGTCACGATGCAATTATGATGCTAAATACTTTTATAAATGCTGCTAATGGAGCAGTTGCTAGAAAAGTTGATGCCTTAAATGAGCCAATAGTTTTAAATTATGGTACTATTTCAGGTGGATCGGTTGCAAATGCAGTTGCAAGCCAAGCAAAATTGGTCGGAAGTTTTAGATTTTTCACTAATGAATCTGCTGATAAATTTTTAAATGACCTAAAGGAAATAGCAGAATCATCAGCAAAACTTTATGGGGGAAGTGCAGAATTTACCTTTAATCAAGGAGCAGGTCCGGTTATAAATGAAAAAACTTCTACAGACATAGCTGTAAAAGTTGCCAGAGATTTATTTGGAGAAGGTAAGGTGAAAACTGACATGAAGGTAGCAGGATCCGAAGATTTTGGATTTTTACTATCAGGTTATGAAGATTTTGACGGTATGCCAGGAGCTTATATGTGCATAGGTGCAAAAAATCCAGACGACCCATCTACATTTCCTATCAACCACGCCCAAAATTTCAACCCAGATGAAAGTGTCTTTAAAGATGGGGCATTATTATTAGCCCAATATGCCTACGAATTTTTGAATCAAGATTAGAAATAAAAAAAACAAAGAGGCCTTGTGCCTCTTTTTGTGTTGCAAAATCTAGAAAACGTAATCATCGACATATAAATAAGTTAGGGTATAAAAAGACTAATTGCATAATATATTAATTTGATTTTATAGGCAAGAGTGCTATACTTATTAGGCCTAGGAGGACTTTATGAATATAATAATTTTGGGAGCAGGGAAGGTAGGTTCCCATCTAACAAATGAATTATCTTTGCAAGATCATAATATTTTGGTAATTGATAAAAACAAAGAAGTTTTAAATAGATTATTAGAACAAAATGATGTTATGGCCCTAGTTGGAGATGGCCGTGATGTTGATGTTTTGGAAGAGGCTGACGTTGCTAACTGTGATTTATTTATAGCACTTACCATGAGTGATGATGTAAATTTGATAGCTTCATCTCTAGCAAAATCCCTTGGAGCTAGAAATATTATTATCAGACTCAGGGATCCCAAATATGTAAATCATTTTGACCGTATCCAAGATGTGACCAATTCAAACTTAATCATAAATCCTGAGTACTTGGCAGCAAAAGAAATTCAAAGGTCTATTAAGTATTCCCATGCCAGAAATGTACAGGGTTTTGTGGATGAGAAAGCACTTATGATAGAGATTTCCATCGGTGAGAATTCAAAATTAGCAGGAAAAAGTCTAATGGAGGCAAATTCTTATCTTAGACAATTTGACATTATAATTGGAATTGTAGTTGATAATGGAGAAATCACTATCCCTAAGGGAAACTTTATCATAGAAAGTGGACAAAAAATATATATTATGGGCACAAAAGAGGGGATAGACAAGTTTTACAAGTCAGAAATTCCTGAAAGTGTCAGGATAAAGGACATTTTAATAATAGGAGCTAGTTCCATAACCCTCCAACTAACAGCCTTGCTTTTGGAAAGAAACTTCAATGTAACCATAATTGAAATAAATAAGGAAAAAGCAATGGCAATTCAAGAGCAATTTGGTGATGCTGTTGTTATTAATGCTGATGGTTCAGATCCAGATATTCTAGAGGAAGTACGTATAGATTCTTTTGATGCCCTAGTTTCATTAACAGGAATTGATGAAGAAAATATACTTATAGCCCTAATGGCAGAACATTATGGCATTGAAAAAATAATTGCAAAGGTAAATAGGACAAATCTATTAAAAATTACAGGGATTTTGGATATAGACGCTACCTTTACTCCAAAAACAGCAGCAAGTAATTATATTAATAGGCTAATAAGATCAAAAGAAAATGCCAAGGATCTTTCTACTTTAAATAACTTATATAAACTCGAAGAAGACCAGGTTGAAGTTTTAGAATTTAAAGTAAATGAACATTCAAATTTATTTAATCATAAATTAAAAGATTTAAATGTGAAACCGGATACACTGGTGTCTATTATTGAGCATCATGAATATGGAGGAGCAATCGAAGTTGCAACTGGTAACTCAATGATAGATAGGGGGGATAGAGTATTGATAATTACAAAAAGCAAAAACATCACCCAAATAGATGATATATTGGTATAGTTATGAATTTAAAAATAGTTAACAATGCTATAGGTAGGCTATTACAGGTATTAGCCTTATTAATGCTTGTACCATTAATCGTAGCCTTTATCTATAATGAAACATTAAATGACAAACTAAATTTTATAATACCTATTATAATAGCGGTAATATTAGGATCTGTAATGGTAAAACTTGGATCTGAAAAGGGTCATATCTATACCAGAGAAGCTATGTTTACAACAGCATTTTGCTGGGTGCTTTACTCTGTTATAGGTGCAATTCCACTTTTTTTGACAGAATCAAATTTTCCAAGATTTATAGACGCATTTTTTGAAATGGCAAGTGGATTTACTACTTGCGGGGCATCTGTTGCGGCTGATGTAGAATTATTGCCAAATTCAATCCTATTTTGGAGATCATTTTCACATTTGATTGGGGGAATGGGGATTTTGGTTTTTACCCTTGCAATTTTACCAAAGGCCCATAACGAGTCGACAAATTTGATGCAGGCAGAAGTTCCAGGACCGACTTTTGGCAAAATTATGCCAAGGCTTTCACAAACTGCTAGAGTCTTATATATTATTTACTTATCAATGACTGCGATAACCACAATTTTTCTACTTTTTGGTGGCATGAACTTATTTGATAGTTTGATATTTGCCTTTGGAACAGCTGGAACAGGTGGATTTGCAAATTATGGTCTATCAGTTGGACACTATGATTCTAGATATATAGAAATAGTCCTAGGGATAGCAATGCTTATGTTTGGAATTAACTTTAACTTATATTATTTTGCTATTTTCAAATCCATAAAAGAAAGTTTCAAATCTGAAGAATTGCATTGGTATTTGGGGATTATTGGTCTATCATCCTTACTTATTTTTATAAACATAGCACCAATGTCAGATGATTTGTATTATTCTGGAGTAAACTCGTTTTTTACAGTTTCTTCCATAATTACAACTACAGGCTATGTCACTGCAGATTTTGGGCAATGGCCAATGTTTGCTAGAAATATTTTGATACTACTCATGTTTATAGGTGGTTGTGCAGGATCAACAGGTGGAGGCATAAAAGTTTCTAGAATAGTTATGCTTATAAAATCAGCAATAAATCACATAAAACAAACCATAAATCCAATGAGGGTAACAGTTACTAAGCTTGACCATAAAAAAATTGATGATGAAGTTGAAGAATCAGTTTTAAAATACCTAGTAATTTATATAATTTTATTTATCATTTTTATGCTATTTATAACTTTAGACACCCACGATTTAGAATCAGCCTTTGTAGCGGTTGCCACAACATTTAATAACATTGGACCAGGACTTGGAGTATTAGGACCTATGAATAACTTTATGGATATGTCTTATCTTTCAAAATTTGTCCTAACACTGGCAATGCTATTTGGAAGACTTGAATTGTACCCAATGATATTATTATTTTCACCTGCAACCTACAAAAACCTTAAAAACAAATAAATTGACAAAAATTAGTGGATTTTATACAATGAAAATATAAATAAAATCTCATAGGGAGTTCTAATTTAGGGGCTGAGAGGATGGTAGACCATCGACCTTACCTGATTTGGGTAATGCCAACGTAGGAAAATTAATTTTTGATTTTTAGAATACCCCCTTGTGGTATTCTTTTTTTATAAAATTTTAGGAGGAAAATATGAAAACAGCATTAACAATTGCAGGATCAGATTCATCTGGAGGAGCAGGCATACAAGCTGATTTAAAGGCTATGACCCTTAATGGAGTTTTTGCAATGTCTGCCATAACAGCGCTAACTGCCCAAAACACAACAGGCGTTACAGACATCATGGATGTAAGTCCAGAATTTTTGAAATCTCAATTAGATGCAGTATTTACTGACATTTATCCAGATGCAATCAAAATAGGAATGGTATCTGATAAAGATTTAATCATAGCAATTGCAGAAAAATTAGAAGAATATCAAGCAAAAAACATAGTTCTTGATCCAGTTATGGTTGCAACTAGTGGGTCAAAACTTTTAAAAGATGATGCAATTGATACTTTAAAAGAAAGATTAATTCCTCTATCTGATCTTATTACACCAAATATTCCAGAAGCAGAAATATTAGCTAATATGCAAATCAAAAATGAAATAGATATGGAAGTAGCTGCAGAAAAGATGGCTAATGAACTGGGAGTAAGTGTGCTTGTAAAGGGTGGGCACTCAATAAATGATGCAAATGATGTATTATTTGAAATTGATTCACTAAATATTATATGGATTAATGGAGAACGTATAAAAAACGAAAATACCCATGGAACTGGATGTACGCTTTCATCAGCAATTGCTGCAAATCTTGCAAAAGATAAGAGCCTAGAAAAATCTGTTAGAAATGCGAAAAAATATCTGGAAGGTGCCTTAAATGATGGACTAGATTTAGGAAAAGGCCGTGGACCAATGAACCATGCCTTTGATATAAAAGAAGCCTATAAAATTTGATTTTAGAATTAAGTTTAAATATTAAAATTGCAATGATTGTCACTATCATTTCCATTTGATAAACTAAAAATATAGTTTGACATTTGAAATATTTAACCTTATAATTGGGGTAGTTACAATCTAATAAATTAAAAAAATACATTAAGAACACCTGTGGGGTAAGAACTGGTGGGGCAACTCACATTTAGCCATACTTTAAACTCATTTATATGGTTAAAACTCACAACCACAGGGGGCAAATTGCCAAATCCTGATAATAAACTTCATACCTAGAGGGTTTAAATAATGAGTAAGTAGGTATGATTATAAAATCCTTGTTCAAAATAATGTGCAAGGACTTTTTTTGTCTAATTTTAAAAAAGGAGGAATTATGAAAAAGAAAATTTTATTGATGGGCTTTATTTTACTAATCCTAACATCGTGTTCCAGCAAAGATAAAAATCAAGTTGTTGTTTTTAACGCTGGCGAATACCTGGATATGGATCTGATACCAGAATTTGAAAAAGAAACTGGCATTGATGTAGTATATGAAACTTTTACATCTGATGAGGAAATGTTTATAAAACTTTCCCAATCATCAAACAATTATGATGTGATAGTTCCAAGTGATTATATGGTGGAAAGACTACTTAAAAATGATATGCTTGAAAAAATTGATTTTTCAAATGTTCCTAATTTTAAATACATAGAAGATCAGTACAGGGGATTGCCATTTGATCCTAAGAATGAATACACAGTTCCATATTTCACTTCACATTTTGGCATAGTTTATAATACAGATATTATCAAAGAGCCAATTACAAAATGGGCAGATCTTTGGGATCCAAAATACAAGGGTGAGATTATAATGTATGATTTGCCAAGATTATCAATGTCAGTTGCCTTGCAAAAATTGGGATATTCTATAAATACTCAAGACATGGACCAACTAAGCCAAGCAAAAAATGAACTCCTTAAGCAAAAACCCTTGGTATATGCTTATCTTACAGACGAGGCCCGTGATTTGGTTGTCCAAGGAGATGCTACAATAACTGTTATGTATTCTGGTGATGCACTTTTGATGAGAAACCAAAACACAAATCTAAAATTTGTCATTCCAGAAGAGGGAATGAACCTTCAAGTAGATTCATTGGCTATCCCAAAGGGGGCTAAAAATAAAAAGAATGCTGAAATATTCATAAATTATTTTACAAATCCAGAAATAGCGGCAGCAAATGCAGAATGGATGGAGGGTTTTACTTGCGTTGTTGAAGGTGTTCGTGAACAATTACCTGATTATATTAGATATGCAGAGGAAGCTTATCCAGATTTTTCAAAGCTACCAGAACCTGAAATATTTAAGGATTTGGAAGACTATATGCAAGTTTACAATGATTCTTGGGTGGAAGTCCTAGCAGCTTATTAGGAGGAGATAATGAGCGAAGTTTTACAATTAAGAAATATAGATAAATTTTATGATGAAAAACAAATACTAAAATCTATTAATTTAGATGTAGAAAGAGGCGAGTTTCTTACCCTAATTGGTCCATCTGGTTGTGGGAAAACAACAACATTAAGAATCATAGGCGGATTTGAAAAACCTGATAGTGGAGAAGTGATTTTTGAGGGCAAGGATATATCAAACATTCCACCGAATGAAAGAAATATCAATACAGTTTTTCAAAATTATGCACTCTTTCCTCATTTAAATGTTTTTGATAATGTAGCCTTTGGTTTAAGAATCAAAAAAAACAAGGAAGATGAAATCAAGAAAAAAGTAGAAAAGGCCTTAGACTTAGTCGATCTTGCAAAATATGGCAATAGAGATATTTCAAGATTATCTGGTGGGCAAAAACAAAGGGTTGCTATTGCAAGAGCCTTAGTTAATGAGCCAGAAATAATTTTATTTGATGAACCTCTTGGTGCCCTTGACTTAAAGCTAAGAAAAAGAATGCAAATAGAACTTAAAAATATACAAAAAGAAGTGGGCATCACATTTATCTATGTAACCCACGACCAAGAAGAAGCCCTTTCCATGTCAGATAAAATAGCAGTTATGAATAAGGGAATTATAGAGCAATTTGGAACTCCTCAGTATATTTACGAAGAACCAGTAAATGCCTTTGTTGCAAACTTTTTGGGAGATTCCAATATTTTCCATGGCAAAATGGTCGACCGTTCCAAGGTAAATTTCCTAGGCCATGATTATCCGTGCGTGGATAAGGTAAAACCAGGAAAAAATGTTAGTGTTATGCTTCGCCCTGAGTATTTATATCTGGCTGAAGATGCTAGTTTAAAAGGAAGCGTTCAAAATTCAATGTTTAAGGGGACTTACTATGATATAAGAGTTTGTGGTAAAGATTTTGCCATAAATGTTCACAATCCCGAGGATGTTGCAATTGGAACAAATGTAAGTGTTGCCATAGATCCAGATGCCATCCACGTAATGGAAGAAAGATCAAATCTACATACAAATATTGAGCCTGGGGGGATAAGAGCATGAAAAAATATTTAAATATTTACCTGGTATGGGCTGGAGTTTTCATAATTTTGCCCCTAGTACTGATACTTTTATATTCATTTAACGGGTCAGGCTCTATTGCCTTTGATAATTTTAGCTTTAGTTTAAAAAATTATTCCAGATTTTTTGAACCTATTTATTTAAAAATGCTTGGGATTACCCTTCTTATTTCATTTTTAGCAACTCTAGGTTGCTTAATAATTGGATACCCTGTGGCTTATATTATTTCAAGAATGGATGAGGCAGTAGCATCTTCATTAATTTTTGTTTTTATAATGCCAATGTGGATTAATCTTTTGCTTAGAACCTACGGTTGGATTACTCTTTTAGGTAGAAATGGGGTTTTAAATAGGTTTTTGGGCTCAATGGGGGCTGAGACATTGGGAATAATGTATACTCCAACTGCCGTAATTTTAGGTATGATTTATGAATTTTTGCCATTTATGGTTATACAAATTTATAATGCCCTTAAAAAAGTTGACAAAAATCTGATAGATGCTGCCCTAGATTTGGGAGCAGATATGAAAACAGTTTTTAAAAAAGTAATATTTCCTCTATCATTGCCGGGAGTTTATACTGGTATAATTATGGTTTTTATTCCTGCCATATCTACCTTTGTAGTTTCAAACCTGCTTGGTGGACAAAAAGTATATATGATAGGTAACTTAATTGACCAACAATTTACCTTTACAGGAGATTGGGGATTTGGTTCAGCCACAGCAATTATTCTTATGCTAATTTTATTCCTAGCCTTATTTATCCAAAGAAGATTTGGCCGTGATTTGGAAGGGGATATTGTATGAGAAAATTTTTAGAACGCCTTTATACAATCATAGTTTTTTTGTTTTTGTATGCTCCAATTGTGGTGATGATAGTTTTTTCATTTAATGATAGCAAACTTCGTGGCCGTTGGGTAGGTTTTACAACTGATTGGTATACAGAACTTTTTTCAAATCCTGAGATAATTTCTGCAGTAAAAACAACTTTGATAGTGGCCGTTGTAGCGACTATTGTTGCGACAATTATCGGTACACTTTCAGCAATCGGTATCTCAGAACTACGTGGCAGAAAGAAAAATGCAATCTTAAATATAAATTATCTGCCAGTCTTAAATCCAGATATAATTACAGCCATATCTTTGATGGGTCTTTATGGATTTTTGAAGTTAAATTTGGGCTATTTAACTATGATTTTATCCCATGTTATGTTTTGCATTCCCTATGTAGTTTTGACAGTGCTTCCAGCAGTAGAAGCCATGGATAAAAATATTATAGAAGCTGCCCTAGATCTTGGTGCAACCCCTTCATATGCTGTTAGAAAAGTATTGATACCAAATATCAAAAATGGGATTTTTGCGGGGGCCTTGATTTCTTTTACCCTTTCCTTAGATGATTTTGCAATTTCATACTTTACATCGGGAAATGGGGTTTCAAACCTATCAATGACTATTTATTCCATGGCCCGCAGGGGGATAAATCCATCTATAAATGCACTTTCTACAATAATATTTGTAGTGGTATTTATTTTCTTATTGATTCAAAATAGAAAAGTAATCTTTGGTAAGGAGAAAAATCCAACAACTTTTATGCATTAAATCCTTGACAAGGTCAAGAATTTATAGTAATATATAGCAGTCGACTATGAAGTTTCTTTTATGAAACTTTTCGATCAAATCGCGCTTCCTGTAAGCGATTTTAAAAACAAATGTCAGGACGAGTACAGCCGCCACCTATCAGCTGCGGTGTCTAAATATGATAGGCGAAAATTTTTATAGGAGGAATATTGATGAAATATCAAAAAACTTACACTCCAAGTGCAAGCGACATCGAAAGAAAATGGTATGTTGTTGATGCAGAAGGAGCTGTATTAGGACGTCTTGCTACACAAGTAGCAGCAATTTTAAGAGGAAAACATAAAGCTACATTTACTCCAAATATGGATATGGGAGATTATGTAATTGTTGTTAACGCTGATAAAGTTAGACTTACAGGTAACAAAGAAAACCAAAAAGAATACAAAAGATACTCAGGTTACACAGGTGGTTTAAAAATCACATCTTACAAAGATATGATGAACAAACACCCAGAAAGAATCGTTGAACATGCAGTTATCGGTATGCTTCCACACAACAAACTAGGTCGCCAAATGGCTAAAAAACTTAGAGTTGTAGCAGGCCCTGACCACAATCACGAAGCTCAAATGCCTGAAAAATTGGAATTACAGTAAGGAGACTTAAATGGCAGATACAATTATTCAATCAACAGGACGTAGAAAATCCGCAGTTGCCAGAGTTACAATGAGACCAGGTAGCGGAAATATTGTAGTAAATGGTAGAAATATCGAAGAATATTTTGATTTCGAAACTTTAAGAATCGTTGCAAAATCACCACTTGCACTAACAGAAAATGAAAATAGCTTTGACATCAAAGTAAACGTAAACGGTGGTGGATACAACGGACAAGCAGGAGCTATCAGACACGCTATTGCTAGAGCCCTTCTTGAAGTAAACCCTGATTACAGACAAGCTCTAAAAAGAGCAGGATTTCTTACACGTGACCCACGTAAAAAAGAAAGATACAAACCAGGTCAAAAGAAAGCAAGAAAATCTTCACAATTCTCAAAAAGATAATATTACAGAAATTACAAGCACATATATTATATGTGCTTTTTTTATTTGAAATTTTAAAGGTATAATCATTTTTATGAATAATATAAACTACAATCTAGAAATGGAAAAAATAATAGATAAGAATAGAAAAGAAGGATTAAAACCAAAACTTCTTATGCAAGTATGCTGTGCTCCATGCTCGACAACAGTTATGCATAGGATAAAAGATGATTTTGATATAGACATGTATTTTTACAATCCTATGATATATCCAAGGACAGAATTAGAAAAAAGAAGTGATTATGTTGGTGTCTTGGCCAAAAGAATCGGCATAGATGGCAAAGTAATTGTCCCAGAAAATGATGTAAGAGACTTTTATGATGTAGCAAAAAAAAGAAAAGACTCAGCTGAAGGTGGCGAGGCTTGCTATGATTGCTACAAGCTAAGGCTTAGAGAAACTGCGAAATATGCCAAAGAGCACGGCTATGATTATTTTTGTACAACACTTTCAATTTCTCCATACAAAAATTCTAAATGGATAAATGAAATTGGCAGGGGATTAGAAGAAGAATATGGAGTAAAATACTTATACTCCGACTTTAAAAAACGAAATGGCTACCAAATGTCCATTGAATTATCAAAAAAATATCAATTATACAGGCAATCATACTGCGGTTGCGTATTTTCGTATAATGAAATGAAAAAACACAATGAAGAAATGAAAAATGATGGCACAGGATTATAATCCTGTGTTTTTTTGTAAAAATTGGGTAATTGTATAATAGAAAAAATATGAGGCTTGTTTATGAAAAATGTATCTTTAATCAAAAAAATAGAATATGAAGATGATTTATCAATAACATATCCGGTGACCTTTGTTTTGGAATATGATTTTGATAGATCAAAGGCAAAAAAATTTTTTAATGAAATTAAAGAACAATCATTACTTGCCCACGATAAAATAAATGTGGGCAATAATTCATTTACAGTCGAGATTTCACTAAAGAACATAGGCCAGATTACTAAAATCTTATTAAAAAATAATTTAGATTTTTATGGGGTATATGTTTTATATGACAATTTTTTAGAAATGAAAGAGGTATAAGAAATGAGCAATGTATTAGATTTACTAAATGAACAAATGAACTTTGAATATGAATCAGCTTATATTTATAAAGCAATGAGTGCATATACTGATGACCTAGACCTAGATGGTTTTACAAAATGGTTAGACATTCAGGTAGAAGAAGAAATTATGCATGGTGAAGGCATGAGAAAGTTCCTTCAATCTGTAGGTTACAAACCACACTATAAAGCAATTGCAGAACCAAAAGATGATTACTCCTCAGTACTTGAAGTATTAAAAACAGCCCTAGATCATGAAAAAGAAGTAACTAGAAGAATTATAGAAATTTCAAATGTGGCTCGTGAAGAAGATGCAAGAGTATTTTCATTTATCCAATGGTATATCGATGAGCAAGTAGAAGAAGAAGAAAATTTCACAAAAATGATTACAAGAATGGAAAGAGTTGGAGATGACTGGCACTCAATCTATATGCTTGACCAAGAATTAGGTCAAAGAGGACCAGCGGAATCACCAGATATTCCAAATGTGAATCTATGAAAATAAGGCTTGAAAACTCAATTGCTAGATTAGAAGTAAATACAAATGGCGCCTACATCGATAATTTTGAAGTAAAAGGAAATCCAATATTTTTTCCAAAAGTAATGGTAAAAATTGGAGAACAATTAAAAATTCGCGGTGGTATGCATATTTGTGCTCCTAATTTTGGCTTTGATAATACATTAAAATCCCTTCCCTCTCATGGATTTGGAAGGGATTTGTTGTGGGAAGTTTTGGAGCAGAGGGAAGATTTTATAAAATTATCCCTAGATGGAGTCGATGCTTATAAAGAGGTCAGATTTATTGTAAGCTATAAGCTAGATGGCCCAAATCTATTATTAAATTTAGAAATAGAAAATAATTCTAACGAAGAAAAACTAATTGCTCCAGGTTTTCACCCATATTTTTACGCTGATCATAGGCCGGTTACCATAAATGATAAAAATATAGATAAGGCTGATTTGCCAAAAAGTATTTATGAAAGGGGCCAAAATCAAAAATTTACTATAAATTCTAATGATGTTGAAATCTTAGGCTTAAAAAATATTAATAGATATGTCTTTTGGTCTGATTTTAAGGGAGATTATATTTGTATTGAGCCAACCTATAATGGCAATGCCTTTGAGGATGAAAAAAAAGAAATATATCATTTAAAATCTAAAGAAATTTTTGAAATGGCTTGTGAAATTAAAGTACACTTTTAATATATTTAAAATCTAAGTTAAATATACAATAAAATTGTTGATTTATTTAAAAATGTGGTATAATATTATTAGGATATTGAAATAGGATTTTAACTTATTTCGAAAGGGGAAAGATATGTTAACTACAATTTTTACATTTGCACTAGGTGCTTTTATATTTTCACTAGTCTTTAAAATTATTTTTGCTGTTATTGGCCTAGTAATAAAGATAGTTGGAAAAGCCTTATTATTGCCATTTTTATTAATTGGCGGCATACTTTTCCTACCACTAATTATTTTTGGACTAGGGATTGGACTTATAGTTCAGTTTTTACCAGTAATTTTAGCTGGTGGAGTTATCTATTTGGTCTACAAAAAGTTTTTTAATGATAAAGAGAAATATTGGTACAATTAAAAAGAACTGACTTTATTAGTCAGCTCTTTTTTTTATTTCTTATTAAAGGCGTATTTTTCGATTGCTTCTGCAACTGCACCTTCTTCATTGTTTGATTTTGTTACAAAATCTGCCACTTCTTTTACCTGCAAGTGGGCATTTGCCACTGCTACACCAATACCTGCAGCCTCTATCATTGCTACATCATTATAATTATCACCAATTACTAAAGTATTTTCCATATCTATGTCATAATGGTCGCAAACTTTTCTTAAGGCTGTGGCCTTATTTACATTTTTTGCGTTTATTTCCATATACATATCAGAAGAATAAGCGATTTCACAACTATAATCTGTGATTGCTGCTACATCTACCTCTAATGAATGGAGGAAGTCTATATCATTATTTTTTATTAAGGCCTTTAATATGATTTTATCTTTTAAAAAATCAATATTTGTACCTTGGATTTCCTTAATACAGGTATCATTTGTGTAGGCGTTTGATTTTTCAATTGGGTCTAGATTTATAGCATACTTGCAATCTAAGGTGTATACAAAAAATTCTAAATTATTTTTGTAAGCGTATTCAAAGACGTTTTTGGCATATTCAAATTCTAGTGGCAATGAATCAACTATTTGTCTATCCTCTGCCTTTAGGGTGATTGCACCATTACAACAGATTATAAATCTATCTTCTTTTATGACTCCAGCTTGATCTGGAATTTCATTTAGTTCGTAAGGGCCTCTGCCTGTTGCAAGAATTACTTTCATGCCATTGTCTTCTGCTTTGGCAATTGCTTTTGTATTAATTTCTGGGACATTTTTTAAATTGTCCACCAAAGTTTCATCAATATCAGATGTTATCAGTTTTATCATAAATGCTCCTTATACAAATTATTCCCATTTGAGCAAAATTTATGACAATTATTTATTTTCTCTCAAAAATTCGATTATATCATCTGATTCGTATAGATATTCGCCATCGTGGTATAGGCATGGTATTTGTCTTTTTCCACCATTATCTATTAATTCACGCATTGCTTCGCGGTCTTGGTCTATATTTACAATTTCAATTTCTATATCATTTTCTTTCATAAAATTTTCTACTTTTTGGCAATAAGGGCAAATTGTCCCTACAAATAATTTATAATCATTCATTATTTTTTCTCCTTAAATTTATTTTCATATTATCTTCATTATGGTATATTATACTAATAGTAACAAAATTTTAAAGGTGGTAAGATGAAATCTAAAGTAATGAGTGTCATTAGATTTTTCCTAATTCTTATAATCCTTGCTTGTATTGCGATTTTAGGAAAAAGACTACTAGATTACAGAACTAATGCAAATAATAATAAAGAATTGGCAAATGTGGTTAAAGAAGTTGAGTCAGAAATGCAGCATGAAAGCGATGATAATCCTGATCAAAACTCAAATGTTGACCCATGGGAGCAAAAACACCAACACTATTTAAAAGTAATGGATGCCCTTGCTAAAAAATATAACAATGATGATATAGTTGGATTTATTGAAATTCCAGATGTTGGTATAGCTTATCCAGTTTTACAAGGAGCAGATAATGATTTTTACCTTCGCCGTGGAATAAATAAAGAATATGACATTGCTGGGTCTATATTCATTGACATGAATAATAAACCAGATTTTAACGATGATAATACTGTAATTTATGGTCACCATTTGGAGATAAACTCAATGTTTACTCCACTTGACCAATATAGAAAACAAGAATTTGCAGAAAATCACACAACTATATATCTTGCAACAAAAACAGAATTACGTGAGTACCAAATATTCTCAGCATACGGAATTCCTGCAGACTATGCATACAGGACCCTTTATTTTACAAATAGAGATGATGTTGTTCCTTACTTTAATCAATTAAGAAGCAACTCTGAGGTAGTTATGCCAGATGTAACATTTAAGCCAGATGATCAAATCATCACACTTTCTACCTGCCAATACGATTATGCTGACCAAAGACTAGCTATCCATGCAGTTAGGGTTAAATAATGAGATATATTTTTGAAGAAAAAAACCAAATTGATATAAGTGAAGCTAGTGGGGGATTAGTTTTAAGACACGAATCCTTCAACCCAACCCATATTTTTGAATGTGGCCAATGTTTTAATTTTAATATCGAAGAAGACGGTTCATATACGGCTGTCCACCTAGGAAAAATTATAAATGTCCTTCAAAAAGAAGACCACGTTCTAATTAGAAATATCTCCCTAGATGAGTTTTATGAAGTTTTTTATGATTACTTTGATCTTGGCACTGATTACAGTGAGATAAGAGAAAAATTATCAGAAAATGAAATTTTAAAAACAGCATCAGATTATGGCTATGGAATTAGGATTTTAAATCAAGAGATGTTTGAAACAGTTATTTCATTTATAATTTCAGCAAATAATGGAATCACTAGGATAAAAAATTCTATAAAAATCATTAGTGAAAGATATGGTGACTATATTGGCGAATATATGGGACGCAAATACTATGCATTTCCAAGACCAGAAGTTTTAGCAAAGGTAGACCCTTTAGAACTACGTGAATTTGCCAGAGTTGGTTTTCGTGATGTAAGAATTGTTGAAGCTAGCAAGATGGTTGCTGATGGATATTTAGATTTTGATATTGATCAGACGCTATCAACTGAGGATTTAAAAGAAAAACTAATGCAAATGCCAGGAATTGGTCCAAAGGTTGCTGATTGCATTTTACTTTTTACTTACCATAGAAGAGAAACTTTCCCGGTAGATGTTTGGATAAAACGTGTAATGGAAACTCTTTTTATAGGCCATGAAGTGCCAAAAAAACTGGTGGATGACTATGCAAGAGAATATTTTGGAAAGCTAGCTGGCTATGCCCAACAATATTTATTTTATTACGGTCGTGAAGAAAAAATAGGAAAATAACCTTAAGTATAGCTTAGGGTTATTTTTTTGGAAAAATTTAAAGTTGTATAATATATATAAGGAGCTTTATATATGGAAAATTTAGAAAAAATTAAAGATCAAACTAGAAATGCAATCGATGAATTGATTATAAAAGCAGATTTAAAAGAAAATGACATCCTAGTTTTAGGTGGATCAACTAGTGAAATAAATGGCGGAACAATTGGAAAAGATTCTAGCTTAGAAATCGGAAATGCAGTAATCAAAACGGTATTAGAAATTCTTGATGAAAAAAATATAAAGCTTGCTGTCCAATGCTGCGAGCATATAAATCGTGCCATAGTCATTGAAAAGGAAGTAGCTTTAAAAAACAACTTTGAAATTGTATCGGTAGTTCCTGCCCTAAATGCAGGTGGGGCAATGAGTGTGGCTGCCTTTAGTCAAATAAAAAATCCAGTTGTAATTGAACATGTGATTGCAAAAGCAGGGATTGACATTGGTGATACAGAAATCGGTATGCATGTAAAATTTGTCCAAGTACCCCTAAGACTAGAAGAAAAGTACATAGGCAAGGCAAGAGTAACAGCCTTAAAATCTCGTTCAAAATTAATTGGCGGTGCCCGTGCTATATATGAATAATATCCTTGTTATTTATAATTAATCTTGTATAGTACTTTAGGCTAAAAAAGAGAAAAGAGGGTTAATGATGGAAAATTATGATGTTATAGTAGTTGGCGCTGGAGCCGCTGGGGCTTTTATGGCCTACGAATTTAAAAAACTAAATACTGACAAAAAAGTTTTGATAATTGATGGGGGTAGGCAAGTAGCAAATAGATCTTGTCCAATCACGGATGGAAAAGTTGACCACTGCATCCACTGCAATCCTTGCAATATTATGTATGGTTTTGGAGGAGCAGGTACACTTTCAGATGGAAAATACAATATCACAACCAATTTTGGTGGAGATTTACACGAGTACATAGGCGAAAAAAAGGCCATGGATCTAATGGAATATGTGGATTCAGTTTTGATGGATTTTGATGGTGGAGAATTAGAATTATATTCTACAGACAAGAATGATTTAAAAACCAAGTGTCTCCAACACGATTTGCACCTTTTAGATGCAAAAGTTCGACACTTTGGTACTGAGAGAAATAAAATCATTCTTCAAAAAATCTATGACTACGTAAAAGATGAAATAGACTTTAAATTTAAAACTATGGTTACTGAAGTTTCTTATGAAAATGAGATTTATACTTTAAAAACAAATGATGGAGAAACTTATACCTGCAAGGACTTGGTGCTTGCAGCGGGTCGTTCAGGGTCAAAATGGATTTCAAAAGTTTGCGACCAATTTGAAGTCCCTACACGTAAAAACCGTGTAGACATTGGTGTGCGTGTTGAAGTTCCAGCAGAAGTTTTTAAACACATAACAGATGATGTTTATGAAGCAAAAATAATGTATCAAACCAAACAATATAACGATGTAGTTCGTACTTTTTGTATGAATCCTTATGGCCAAGTAGTTGTTGAAAATACAAATGGAATCCAAACTGTAAATGGTCACTCATTTACAGATCCTAATCTTCAATCGCCAAACACAAACTTCGCACTTTTAGTAACCAACAAATTTACAGAACCATTTGAAGATTCAAATGAATATGGTGAATCAATTGCTAGACTTTCAAATATGCTAGGTGGTGGAGTATTGATGCAAAGATTTGGAGATTTAGTAAAAGGGCGTCGTTCATCAGAAAGACGCATGTCAAAATCATTTACAAAACCAACCTTAAATGCAACTGCTGGTGATCTTTCACTAGTAATGCCAAAAAGACAGCTAGATGATATTATCGAAATGATTTACCAATTAGATAAGATTGCCCCAGGTATGGCAAATGATGACACACTTTTATATGGTATAGAAGTTAAATTCTACAATTCAGTTGTGGATGTGGACAGCAATTTTGAAACAAGACAAAAAGGCCTTTACTGCCTAGGAGATGGTTCTGGAGTGACCCACTCACTTTCTCAAGCATCAGCTTCTGGTGTAGAAATGGCTAGGATTTTAAATTCTAGGGCTTAAAATGAAATATTTTTACGAGAAAATTTCAAAAAAAGATGGCATAATTTTAAGGGGAGTAATAAACACTCCTGATGACTTTGACCCGACCAAAAAATATGCAACGGTTATTTTCTACCACGGATTTGGTGGAGACCGCAATGGAAGTGCTTGGTTTCGTGGACAAAATTCAAAATATCTAACTGATAGGGGATATATAACAGTTCGATTTGATTTTTCTGGAACAAATGAATCCGACGGCGACTTTTATGACATGACAGTAAGCCGTGAAGAAGAAGAAGCTATAATGATTTATGATTTTACAAGGCTACGTAAATTTGTAGATAGGAGCAGGATTTACCTAGTAGGGCATTCGTTGGGTGGAGTTATTTCTACCCTGATTGCCCCAAAAGTAAATCCAAAAGCTATGGTACTTTTAGCCCCTGCCAGCGATATGAATAATCCTGAGTACCTAAAAATAGCAGGAATGACCTACTTTGATCCAAAAACCGATAAGCAAAATTTGGATAAGATCGAAATAGCAAAAAAACTAAGAGAAACACAGGATGTAGATATAGGCGGAGTAAAACTTCACAAAGGATTTTTGCTAGACTTTTTGCCAAAGGATATTTATGGCGAGGCCAGCAGATATAAGGGCAATGTTTTGATTTTGCGTGGGACCCAGGATGATTTGGTATTTAATGATGCCAATGAAAAACTTCAGAAAGCTTTTGCTAATGCAAAATACGAGCAGATAATAGATGCTGATCATTCCTTTAAAAACTTTGACCATAGGCAGATAGTTTTTGAAAAAATGTATAATTTTTTAGAAGAGAACAAATAATTTACCACCTAAGGGTGGTTTTTTACTGTTAATGACCAAAATACCTTAAAAATCAAGATGAAATATTAGTTTTTAAAGTTATAATAAAAGTATGACTAAATTTTTGATTACAACTAGTTTCGGTCTTGAAGCCCTTGTTAAAAGACAACTTTTGGACATGGGATATGAAGATTTTGAAGTTAGTGATGGGATGATTAGTTTAAATGCTAATTTATCTGATATTTCAAAACTAAATATAAATTTACGACAGGCAGATAGGGTTTATCTTGTTGTTGATGAATTTATGGCAAATGACTTTGACCAGCTTTTTGAAGGGGTGAAGAAAATCTCTTGGCCTGATTACTTGGCTAAGGATAGCAATTTTATGGTGGCTGCTAGGACTCATAAGTCAAAATTATTTTCTGTTCCTAGCATTCAATCTGTCACAGAAAAAGCTATTGTCGATTCAATGAGAAAAAGATTCAATATCAAGCACTTTGATAAATCTGGCCATAGGGTTCAAATTGAGGTAATGCTTAAAAATGACATTGCTACAATTGCAATTGATACTTCTGGAGAGGGTCTTCATAAGCGTGGTTACCGCGAAGATAGTGTAAAAGCACCGCTTCGTGAAAACTTGGCAGCAGCCCTTGTGGACTTATCTTTTTATAATCCTGATAGGTTTTTGTTTGATGGGTTTTGCGGCTCTGGAACTATTTTGATAGAAGCTGCTAGAAAGGCTCGCAATATTGCTCCTGGCATAGACCGTAATTTTGATTTTGAAAACTTTATTTTCATTGACAAAGACCAACATAAACTGACCAAAAAACAATCCTTGGAAGTAATTGATTATGACAAAAAATTAAACTTGCTAGGTTCAGATATTTCTGGTAGAGCAATTTCCCTTGCCAAAAACAATGCCATAAATGCTGGTGTTGGTGAGGATATTTCATTTCTGACTCGAGATTTTTCAAATGTTGCTATTAAGGATGATTTTGGGATTATGATTTCAAATCCTCCTTATGGAGAGAGATTATCTAACATTGACACAGATGAGATTTATGCAAAAATAAATGACAAATTTAAAAACAAAGACACTTGGTCCTTGTATTTTATTAGTAGTGATGAAAAATTTGATCAAAAATTTAAGAGAAAACTTTCAAAAAAGAGAAAACTATATAACGGTGGAGAAAAGGTAGATTTTTACCAATATTACGGAAAGAAACCTGATAAAAATGGAGGAAATAATTGACTGCAAAGAAAGAAAACACTGACGGGAAAAGAATAGCTATTCTGATTCTATCTGTTATTGTAGCTATTTATCTAATTGGAACTGTAATTTTTTCATATATAGCCCTGCCAGGAACAATTTTAAATGGCAAGGACATTTCATATGCTTCTAAAAAAGAAGCTTTGGCAGCTGCGCCGGATGATTTTGGATTAAAAGTTACAGGACGTGATGGCAGAGAACTAACTATAAATCCTAAAGATATTGACTACACTGCTGAGTTGCCTAAAGATGCAAAAATAGATCAAAATCCATTTGCATGGCCAGGTGCAGTGGTGAATAAAAAAGAGCAAGATTATAATTTTGACTACAAGGTAGACTATAATCAAGAAAAACTAAATAAAAAAATTGATGATTCAAATTTAATGAATGGTATTACTGAGCCTCAAGATGCAAAAATTGCCATAAAAAATGGTGAATTTGTAATTGAAAAAGAGGTTGAGGGTAACAAAATCGATAAGGAAAAACTAAAAAAATCAATTATCGATAGTATAAATACCAAAAGTAAAGAAGTAGCTTTGGATAATAGCTATTACTTTGCCCCAGAGGTAAAAAGCAATGATCCAGAATTACAAAAAATTATAGAAGATGCTGACCATATCAAGGATATGACAATTTCATTTAATTTTAATGGCTTTGATTTCAAACTAGAAGGTGATTCTTTATTAGAATTATTTGATATGAATGAACATGGTCTTGAATTAAACTACGACAAAGTCCATGAATACGTAAAATATCTAGCAAGTGAAACTGATACTTACGGGAAAAATCGTAAATTTAATGCTACTGGCATTGGTGAAATAGTTGTTGGACCAGGAGTTTATGGTTTTAAATTAGATATTGATGGCATGATTGATAAAATTTATGAACAAATTAATTCTAGAAAAAGTGGAGATATAGAGCCAGTTTATGCAAATATTGCTTATGTAAGAACAGAAACTGGTGAAGATATTGGTGATACTTATGTAGAAGTAGATATTTCTCGCCAACATATGTGGTTTTATAAAAATGGTGAGTTAATTTTAGAATCTGATTTTGTATCAGGAAGACCAGTTGATGGCTGGGCAAGTAATGTAGGTGTTGGACAAATTTTAAATAAGGCTGCAAATACCAAGCTAAAAGGATTTAACTTTGACGGAGTAACTCAATATGAAACTCCAGTTGATTATTGGATGCCAATTGGCTGGGATGGAGAAGGATTCCATGATGCACCATGGCGTGGAGCCTTTGGTGGAGAACTTTATCTGCAAAATGGATCTCATGGTTGCTACAACCTACCACCATCAGCTGCAAAAGCTTTGTTTGAAAATGTTGATTATGTAACTCCGGTTATAGTTTACGAATCAAGCACTAACAATTCACCAGCTATGGCTTATTAAGAGAGAATATGATAAAAATTGAAAATCTAAGTTATGCTTATTCAACAAGCGAGGATGAACAAAGCCATTTTGCCCTAAGAGGACTTGATCTTGACATAAATAAAGGAGATTTTGTTGCCGTACTAGGACACAATGGCTCTGGT
The DNA here is from genome assembly GCF_043187485.1 of Anaerococcus martiniensis. GTDB lineage: Bacteria > Bacillota > Clostridia > Tissierellales > Peptoniphilaceae > Anaerococcus > Anaerococcus martiniensis. The sequence continues at coordinate 1,258,136 of NZ_CP171106.1, forward strand.
AAATCCACTCTGGGAAAACTTATGAATGCGCAAATTTTCCCGACAGAAGGTAATATTTGGATAGATGACTTAAACACAAATGATGAAAATTTAATATGGGATGTAAGGGGCAAATGCTCCATGGTATTCCAAAACCCAGATAACCAAATGGTTGCAACTACTGTTGAAGAAGAAGTGGCCTTTGGTGTAGAAAATTTACGAATCCCAAACCCAGAGCTGCGTGAAAGAGTCGATAATGCCATAGAATTAGTTGGTATGAGTGATTTTAAGACTAGGAACCCAGCTTCTCTTTCAGGTGGGCAAAAACAAAGAGTTTCTATAGCTGGAGTAATTGCAATGATGAGTGATTATATCATCTTTGATGAGCCAACAGCTATGCTTGATCCTCAGGGTAGAAAAGATGTTATAAAACTTGTTGAAGACCTAAATAAAAATTATGGCAAGACAATTATTTATATAACCCATTATATGGAAGAGGCTATAATTGCAGATAAAATAGTGGTTTTGGACAAGGGTCAAAAAGCCCTTGAGGGCTCAGCTCTTGAGGTCTTTTCTAAGGTAGATCAAATGAAAGACCTAGGTCTTTCTGTACCCCAAGTAACAGAGGTAGCCTACGAACTTAAACAAAAAGGTGTAAAGTTTGATAGACTACCATTGAGTATTGATGAATTTTTGGAGAGCATATGAACTTAGATATAAAAAATGTTGATTTTATTTACAATCAAGGGCTACCGTCTGAAGTATATGCTCTAAAAGATATCAATCTTCATATAGGAAACCATGAGATAATAGGCCTAATAGGGCAAACAGGATCGGGAAAATCAACCCTGGTCCAATTATTAAATGGCCTTCTAATTCCAACAAATGGAGATGTTATTGTTGATGGTATTAGTACAAAAGATAAGGAAAAACGTAGGGACATTAGATTTAAGGTGGGTCTAGTATTTCAATATCCAGAACACCAACTTTTTGAAGAATCTATTGCAAAAGACATTGCATTTGGTCCTACAAATATGAAATTAACTGAAGAAGAGGTTGATATAAGGGTGAAAGAGGCAATGGCAAAAGTTGGCCTTGATTATGAAAAATATAAGGACGTATCACCTTTTGAAATCTCTGGAGGCCAGCAAAGAAGAGTTGCAGTTGCAGGTATTATTTCAATGAATCCTAAGGTTTTAGTTTTAGATGAGCTGACAGCAGGACTTGATCCAGTAGGTCGTGAAGAAATTTTTGAAGAAATTATTAATATTTATAATAATGACCCAGAACTGACAATCGTCTTAGTAAGCCATTCCATGGAAGATGTGGCAGAGTATGTAGAGAGGGTTATTGTCATGAACAAGGGACAAATTTATAGCGATGCTTCAACTTATGATACATTTACCAAGGTGGATTTAGAAAAAATTGGCCTAGATGTTCCTCAAATTTCAAAATTTATGAAAGCTTATAAAGAAAAGGGCCATGATGTACGTGATGACATCTACACAATAGAAGATGCAGTAAAGGAACTTAGCAGATATTTAGGAGCAGCCCATGAATAGAGTAACAATTGGTCAATATTTACCCTTTGATACCTTTATCCATAGGCTAGATCCTAGGGTAAAGCTTATTGGAGTATTTGCATATATAATTACAGTATTTTTTGTAGAAGATTTTGTAAGCTTCATTCCCTTTGCCTTATTACTTGTGGCCATGATTTTTATTGCCAAAATCCCTATAAAATCTGTTTTTAAATCCCTAAAACCCCTACTATTTATTATTATAGTAACTGCACTTATAAATTTATTTACAGCTCCGGGTAATGTGATTTTTAATATTGGTCCACTAACTATTACCGATGAAGGGGTCTATAGAACTCTTTTTACAGTTATCAGACTAATATTAATTATTCTTACAACATCTATTTTAACTTACACAACAAGTCCCATGGAACTTACAGATGGTTTAGAAAAACTATTTTCACCCCTAAAAAGATTTGGGTTTCCGGCAGGAGAACTTGCCATGATGATAAGTATATCTCTAAGATTTATCCCAACCTTATTTGATGAAGCAAATAAAATTAGGATGGCTCAAATGGCTAGAGGTGCAGATTTTGAATCGGGAAATATCATAAACCGTGCTACAGCTATGATTCCTCTTCTAGTGCCACTTTTTATAAATGCCTTTAAAAGATCAGATGAATTAGCAACTGCCATGGAAGCTAGGATGTATAGTATAGGGGAAGAACGCACAAAATTAAATGAGATTTTTATGGATAAGACAGACTATATAACCTTATTCTCATTTTTAGGATTTTGTGCACTGATAATACTTAAGAAATATTTATGGTAAAAAATATACTTTTAAAAATAGGCTATGATGGGACAAATTTTCATGGTTTTCAATTCCAAGAAAACCTTAGAAATATAGAAACTGAAATAAAAAAAGCCATTCATAAGGTGACAAATGAAAATAATCGCATAATTGCAGCAGGCAGGACTGATGCAGGAGTCCATGCCTATGCCCAATATGTAAATTTTCTTACAGCAACAAATATAAATCCCAAGGCCTTTAAATTTCATATTGAACCTCACTTGCCAGATGATATAATTTCTATAGAATCAAAAGAAGTAGACCTAGGTTTTCATGCCAGATTTTCTGCAAAAACAAAAACCTACCAGTACCTTATTTGTAGGGATAAAATGATGCATCCTATTTATAGAAATTATATGGAGCAAGTTACATATCCCTTGGACTTAGAAAAACTTCAAAAGGGACTTGATATATTAAAAGGCGAACATGATTTTAAGGCCTTTATGCGAGTGGATAAGGACTTAGAAATCAATACAGTCCGCACTATAGATGATGCTTACTTTGTAGAAAATGAAAATAAAGTAGAAATTTATTTTAAGGCCAATAGTTTTTTGTACAATCAAGTAAGGATAATGTCCGGGGCTCTGATTGAGCTAGCCCGTGGCAAAATATCCCTTGAAGAATTTGAAAGTTTTTTTGATACAGCAAATACAAAAAAGGCAAATCCTGCCCTTTCTGCAAGTGGGCTATATTTATGGAGTATAGATTATGAGTGAAACAAAGATAAAAAAATCTGATTTTATCAAAGAATTTAAGGCCTTTGTCTTAATTTTTATGGTAGTATTTGGTTTTTTTAATATAGGCTATGAAAAATTAATATACTTTATGATTGTAGCAAGTGTTTTGCTTTTTGCAGCAGTGGTTTATATAAAGGAAAATGGTTTGACCTTTACCAAACACTTTCTTAATTTAATTATAGCTTTCTATAATATAATTACTTTATTTTTTATGGTACAATATTTTATAGGCGGCATAGAGGAAAATAGAGTTTTTGAAGTATTATTAAAACCATTCTATGATGGAGAAATATATAATATTGCTTCTATTATTTGGGTTTTTATCCTGACTTTATTTTTACAAATGCTACAATTCAACTCAAATAGACCTAGTGGGGAAAACTATGGAAGATAATAATCAAAAAATAAAAGATGAAGAGCTTTATGATCCTGAGCTTGAAGAAATTTTAGATGAAGAAAATAAAAGACCGGGAAAGAGAAAAAAAAGATATAAGAGACTAAATCCAAAAAAATTATTAATAGCTTTTCTTTTAGTAATCTTGCTAGCAGGAGCTCTTTACTATATAAATAAAAAACAAAATACAGCTAACAAGGAAATACAAACAGCAGAATCTATTGACCAAAATTCTTACAATGGCTCTACAATCATGAGAGTAGATTTAAATCAAATTAACAAAATCAATATTGATTTAAAAACTGCTGATGTTCGTATTCAACGTTCAAATACCAATCCTTATATCGAATACACCCGCCTTTATAGGGGAGATGAGGATGAATACACTATCGACGTTTCCTACGAAAATGGTGTTTTAAATCTAAAATCAAACATCAAGGGTAAGGAATTAAATATGAAAAATAAGGTACAAATCCTTAGAATTTTCTTACCAATGGATAAAAATCTTGAAGAAATCAAGGCAAATATCGGTGCTGGAGATGTAAAAATAACTGACCTTGAGGTTAGAAATCTAGATTTAAATGTTAGATCAGGTCATATTAGCTTTGAAAATTCATTTTTCGGTGGAAGTGTGACAAATGAAGCTGGTGACATCAAACTAGATAAATCTGAACTATTAAATACAAAACTTACAACAAATGCTGGTGATATTATCATTAATGAAAGTAAGCTAGGCAACAGATCAGACTTTACAACCCAAACTGGCGATATAATTATAGGATCCCAAGACAGCATTGATAATTACAATGTCAAAGCAAATCTTGAAGTTGGAAATTTTGTTATAGGCAATATATCTTATAGAAATATAAAAGATGGTTTTAGCAAAAATAATAAGGCCCAAAAAGACATTAGCCTAAAAACAAAAGTTGGAGATATAACTTTCAATAAGGGAGAAGGGGCAATTCTTGAAGAAGAAGAATATATCACCAATCAAACACCAACTGATGATGAAGAAGACCAAACAAATACAGAAGAAGATGAATATGAGGATGAGCCTACTGAGGAAACTGATGCTGAAGTTCCTGAGGAAAATCTAGAAGGAGAAACGGCTGATCCAAACCAAGGAAATAATAATTAAGTTCATTTGAGCTTAATTATTTTTTTTAGGATTTAAAATGACAGAAAATTTACTAATTGAAAATTTAAAAAAATATTTTGGCTATGAGACCTTTAGGCCAGGCCAAGAGGAAATAATAAAGAATATTTTGGATGGCAAGGACGTCTTAGGAGTCTTGCCAACTGGTGGTGGAAAATCAATTTGCTATCAATTGCCAGCACTTATAATGGAAGGAATTACCCTTGTAATTTCCCCATTAATATCACTAATGAAAGACCAAGTCGATGCCCTAAAGGAAAATGGTATTAGTGCAAGTTTTATAAATTCTTCCATGACTAGCCAAGAATACAAAGATAGCCTTAGTGAAATTAGCCGAGGTAGGGTAAAACTTTTATATATTTCCCCAGAAAGACTTGAAAATGATTTTTTTATGGATTTTATCAAGGGGCTAAATATTAATTTTCTAGCCATAGATGAGGCACACTGCATAAGCCAATGGGGGCACGATTTTAGGCCAGCCTATAAGTTAATACCAAATATTTATGATGCCCTAGGAGATATACCAGTTGCAGCCTTTACAGCAACAGCAACCAAGGAAGTACGAGATGATATAATAAAGAATCTTCAGTTAAAAAATCCCTTTGTAAAAGTAACTGGTTTTGATAGGGAAAACCTAACTTATATTGTAGAAAAACCAAATGATAAACTAAAATTTTTAAAAGGATTTCTAAAAGACCATGATAATGAATCAGGAATCATCTACGCATCAACACGTAAAAAAGTAGATGAAGTCCATAAGTCACTTAAAAAAATGGGGCTAGATGTTGCGAAATACCATGCAGGACTTGCTGAAAATACTAGAATAAAAAACCAAGATGACTTTATATATGATAGGAAAAAAATAATTGTTGCAACCAATGCCTTTGGTATGGGCATTGATAAAAGTAATGTCCGTTTTGTAATTCACTATAATATGCCAAAGGATATGGAATCCTACTACCAAGAAGCCGGACGTGCTGGCCGTGATGGTGAAGATGTCGATTGCATTTTGCTTTATAATGCCCAAGACATAATTATCAATAAGTTTTTAATAAATCAAAGCCACAATTTTACTTTTAAGAAATACCAGCTAGAAAAACTTCAAACCATAATAAATTATGTAAATACCAGTAATTGCTTGAGGGCCTTTATACTGGATTATTTTGGAAGTGAATCCATGGACTCTTGTGATAATTGCTCAAATTGTCTAAGTGATTCTAAAAAAACTGATGCAACAGTAGATAGTCAAAAAATTCTATCTTGTATTTATAGGCTGGACCAAAGATATGGGTCAAAAACAGTTGTGGATTGCCTAAAGGGTTCACAAAATAAAAATGCCCGCGATAAAAATTTGTCTGAACTTTCTACCTTCGGTATTATGAAGGCCAATGATGAAAAATATATAAAGGATTTGATAGGAACATTAATTGCGGATGGTTATATTAGAGTAAGTGGTGGACAGTATCCTATTTTAAAATTAACAGAAAAATCAAAGCAAGTCCTTTTTCACAATGAAAAAGTATTTGTCATTGAAAATAAAAAAGATCCTGTCAAGAAAAAAGAAAAAATATCTAGGTCTATTGACCCATTTGACTATGATGATAAATTATTTAATCACCTGAAAAAAGTAAGATTAGACTTATCAAAGGATAGGAATATTCCTCCCTTTATCATTTTTTCAGATGCATCCTTAAAAGACATGGCAACCCTAAAACCTCAAAGTGAGGAGAAATTTTTAGAAGTAAAGGGTGTGGGGGACAAAAAATTAGTCCAATATGGGGACATATTTATAGCTGAAATATCAGAATTTTTGGCAGCAAGTAAGTAAATAAAAAATCTCACAATTAAGTGAGATTTTTTTATTTCTATAATAAGTTTATTCCTTTATTTTCTAGGGCCATCCTATAATCATCTGGCCAGTAAGAAACTTGAACTTCGCCAATATGGGCTTTTTGCAAGAAGAACATACAAATTCTAGATTGGCCTATACCTCCACCAACAGTTTGTGGTAGCTTGCCATCAATTAATAATTTGTGATATTCAAATTTTAAGCGGTCAAGATTATCTGATTGCTTTAGTTGTTCGTTTAATCTATCAGGGTTTACACGAATACCCATAGAAGATAATTCCAATTGGTCATCTAAAACTGGATTGTAAACGATGATGTCACCATTTAGTAGCCAATCATCATAGTCAGGGGCTCTGTTATCGTGTTTTTGACCATTTGAAAGTGTTGTACCAATTTGCATTAAAAATATTGCCCCACATTCTTTTACTGCAAGTCTTTCACGTTCTGTGCTATCTTCTACATCTGGATACTTATCTAAGAGTTCTTGGCTGGTTATAAATGTGATTTGATCTTTTAATAGCTTGTGTCTTTGTGGAATTAAGCTACAAAGATATTCATCAAGAGACTTTAGGGTGCGGTAGATTACATTTACTACTCTTTTTAAATATTCGACACTTCGCTCTTCTTCGTCCATTATTAATTCCCAGTCCCATTGGTCAACATAAAATGAATGAGTATTATCTGGAACTTCGCAGCGGCGGATAGCGTTCATATCTGTATATAAGCCCTCGTGGGATTTAAAATTGTATTTTTTTAGGGCGTATCGTTTCCATTTTGCAAGGGAGTGTACTATTTCTAATTCCTCATTATTTGCTTCTGGTACGTCAAAAACAACTGGTCCTTCAAAACCATTTAAGTTATCATTTAAACCTGAATCTGTGGAAACAAAAAGTGGGGCTGAGACCCTTTTTAAATTTAAATTATTTGCTAAATTTATTTGAAAATAATCTTTTATTTCTTTTATTAATAGTTGTGTAGTGTATAAATCTGGATCTGATGTGTACCCTTCAGGCACGATAATTTTGCTCATGTAATACCTCTTTTTCTATAATTACTTAATAATTATAATTTTTTAAGATTTGTTGTCAAGGATAACGTTTTTGGCTAATTTATTTTAAGAAAATTTTTAATTTTGCCAATTAACTTAAAATAATTATTGCAAAATTGTTATAAAATAAAAACATCATTTATTAATCGTCCTATATGAGGAGGTTAATTTGGTCGGTTGTTTCTTATTTTTATGTTAAGGAGAGAAGATGGATAAAAATTATTCTAATTTATTTACTGTTGATGGACCAGTGAGTCTAAAACAATCATTGCCTTTAGCATTTGAACATCTTATTGCAATGATTGCAGGATGTATCGCTCCAACTTTAATTTTTGCTGGAGCGGCTGGACTTGATTATGCTGATTCTATTCTTTTGGTTCAAATGTCACTTATTGGTTCTGCACTTACTACCCTTTTAATTATATTAGCACCTGTGCATCTGATAGGTAATAAGCTTCCTATGATATATGGGGTTAGTTTTTCCTATGTGCCAACCATGATTGCACTTTCAAATCAATTTCAAAGTTTGGGGGCCAAAAATATTGTAGCCATAGTCTTAGGTGCCCAATTAATAGCAGCTATTGTTTCATTTATATTTGGTTATGCTCTAAAATTCGTATTGCCTTATTTTCCGCCTCTTGTAGCAGGTACTGTTGTTTTATCAATAGGACTTTCACTTTATCCTGTTGCTCTTAATTATATGGGTGGGGGTGGAGACCTCTCCATGCCAGGATGGGGAGCTTGGCAATATTGGTTTATTGCAGGGGTAACTCTCCTTGCAAATATAATTTTCACTCACTTTGGCAAGGGGATGTTTTCTCTAGCTTCAGTTTTGCTTTCTATGATTGTAGGTTATATTTTAGCTTATTTTATGGGATATGTTGATTTAAACCCAGTAAGTGAAGCTACTTGGTTTTCTGTAATAAGACCTATGTATTTTGGAATTAGCTTTGAACCTTCAGCAATTGCAGCATTTATAATAATTTTCATAGTTACTTGTATTGAGGGAATAGGTGATATGAATTCTGCTACAATTGGAGGTCTAGATAGACCAGCAACAGAAGATGAGCTACGTGGGGGCATCATGGGATTCTCATTTGCCAACATAATCGGTTCATTTTTAGGAACTTTGCCTACATCAACTTTTTCACAAAATGCGGGCATTGTTTCTATTAATAAAGTAATTAATAAAAAAGTATTTATTACATCAGCTATGATGATTCTAATTGCAGGGCTGGTTCCAAAGTTTTCTTCCCTACTGCTTACAATTCCGTTTCCAGTCATAGGTGGAGCTACAATTTCAGTTTTTGCAGCTATAACTATGAATGGTGTTAGAATGATAACCAGTCAGCCATTGTCAATGAGAAATACTTATATAGTCGGTGTTTCGGTAGCAATTGGTTTTGGATTTACGCAAGTGGTAACTGCAGCAAATAATGCAGGAGTTACTTTCATGCCACAAAGCTTAGAAGTAGCCATAGGATCATCTCCAGTGGTACTAACAACCATATTTGCATTTTTAATGAATTTACTCATTCCAGAAAAAGAGGAAGATAAAGCTAAATCTTGATGTTTAAATATATTTAAGTGGGTATAATGATAATGTAGGAGAAGCAAATTTTACATAAACTTTACAATTATTTAAAATAATCTAAATAATGTTTATGTAGAATGAACAAGAAAACAAATATATGAAAACTATAAGGAGATTTTTCATGACACTTAAAAATTCAAAAATTATCGCAGCAGCACTATCATTAGGATTAGTATTAACAGCATGTGGTAACGATAACGCGACAACTACAGAAGAAAAACCAGCTGAAACAGCTCAAACTGAAACAGCTGAAACTACTGAAGAAGAAGCAAAAGAAGAAGAAAAACCAGAAGAAGAAGCTGAAGAAGAAGCAAAAGAAGAAGAAAAAACAGAAGAAGCTGATACAGCTAACGCTGAAGACTATGACTTCACTGTAGTATCAAGAGAAGACGGTTCTGGTACTAGAGGGGCTTTCATCGAAATCGTTGGACTTGAAGAAAAAAATGACGCTGGTGAAAAAGAAGACAAAACAACAGTTGACGCTGTAGTTCAAAACTCAACAAACGGAGTTATGACATCAGTAGCACAAGATCCATCAGCTATTGGATACATCTCACTTGGTTCTCTAAACGACACAGTTAAAGCAGTTAAAGTTGAAGGTGCAGAAGCAACAGAAGAAAACATCGTATCAGGAGATTACAAAATCTCAAGACCATTCAACCTTGCATACAAAGAAGAAGGTCTAGATGAAATTTCAAAAGACTTCTTAAAATTCGCTCTTTCTAAACAAGCTCAAGACATAGTAGTGGAAGAAGGATATGTACCTTTAAAAGATTCTGAAGAATACACAGCTGCAGAAGGACTTAGCGGATCAATCACAGTTGCTGGTTCTACATCTGTAACTCCACTAATGGAAAAATTCATCGAAGCATACCAAGAACTTAACCCAGAAGTAAGAATTGAACTTCAATCAAACGGTTCATCAGCTGGTATCGAAGCAGTAATCGACGGAGCAGCTCAAATCGCTATGGCTTCAAGAGAACTTAAAGATGAAGAAAAAGAACAACTTACTCCAGAAGTAATCGCAACCGACGGAATCGCTGTTATCGTAAACAAAGACAGCAAAGTTGAAGATTTAACAGTTGAACAATTAAAACAAATCTTCGCTGGTGAAATCAAAAACACTGGAGAATTAAACTAGAAAAATGAAGAATATTAAGGAAAGATTTGGAGAAATCTTATTCCTTATATCAGCAGCAATGTCCGTAGTACTTATACTATTAATTATATTCTTTATCTTTAGATCAGGAATAGGTTTCGTAAGTAAATACGGACTTGTTCCGTTTTTAACGGGTCAAAAATGGGCGCCTACAGCAAAACCAGCAAGCTTTGGAATCTTGCCTATGATTGTAGGCTCTCTTATTGTAACCGCAGTATCTACACTTATAGCCCTACCTTTTGGGCTAGCGGTGTCAATATTTATGGCTTACTATGCTGATAAAAGTTATAACTTTCTTAAATCATTAATAAATTTATTGGCAGCTATCCCTTCAGTTGTATATGGTTTCTTTGCCATGGTTGTACTTGCGCCAAGGATTGGTAAGATTTTCCATACACAACAATATAATATGCTTACAGCATCTATATTACTTAGTATTATGATATTACCTACTATGGTAAATATCTCAGAAAACTCTCTTCGCCAAGTACCAAAAGTATTTTATACTGGATCATTAGCACTTGGAGCTACAAAAGAAGAAACTATTCATCATGTTATGATTCCTTACGCTAAAAGTGGTATTTTTTCTTCAATTATCCTTGCTATCGGTCGTGCAATTGGTGAGACAATGGCAGTTTACCTAGTAGTTGGTAACCAACCTAGAATGCCAGAATCTATCTTAAAGGGTGCTCGTACTCTTACTACAAACATCGTTCTTGAGATGGGTTATGCATCCGGAATGCATAGAGAGTCACTTATAGCCACAGGTATGGTTCTATTTTTCTTTATTTTGATTATTAACATACTTTTCAATATTATAAGAAGTAAAAGTGAATCGAAATATTAATTATTGACTAGGAGTATATATGACTACAGCTTATAAAATTTTTGTATGGCTATTTACTGTGTTGGCATATGCTTTTGGTGGAATAATTATTTTATATATCCTTTTTCAGGGTATACCAAACATATCACCTTCACTTTTTGAATGGAATTATACATCAACAAACGTTTCAATAATGCCGGCTTTAATATCGACATTATTTACAATTATATTAACATTATTAATCACACTACCAGTAGGAATTTTCACAGCAATTTATTTATCAAATTATGCTGAAAATAAATACTTTATAAAAGCAGTAAGATTTGCTACAGAAATCCTATCATCAATCCCTTCAATTGTTTATGGTCTTTTCGGTTACTTATTCTTTGTAACTAACGTAAACATGGGACTTGGTATGGGCTATTCGCTTATAGCAGGTTGTTTAACGGTTGCTATTATGATTTTACCAACTATTATCAGAACTACTGAAGAAGCTATTCTTACAGTAAATCCACTTCAGGCCCATGCTTCTTTAGCCCTAGGTGCAACAAAAATTCAAACTATATTTAAAGTTGTTATCCCAGAGGCTATGGATGGTATTCTAGGTGGTATTTTCCTTGCTACAGGAAGAATCGTTGGAGAATCAGCAGCATTAATTTATACAATGGGTACTCAGCCTTCTATCCCAAAAAACCTTGGAAACTCAGCTAGAACATTAGCTGTACACATGTACATGCTGTCATCTGAAGGTTTCCACGTAGCCGAAGCTTATGCTACTGCCGTATTACTATTGATATTTGTTATCTTAATTAACTGGATATCAGCAAAAATTACTAAAACCTTAGTTAACTAAGAGGAGAAATAAATGGATAAAAAAACATTTGAGTCTTCTGACAACAGCAAGACTAATGCAAATGAAAATCTATCTACAAAAGAAGTTTCTAGCCAAGATATAAAAACAGAAGCATCAGAAGCTGAAGTAAAAGATGCTAGCAAAACAAATGAGATGGATTATAGCATAGATTATGATCACAGAGATGACAGTAATCACGAGGTTCATACTCTTGATCGTAAAAATAAATATTCTGATCTAGAAACAGCAATTTTAGTTAAAGACCTTGATTTATATTACGGAGATTTCCAAGCTCTTAAAGGAGTAAATATGGATATCAAAAAAGGTCAAGTAACAGCATTTATCGGACCATCAGGCTGTGGTAAATCTACAACACTAAAATGCTTTAACAGAATGAATGACCTCGTAAAATCATGTAAAATCGATGGACTTATTGAGATAAATGGTAGAGATATTTACAAACCAGATGTTGACGTTGTAAATTTACGTCGTAATGTCGGCATGGTTTTTCAAACACCTAACCCATTCTCAAAATCAGTTTACGATAACTTAACTTATGGACCAAAACTTGATGGTATCAAAGATAAAGATGCCCTAGATGAAATAGTAGAAACATCTTTAAAACAAGCTGCAATTTGGGATGAAGTTAAAGATAAACTTGACCAAAACGCACTTTCATTTTCAGGTGGACAACAGCAAAGAATTTGTATTGCAAGAACTCTTTCTGTCAAACCAGAAATAGTACTAATGGATGAGCCTACATCAGCTCTTGACCCTATTTCTACATCATCTATCGAAGATTTAATGCAAGACTTAAAGGAACAATACACAATAGTAATCGTAACTCACAATATGCAGCAAGCTGCTCGTATCTCTGACCAAACAGCTTACTTCCTTACAGGAGAAGTTATTGAAATGGATGATACAACAAAAATCTTTGAAGATCCAAGAGATAAGAGAACAGAAGATTACATTACAGGAAGGTTTGGTTAGACTATGAGAACTAGGTATAGACAAGATCTTGATTCTGTAAGAAATATGAGTAATGAGCTTATGGAACTTGTCATCCTATGTTACGATAAGCTCGATTTATACTTAGAAAATCATAATAACAAAAATCTTGAAGAAGTAATTGAACTTAACGATGATATTAGACGCAATGCTGCAGATGTAGAAAGATTTTGCTTTGAGCTACTAGCCCTACAACAACCAGTTGCTAAAGACTTAAGATTTTTGCAAATGAGCATCAAACTTGCTTCAACATATAAGAGAATAGCTAGCCACTTAGCCCAAGCGTCAATGATTATGATTGAATATTCCTTAAATGATGAAGAAGTTGATTTTGTAAAAAGATTCATTGCTAATCAAAAACAAATGTCAGCAGATAGTATAGCTGCCTTCATTCACAATGATAATGACTTGGGACTAAAAACTATCGAAGATGACGAAGTAAATAATAAATTATTTGAAGAAGCAGTAAATTATATTGCAGACTTAAATAAAAATAATAGCATAGGTGCTATCGAGCTTTCTGAAAAAGTTCTACTTTATAAATATTTTGAAAGACTAGGTGATCGTCTAGCAAGAGTAGGCGATCTAGCTACGAGGCTTTAGGAATGATTTATGTAGTTGAAGATGATAAGTCTATAAGAAATTTAGTAGACTATGCTTTAACTGAAAAAGGATACAAGGTAGCCACTTTTGAAGATGGCTTAGATATAGTAGAACTAATAAAAAATAAGGGCGGCCAACTTTTAATACTAGATATAATGCTTCCTGAAAAAGATGGAATAGAAATCTTAGAAGAGATTAGAGAATTTTCTGATATTCCAGTCATACTATTAACAGCTAGGACTGACGAGTTCGACAAAGTTTTAGGCCTAGAATCAGGGGCAGATGATTATATTACAAAACCATTTTCTATCCTAGAACTAATTTCAAGGGTAAAGGCGGTTTTAAGAAGGTCTGTAAAAAAAGATAGTGACCATATCAACTATGAGGATATATCTATAAATACCAGAAAAAGAACCGTTAAAGTATCTGGCCATCTAATCGATTTAACCTTTAAAGAATTTGAAATGCTATTATTATTTATGAATAATATAGGCAATGTAATAACTAGAGAAGACTTTCTTTTAAAAATATGGGGCTATGATTATGAAGGAGAGACTAGAACAGTAGATGTTCATATAGCATCCCTGCGTAACAAACTTCTTAACGAAGGAAAGCATATAAAAACTGTAAGAAACTTAGGATATAAATTTGGAGAAATATGAAACAACTTGCAAGATACTCCATGAAAAGATTGGCAATTTTACTTTTAATCCTATCTTTTCTAATCAGCAACAGTATTTCTTATAAAACAAGGGAAAAAGCTCAAAGTGATTTTGCGAAAAATGCTTTGGGCTTTCTTTTAATGGAAGAAGATAATGCTGATTTTTATGATACCCTAGAAAAATTTAATAGTAGCCATAAGGACTTATCTCTTGTTTACTTGGATAATAATCGACAAACCTTGTTTAATCCAGATAGGATAAAAATTAAAAATTACGATAATATTAATTTTAATAGTCAATTGTACACCCATAATACTAGTCTATATAAGGCCTTTAGCAATCAAAGTGTTTATGAGGCAAAAGGTGAAAATATTTTGCTGATTTCTTATATTCATGATTTAGGATTTTATATTAATATTTTTTTACTAATTTTACATATTATGTTAGCTCTTTTTATAAATTATTTAATTGATAAGTTTGTAACAGAAAATGTTGATTATTACATTAAAAAGATGACCTACACAAATTATGATAGACTTATAAAAGATAGTCGCTATGAAGATCTTAAAGTACCCTTAAAAACTTATGCTGATAGGATTGATGAGTTGACTATTGCATCAGAAAATCTAAAGTCAAGGCTCGCTGAGTTTACAAATATTACCAGCAATATGAAAGAAGGTTTTATCCTCTTTGATGGAGATGGTAATGTGGAGCTGATGAATAATTCTGCTAAAAATTATTTGGGAGCTGATGAAAAATCCCACATTACTAATCTAATAGACGATAGGGAATACAATTTGGCACTTAGAGAAGCTTCCATTTTAAAACGTAGCAAGATTTTGGATATAAAATTAAATGGCTATTATCTAAGAATCTTTATCGATCCATTATCAACTAGCACCCAAAAGGCCTATGCGATGATTATAATCGATAATTCTGAAGATATGCAGGCAGAAAAAATGCGTCGTGAGTTTTCTGCAAATGTCACCCACGAACTTAAAAGTCCACTAACATCCATAAACGGTTATGCAGAACTTATAGCGACAGGCATTGCAAAAGAAGATGATGTAAATAAATTTGCTAAAATCATCTACAAAGAGGGCAATAGGCTCTTGGAAATAATTGATGATATACTTAAAATTTCAAGACTAGATGAGAATAACTTTGACAAGGACTTTGTAGAAGTAGACATAGGTGAAGTTGTAAATGCTACTGTCGAAAAATACTTAAGGCTAACTGACAATAAAGAGATAAAAGTCATCAATAATATTAAGCCTTATAAAATCAAGACTTCAAAATCCTTATTTTATGACTTAGTTTCAAATATTTATGAAAATGCTATAAAATATAATAAAGTTGGCGGGACTATTACAGTATCATATGATTTGGGAGAAAATTCTTATTTTCTATCAATAGCTGATACTGGAGTAGGAATTGCTCCAGCTGACACAAAAAGAATATTTGAGAGATTTTATGTGGTAGATAAGTCTAGAAAAAGAAATCAAAAATCTACTGGTCTCGGCCTATCTATTGTAAAACACATAGTTAGTTACCTAGGTTACAATATAAGAGTAGAATCTAAACTTAATGAAGGTACAAAATTTATAATAGAAATACCCCTAGGCCTTGATCGAAAAGATAGTTTATAGGTACTGATAATTTTTTATCATTGCTTATAAACTTTTTCTTTGTTATAATTTATATATAACCAGTAAGGAGGTTTTATGAAAATTGTAATATGTTCGTGTGCAAGATGCACCGCAGCAGGCAATGAATTTCTTCTTGATGCTGTAGATGAAGTGAAAGATGACTTAATAAAAGCTTATTCCTTCGATAAGATAGAAAAAAAACCGGAAATAGAAGTTGAGTACATAAATATAATGGATGATATAGAAGATTCAGATAATATCGCACCACTAGCAAAAGTAGATGATACGTATTTAGAAAAAGTTATGCCAGAAGAATTAATGGAGCATATCTTTAATGCACATTCACCAATAGAAGAGGCCAACTAATGAAAGAAACATACATAGACATATTAAACATAAGAAGAATGGCCTTTGAACATATAGCAAAAATTGCTTATGAAAATAGACCAATAACAGACATAGGCCTAGAAGTATATGACATATTGCCAGGAGAAGAGGCAAAATACAGAGAATCTATATTCCTAGATAGGGCAGTAATGGGTGAAAGACTTAGGATGGGTATCGGTCTTGATGCAAGAACTGCTGATAAAACTGATGCCATTACTGAAGGCCTTGATAAAATGGATGTAAGCCACAGGATTTACAATCCACCTTTAGTAAGCGTTATAAAAATTGCCTGCCATGCGTGTGCAGAAAATAAAGTTACAGTAACAGACCAATGTATGGCATGTATTGGCCATCCATGTGTGAATGTTTGTCCAAAAAATGCTGTTTCTTACACAAGAGAAGGATCAGTAATTGATCAAGAAAAATGTATTAAATGCGGTAAATGTGTTGAAGCTTGCCCATATAATGCAATCAACCACCAAAAAAGACCATGTGCAGCTAGCTGTGGGGTAAATGCTATCCACTCTGATGAACTTGGTCGTGCAGAAATTGATGCTGAAACTTGTGTAGCTTGTGGAAAATGTATTTCTACATGTCCTTTTGGTGCAATTTCTGATAAATCTGAGATTTACCAGTTAGTAAAATCTATCCAATCAAAAAAGAAAACCTATGCTATAGTAGCTCCATCTTTTGTGGGTCAATTTGGTCCAGATGTTAGCCCAGAACAAACAAGAGAAGCTATCAAACAATTAGGTTTTGATGAAGTAATAGAAGTTGGTCTAGGTGCAGACCTTACAACCATGAATGAAGCTCACGAGTACTTAGAAAAAGTTCCTACTGGAGAATTTCCATTTATGGGAACATCTTGCTGTTTCTCATGGAAGATGATGGTAAGAAAGAAATTCCCAGAAATAAATGAATATATCTCAGAATCATCTACACCTATGATCTATACAGGCTTACAACTTAAGAAAAAAGATCCAAACTGTGAAGTAACATTCATTGGACCATGTATTTCTAAAAAACTAGAAGCCCTAGAGCCAGAAGTAGCTGAAGTAATTGATTTTGTAATCACTTATGAAGAATTACTTGGAATGTTCCTTGCAAAAGGTATAGAACCATCAGAAATCGAAGTAGATGAAGTTATGATGGATGCTTCAGAAACAGGTAGATACTATGCAGTAGGTGGTGGAGTAGCTGAAGCAGTTGTAAGACGTGCTAAAGAAATAAGACCAGGCACAGAAATAGATGTAGAAGCTGCAGATGGACTTGCAAATTGTGTAAAACTTGCACAAATGGCAAAACTTGGCCGTATGGATGGTAAACTTATCGAAGGTATGGCTTGCCAAGGCGGATGTGTTGGTGGTCCTGGAGTAGTAATAGCTGATAACAAAACTGCCAAAGCTGTAAAAGCATTTTCAAAAGCATCAGACTTTAAATCTCCAGCTGATAATATCAATATTCCAGCAGAAGATAGACCAAATGATGAATTATTAAAATAAGACAAGGAATTAGTAATTGAAATTAAAATCTAAATCATTAGTTATCCTATTAGCTCTTGGGCTAATAGGATGTTCTAATAATACAGCAAATCAAAATACTGAGAAAACACAAACAACAAAAGTAGAAGAAGCAGAAACTAATAAGCAAGCTCAAAAGCCTGAGCAAATAAAAAAAGAAGAGACTGATGATAGCAGTAAGGCCCACTATAATGTAAATATTGCCATGCTAAAAGGACCTACAAGTGCTGGAGCTATAAATATGCTAGATTCATCTAAAAATGATGGGTCAAACTTTAGCTTTAACGAGTCAGTAGAAGGAGCTCCAGATGCAGTAGTTCCACAACTAGTCTCAGGAGAGACCGATATTGCAATCATTCCTCCAAATCTTGCTGCTACAGTTTATAATAAAACTGGTGGCAAGATAAAAGTATTGGCTATAAATAATCTTGGAGTTTTATATTTAGTTGAAAATGGAGACCTTAATATAAACTCTATAGAAGATTTAGTAAATAGTGGAGAAACTATATATACAGCAGCTAAGGGCGCAACTCCAGATTTGGCTATAAATGAAGTTATAAAAAATGCTGGATTTAATCAAGGTGATGTAAAAATAGAATATCTAGCAGAAGCCAGTGAAGTAGCTCAAAAAATGATAGCAGGAGAAGCAAAGCTTGCCCTTCTTCCAGAGCCAATGGTAACAAATGTTTTGATGAAAAATGAAAATGCAAAAGTTGCCCTTGATGTAAATAAACTTTACGAACAAGCAACATCTAGCCCACTTATTTCAGCTGTACTTGTTGGAAGAAGTGAGTATCTAGATGAAATAGATGTTCCACTTCTGCTAGATTCCTATAAGGATTCAATTGATCAAGCAAAGCAAAATGTAGATGATACAGCAGCTCTTTTAGGTCAGTATGACATTATGCCAGAGCCAGTAGCTAAAAAAGCATTACCAAAGCTTGCTTTAAAATATATTGATGGCCAAGAGATGAAATCTATGCTCGAAAAACACCTAGATTATCTTTACCAAAGTAATCCCCAACTAGTGGGTGGGTCCCTACCAGAAAATGACTTCTACTACAAAAAATAGATTTAGAAAAATAATTATAGCTATAATTTGGCTTATGCTATGGCAAATTATGGCAAGTCTTATAAAAGAGGAGATACTATTACCATCTCCTCTTCTTGTATTTAAAAGCTTTATATCACTTTTAGGGCAAGCAGCATTTTATAAGACGATACTTACTTCTACAATAAAAATACTAGTAGGATTTATAATATCTATTGCAATTGGGACGATTTTTGCCTATCTATCCTATAGATACAAATTATTTTATGATTTTATAAGTCCTATTATTCGTGTATTTAGGTCTATACCCTTGGCAAGTATAGTTATATTTTTATTGTTTTGGGCAGATAAATCACTCCTTTCTATATATGTTAGTTTTATAATGGCTATGCCTTTAATCTTTCAAAATTTATATGATGGACTAGAAAGTATTGATAGAAAAATTTTAGAAATGGCTGATGTGTATAAGGTAAGTGAAATTAAGAAAATAAGATATATTTATAAAGTAAATGCAAAATATTTTCTGTATTCCTCTATCATTAGTGTATCAGGCTTGGTTTTTAAGGCTGGGATAGCTGCAGAAGTAATAGGACTGCCACAAAACTCTATCGGTAATAATCTCTATAATGCTAAAGTTTACCTAGATATGCCAAATTTATTTGCTTGGACTATATCAATATTATTAATATCATCTATTTTTGAATACATGCTTAAAAGATTTTTAGGAGTAGATTATGCTAGAATTTAAAGGTGTTTATAAATCCTATAATCATCCTATCTTAGAGAATCTTTCTTTTATACTTAAAGATGGAGAAAATTTAGGGATTTTTGGTAAATCTGGTATTGGTAAAACGACTATTATAAACCTTATCTTAGGTTTAGAAAAACCTGACCAGGGATTTATAAAAAGAGACTTTAAAAAAGCTTCTGTAGTTTTTCAAGAAAACAGACTTATAGATGAAATATCAGCCCTGGATAATTTGAAGATACTTTCAGATAATATAGATTTAGCTAAATCAATTCTAAATAAATTTGGAATTTTTGATGTAGATAAAAGTGTAAATCTATTTAGTGGGGGCATGCAACGAAGAGTAGCCCTTGCCCGTGCTTATTTATTTGATGGAGATATCTTAATAATGGATGAGCCTTTTACAGGTCTTGATTTTAATAGCAAAAAAGATTTGGCTAGGTTAATAAAGCAAAAGTTTAAGGATAAATCTATAATAATAGTTTCCCACAATCTTGATGATTACAAGCTTTTTGATATAAGCAATGAAAATATAGTCTTTTTATAGTTGTATTTAATTTTTATTATAGATATAATAAATAGATGAATTAATAAGAGAGGTTATTATGGGTCAAACGGCATTTATGCTCATGTTCATAACCATTATCTCAAAAATCTTTGGATTTATAAGAGAAGCGGTTATGGCAAATTATATTGGGGCAGGTGAACTAAAATCCATCTACACAACAGCAAACACACTTCCAGTGGTGGTTGCAAACTTTGTAGCAGTTGGTATTATTTCTGGTTTCATCCCAATTTATAATAGGGCAAAAAACGAAGAGGGTCAGGCTTCTGCTGAGAAGTTTACCTCAAATATATTTAATATTTTAATGGTATTTGCCACTGTTGCCCTAATTTTGGGCCTGATTTTTGCAAAACCATTTTCAAAAATACTTTCTCCAGACTTAGATGGCCAGTGGCTAGATTTAGCAGCTAATTATACTAGGATAATGATGTTTGCAGTTTATGCTTATCTTTATTCAGCAGTCTTTAGGGGCTATTTAAATATTAAGGGAGATTTCTTCAATCCTGCAATAACTGGGATAATTATGAATATAATAATCATAATATTTACAGTACTTACAGGAAAAACTGGTAATGTCTATTTACTAATCATTGGGGCTCTTTTAGGGAACATCTTCCAATATATACTATTTCCAAGGGCGACAAAAAAGGCTGGCTACCATCATGAAAAGGTTATTGATCTATCGAATAAATATGTAAGGCAGCTGATGATTATCGCTATACCGGTAATTGTGTCATCTGCAGCTGGTGAGATTTCTATAATAGTAGACAACTCTATGGCTTCAGCATTTTTTGGTAAAGCCGCTATTTCTAAACTATTTTATGCAAAAACAATGCTAACATTGATTACAGGGGTAATTACAGTTTCAGTAACAACAGCTCTTTTCCCACAAATTGCAGAGCTGGGACAATCTGGCAAGATAAATGCTATGAAAAAATCTATTTCATCATCAGTTGTAACAACACTATTGCTAGTTGTACCAGCAACTATTGGTATGTCAGTGCTTTCACAGCCAATTATCGAGTTAGTTTTCCAAAGAAATGCTTTTACTCAAGAAGATACAGTTATAGTAGCAAGTTTATTATCATCCTACGCACCATATATAATTTTCCAATCTATATCTGATGTAGTTGACCGAGGATTTTATGCAGTAGGGGATTCTAAGACTCCAGTTGTAATTGTGGTTATCCAACAAGTTACAAATGTTATTTTCAATGTGATTTTGATTAATTTATTTGGTATAAATGGTCTTGCATTATCGACAGTTGTTTCAACAATAGTTGGATCAGCCCTTATGATTTATAAATTTAGGGCTAATTTTGGGGCCTTTAACTTTAAAACCGCCCTTATATCTATAATAAAAATTACAATTGCAACATCCCTAATGGCTCTAACTGCAAGGGGTATTTATGGTTTAACAAGTGGAAATATGCCACATATCTTGGCTTTATTTATAGCAATAATAGTGGCAGCTATTGTTTATGGATTTTTAATTTTAATTGCAAGAATACCAGAAGTAATGAATTTGGTAAATATTATTTACCACAAGGTCTTTAAGAAAAAAAAGGCTCAAAAACATATCCAAGCACCAAATCAAAAAGGTGACACACTTGGAGAATTTAATAGACGCAAGTCTTCTAAAAGACAATCTAGGACAAAAAATAAGCAGTAGGTAAAAACCTCCTGCTTTTTTAGTTTAATATTTGATTTTTCATAAAGATTGAAACGATTTTACTAAAGTTTTCTAAATTTGTAATCCTAACAAAATCCCTATTATAAATTAGTTTTGCATTTTCCACATCTTCATCCTCTCCGGTAAATACTCCAAGTACTGAGACATTGTCATTTCTTAAATTACGAACTTCAAAGGCAGTATCATCAACGGCTATTTGGTCTTTATACTGGTCTTTTTCTTTTACTTTTATAGTATTAATGTTGGCTCTCTCATCATTTGGTTTTCCATCTGAAAGGACAATTACAATGTGTCTTACATCTTCTTGGGTGTCTATTATGTGGTGGAGGGTTTTAAAGGCAAGTCCATCGCGGTTGGATCCAGCTGCAAAAAATTTGTAAATTTCAGTATTTTTATGTTTTTCATTATAATCACGGAAAACATTAAAAATTGTATGGTCACGTAGGGTAGAAAAGCTTGTTACTCGTATAGGAATGCCTGCTTCATCCATTGATTTTGCTATGATATAGGCTTGATTAGCAACTATATGCTGGCGCTCTATTTGGCTTGCTGATGCATCAAGGATTAAGTCTACCTTAAATTTGGTAATATCATCATTTTCTTGGTTTAAAAACACGTCATAATCATGAATTACAGATGCCCTCCAAACTTTAGATGGATCTATTATCCCGTAATCTTTACTTACATCTACAAAATCTTCAAAGGTTGCTAATGAGTTTTTAATTGCTAGGGATAGTTCATTTATATTCCTATGATTGATTGCAAAATTATTTTCTATATATCGCTTATTTCTTTCGTATTGCTCGCGTCTATTTTCTTTATAGAACCTTGCGTTTGGTTTTTGGCTGTATTCACCCTTGGTAAAGTAAAGTTTTTTGTGGGCATGGATGCCAGTTGCTACTTCTTTTTCGATTTTTTCTATTTGTCCTAGGGGAAGTATTGGTTTTCCAAAAAAATCTTCTATAAATTCGCTAGATGAATGGTAGTCATCTTGAGAAGAATTCATAAACATTAAGTTTTTATTTAAGTCTTCTTTTCTATCTTCATAGTAGATTAGGCCGGTAAATTCTGCAGCCCCTATTCCAAATTGCTCATCTATATTTTCATCGCTATATTCTTTTGGGCTATCCTCATCAGTTTTAAATTCTTGTGGTTGATTTTCCTCAACCATTTTTTCAAAAAGTTCTTCGTCTTCCTTTGCTCTTTCAAAATTGAAAAAAGTTTTAAAAACGTCATTAAGTTCATCTATTAAAACATTTGTATCTGTAGTGTAGATCTTAAAAATTGCTTTATAAATTGACCTAAAAACTGGCCCTTCTACTATTGGTTTATTAAAAACTTTGCCATAATATGCTTTTTCCATTTGCTCTATAAGATTATCTGGCTGGTGGTAGTTGTATCTGTGGAGTTTTTTTCTAGCATATTCTTTTTGCAAGTCGCCAATAACTAAATTTTGTTTGCTAATCTCTTTAAAAGAAATTTCTTCTATTAATAGATTTGTTATGAATTTGAATTCTTCATAAAAAGGATTTTCCCTATTTAAATAAGCAAAAAATGAATTTAGCATCCTGGTATCAAAAGTTTTATAGGTATATCCAAATATTATATTTTTGTAGACCTCATCCATGGGATAGGATTTATTAGGTGTGAACCTATAATTTTTTGCAAAATCCCAAATAATATTATATTCGCGGATTTTATCAAGGGATTCAGTCATTAAATACACTCTCTTCTATGCTTGGTGGTACTTTTGTTTTTATGGTGTCGATTACAATTTGTCTTTCAAATTCATCAAAAGATTTATTGGCAAGCCCCATAAGAATAGCATCAAATGGATTTAATCCCACTTGCATGGTTTCAATTGCAGAAATCAATCCACGAAGGTCTACAGATTTGGTAGAAATTTCATTGTTTTCACTTTTAAATTGAAGGGAGATAAACATATCCAAAAATGCATTTCTATATTTTTCTTTTAGTTTTGGGAAAGTATCCATTAATAATTGATTTAAGTTCTCGCGAGTAATATTTGGCATATTTATAATCATAAATCTTGAGGCGAGAGCTTCGTTTACCTCACGAGTGCCCACATAGCCGTAGTTCATTGTTGCAATAAATCTGGTGTTTGGATCTAGATTTATTTTTTCATAACCAGGTAAATCTATAATTCTTCTGTGGTCTAGGGTTGCGTGCAAAACAGAAATTGCTTCGTTTTTTGCCATATTTATCTCATCAAGTACTGCAAAGCCACCCTTTGTTGCTGCTTCATAGATAGGTCCTTTTCTAAAAACAACTTCTCCATCCTTAAAAGTATCAGAACCAATAAGTGAGTTAAAATCAGTATTTACGTGGAAGGAAACATTCCAAGATGGTCTGGCAAATAAATATGCTAGATTTGATGAAAGTACGTTTTTACCTGTAGCTTTTGCACCTGTTAGCAAAATATTTTTACCTGCTAGGATGGCTGATATCGCTTGTTCTAGTACTTCCTTACCATAATACTTGAATTCTGGTTCGCTCACTCTTGGATCATCCAACAAACCGTTTTTTTCTCTATATATTTCAACTTGTTTTATAAGATTTTTATCTACATTTTGTTTTTCTAAATATTCAATCATTTTTACTCCTTTTAACTATAATATTATACAATTTATTTGCAAAAATTCACTTGACAAAGTCCATTTATAGACTATATTATATTAGTATTTATGAGGAGGTCTCAAATTGGACGAAAAATCATGCGAAATATTTAATATTTTCTCAATGCTTAGGAAGATTAATGGACTAAATAAGCAGAGAGTAGAGAGATTTGGATTGAATAATCTTGAAAGTATTATCTTATTTCATATAGACAAAATCGAAAACTTAACCCAAAAGGATTTGGTAAATAAACTTCAAATGCCCAAGCAAACTATAAATAGTATAATTTTAAATTTAAAAGAACATGATCTTATTACTATGGAGGGGTCAGAATTTGATAAACGTGTAAAAACATTGGTTTTGACAAAAAGAGGAGAAGATGAGGTAAGAAAAATAAATGAAGCCTTATCCTTATCCAACCAAAAAATATATGATGACTTGGGAGAAACAGATATAAAATTAATCAAAGAAAATCTAAATCAATTAATCGCAACTTTAGAAAATAATATAAACGAGGAGGTAATATGAACAGCTTAAAAGAATTTAATGATGCTTATTCCTATCTAAAGCAGTATTTAAATCAATATAGGAAAAACAGAATAATTTCTATGCTTATGACAGTTTTAGAAACTATTTTTGAACTTTTAATTCCTGCTGTAATGGGGATTATTTTAAATGAAGTAATTTATCAAAAAGATCCAAGCCAGGCTTTAAAATATGGTCTTATAATTATTGTTTTATCCCTATTATCTATGTTTACAGGTACAAAAGCTTCAAAAAATGCAGGTCTTACATCTACTGGACTTTCTAATAATGTTAGAAAGGCACAATTTAGACAAATTCAAGATTTTGCGTTTGAGGATTTTGAATATTTTGGAGTACCATCACTTTTAACAAGATTAACAACAGATATGCAGTCCCTATCCCAATCAACCTTTATGACAACAAGATTTATTATAAAAACTATAGTAATGGCGATAGTTTCCTTTATACTTGCCTTTAATACTAGCTCGAAATTATCAATTATATTTTTAATATTAATGCCTATATTAGTACTTATTTTATTAAGTATCACATCAAGGGCTATACCAAAGTTTAGGAAAACTCGTAAGCAATATGACAAATTAAACCAGGTTATTGAAGAAAACTTAAGCAATATGAGGGTTGTAAAAGCCTTTGTTAGAAAAAAATATGAAATAGAAAAATTTGCCGGGGCAAATGAAGAAATGTTTAAATTAGCTGATAGCTCTGAGGGATCAGTTTCTTATGTTTTCCCAACAGCCAATGCGATTTTATATGCAGCTTTTGTTGCCTTAACTTGGTTTGGTGGGATTGAAATTATAAATGGAAGACTTGGAGTAGGAGACCTTGTTTCGTTTAATATGTATGCCATGATGCTATTAGGTTCCCTAATTGGTTTATCAATGGTAGTCACCATGTTAATGGCAGCCTCTCCATCAGTAACCCGTGTAAAAGAAGTATTGACCCGTGAAATTTCTATGGATAATAGCGACAAGGTAGAAGGCCTAAGCTTAGAGGATGGATCAATTGATTTTGACAATGTAAGTTTTAAATACGAAGAAGATTCTGAAAACTATCAGCTAAAAAATATCGATTTGCATATAAAATCAGGCGAGGTAATCGGGATTTTAGGTCCAACTGGTTCAGCCAAATCAACTCTTGTCCAATTAATTCCTAGACTTTATGACATCACAGAAGGTAGCCTGAGGGTAGGTGGTCGTGACATTAAAGACTATGACTTAAAAACTTTAAGAGATGCTGTAACCATAGTTTTACAAAAAAATACCTTATTTTCAGGAACAATTATCGACAACTTAAAATGGGGAGACCCAGATGCTAGTTTTGATGAAGTAGTAGCAATGGCGCAAATTGCCCAAGCAGATGAATTTATAAAAGAAAGAAATGATGGATACGAATCAGAGCTTGGTCAAGGTGGTACAGGAGTCTCAGGTGGACAAAAACAAAGATTAACTATTGCAAGATCACTACTTAAAAAACCAAAAATATTAATCCTTGATAACTCAACAAGTGCAGTTGATACCAAAACAGAAGCTAAACTGCTAGATGGATTTAATAAACTAAATCAGGATATGACACAAATTATCATTTCTCAAAGACTTTCATCATTTGACCATGCAGATAGGATTGTTATCATGGATAATGGCCAAATATCTGATATTGGAACTGCTGATGAGCTTTATCAAAGAAATGAAATTTATAGAATGACTTATGATATACAACAAAAAGGAGGGGAAGATGAGTAAAGAAAATTTAGAAAACAAAACAAAAGAATTTGAAATGTCTACCGACAAAAAATCTCATGGTTTCGATTGGGCTTCCCTAAAAAAACTTTTTGCTTACCTATTTGAACACAAGTGGCAATTAGTAGTTGTTTTTGTATGTGTAATATTATCTGCAATCACCCAAGTTTGGGGCATTTCTATGATGCAACCTATCATAGACAATAGCATTTTAAAGGGGGATATAGACGGGCTAAAAGCTGGCGTAATAAAAATGGCCATTATTTATCTGGTTTCAGTAATAACTACATTTATTTACAATAGGCTAATGATCCGCATAGGTCAAAGATCAATTAGAAATCTAAGAAATGATTTATTTATCAAAATCCAAAAGATGCCTATAAACTTTTTTGATACAAACCAACATGGTCAAATAATGAGTAGGTTTACAAATGATACTGACATACTTTCTCAGTCACTATCATCAACATTGCCAACACTTATCAGATCGATTTTGATGATTATCGGTACAGTTGTGGTTATGATTAGCCTTTCCCCAATCCTTACTCTTGTAATGTTTTTGGGACTTGTAGTCATGGTCTTAGTTTTAAAAAATATTGTAAGCAAGACTGGAAGATTATTTAAAGAATCACAAAAAAATGTATCAATACTCCATGGTTTTGATGAAGAAATGCTGTCTGGTCAAAAAGTTATCAAAGTTTTTAATAAGGAAAATGACATAATTAATGAATTTGACCAAAAATCAGAAAACCTAAGATCATCAATGGCAGAAGCAATGGTAAATGCAGGAAAAATGATGCCATTTTTAGTAAACTCAATAAATATTATGTACGCAATACTTGCGGTAAGTGGGGTAATTCTTACTATAAATGGAAATATTACAGTTGGTATTTTAGCAACATTTTTAACAACAGCTAGACAACTTCAAGCGCCTATTTCAAATATATCCCAACAAGCAAATGCAGTATTTTCTGCAATGGCTGGAGCTAGCCGTATATTTGAAATAATCGATATGCCAATTGAAGAAGACACCGGTTATATAGAACTAGTAAATGCACGTATAGATGAAAATGGCAATGCTATTGAGTGTACAGGAGACAGATGCTATTCTTGGACATGGCTTGAAGATGGAAAGAGAGTTTATAAACAACTTGAGGGTAGAATTGACTTTGAAAATGTAGATTTTTCTTATAATGGTAAAGATAAAATCCTTAAAGATGTAACATTTTATGCAAATCCAGGTGAAAAAATCGCCTTTGTAGGCTCAACTGGAGCTGGTAAAACTACCATAACTAATGTAATAACTAGATTTTACGAAATCGATGAGGGTTCAATTAAGATTGATGGCATTGATACAAGAAATATTAAAAAAGACCATCTAAGAAAAGCTTTTGGTATGGTACTCCAAGATGTCAATTTGTTTACAGAAAATGTTAATGAAAATATCAGATACGGAAAATTAGATGCAAGCCAAGAAGAAATATTAGAATCAGCTAAACTTGCAGGAGCAAATGGATTTATAAGTAGACTGCCAGAGGGATATGAAACAGAAATTAATGGAGATGGATCATCACTTTCAGATGGACAAAACCAGTTAATATCTATATCAAGAGCAGCGATTGCAAATCCACCAATGCTTATTTTGGATGAAGCGACAAGCTCAATTGACACAACAACTGAAATAAAAGTTACAAAAGCCATGGACAAACTTATGGAAGGTTCTACTTCTATAGTTATAGCCCACAGACTTTCTACAATTCAAAATGCTGATGTAATCATGGTTATGGAGCAAGGTAGAATTATAGAAAGAGGTAGCCACGATGAATTAATCAAAAAACGCGGCACATATTATCAACTATATACTGGTGCTTTGGAACTGGACTAAAAAAAATCGCTCATTTTTGGGCGATTTTTACATAAGTTTTATATTGTTTTTACCATAATTTTACTTATAAAGTAATTAATTCGGATATATAAATAATGTAAGGACAAAGAATTTCGCAACCCTATGACTTACATAAAAAGAGCACCCTTAGGTGCTCTTTTGTGTTTTATTTTTCATTTGCCACTAATTGGCATTGGTCGTTAAAGAATCTTTTATAACCAAAACGTAAGAAGAAGAATACGCAAATGGTTACAGAACTTAAAATCGCAGTCATAATTGCAATTTGGTATCTGATGGCGATTAGGGGAGAAACACCACCTAAAATCTGACCGGTCATCATACCAGGTAGGGTAATAATTCCCATATTCTTTATTCCATTTAAACTTGGAGTAATAGCCGTATCAAAAGCATCTTGGATAATCTTATCCATAGCCATGCGAGGAGAGGCTCCAAGCATCAAGGCTCCTTCTATATTTACTCTTTTATTTTCAATTGATTTTAACATTTGATTTAGGGCAAGATTTATACCAGTCATTGAGTTTCCGATAATCATTCCCCCAAGTGGTATTAAATATTGAGGGTCATAGATTGGATTTGGTCTTACAACAAGTATTAGGAAAAATATTAGGGTAAAAATTGTACCTATAAGTTGGGAAATAACTATTGATCCTATTAAACCTTTTGATAATTGGTCCTTTTTAGTTGAAACAATATTAAAGATTGCAAAAAATTCCATTAAGAGAATCATCAGTGTTGATAAAACAATAGATGAGCTATCAAAAATATAAACTAAAACAAAACCAGCTATAAAAAGCTGTAGGGTCATCCTAATAGTGCCTATTATAAATTCTTT
Organism: Anaerococcus martiniensis; assembly: GCF_043187485.1. Lineage (GTDB taxonomy): Bacteria > Bacillota > Clostridia > Tissierellales > Peptoniphilaceae > Anaerococcus > Anaerococcus martiniensis. The sequence continues at coordinate 1,287,650 of NZ_CP171106.1, forward strand.
ATTTCTATTTAGACCATTAAAGGATGTAATAACCATGGCTATAATTACAAATACATAGGTTAAAAGCATTTGGCTATTGGTCAAATTTATTACTGACTTATCCATTATAAACCCTCCCATCTACAATTTTTATAATTCGATCGCTATATTTATCTGCCATTGAGTTTGAGTGTGTGACATAAATAATAGTTTTATTTTGAGATTTAGCCATGTCGACCATTGATTCTATAACAAAATCTTCAGTGATATCATCGAGGGCAGATGAAGGCTCATCTAGCAAATAAATATCAGAATCTAAAAGCATTAGCCTTGCAATAGAAACCCTTTGTTGTTCACCACCAGATAAATTTTCGATATTTTTTTCAAGGGGTTCATCAAGACTAACTTTATCCAAGGCTTTTTCAAGCTCACTATCAGCCAGATTATCTTTACCTTGAAATTTTCTACCCATTAGTAGATTTTCACGAATGCTTCCAGGAAAGCTAACAGGACTTTGAGAAAGCATAGGAACTTTTCTCCTATATTCAACCGAGTTCATATTTGCAATATTTTCCCCATTTAGACTGATAGTCCCTGATGTTGGAGAAATTAATTTATTTATAAGTCTAAGCAAAGTAGATTTACCAGATCCACTGGGTCCTATGATACAAGTAACCTCACCGAGATTGATAGTCAGATCATCAATATCGATGATGTCCTTATATTTAACATGTTCAAATTTAAACATAATATCCTCAATTCATTTATAATATTTATCTAATATATTGTATAATAATCAGGGTAAATTGCAAGAATAGGATTTGACAAATAAACTTATAAAGATTAGAATAAATAGGTATTCAAATTTAAGAAAACATCAAATTTAAATTAAGAAAAAATCAAAAAAACTTTACAAAAGCGAATTTTAGTTGTATACTATATTAGTACATGCGGATGTGGCTCAGTGGTAGAGCATCGCCTTGCCAAGGCGAGGGTCGCGAGTTCGAATCTCGTCATCCGCTCCATTTCACGCCAAATGGCGATCGATATTTTATTATAATAGTAGAATATCAATTAATCGAAAATACCAGGTGGCGTTAATTGTTCTTACGATAGAATAATTGCTCGTTTCTTGGTTGTTTTTGTTTTTAAAAGAAGATAGTCCTTAACTAGGTAAATGGGCTCTCGTGCTTTGCACGACCATTCCATGGAGGGTCCTCACCTAGCCGGACGGGCTTGTACGGCGCCATAGCCAAGTGGTAAGGCAGAGGTCTGCAACACCTTTACCCCCAGTTCAAATCTGGGTGGCGCCTCCAAATTTCAACTCTCATTTGAATAATGAGAGTTTTTTTATTGAGGAGTTTTATGTTTATTATCAGTCACAAATCTACAAATGAATTTAAAGAATTTTTACAAAAAAATAATTTTCACTTTATTGAAACAATAGACAATCCAAATCTTGATCCTAGGATTGCTGACCATCCTGATTTGTCGATTTTTAGACTTGATGGTGAAAATATGATTGTTGATAAGAATGTTTTTAACTACTATCAAGATAAAATTTCTCATATAAATCTTATAGCTGGAGAGAGTGTGGCGGGTAAATATCCCTATGATTCTATCTATAATATTTATAAGGGATCTGACTTTTATATCCACAATGATATTAGCGAAAAAAACATATTAGCTTTTCTAAAAGATAATAGTTTTAAACATTATTTTGTAAAACAAGCTTATAGTCGTTGCTCAATAGTTCCTATGGGGGATAAAGCTTTGACAAGTGATTTTGGAATCTATAAGGCTCTTAAAGATAAAATCGACCTTGTCCTGCTAAAAAAAGAAAATATTCCCCTTGATGGCTTTGATAATGGATTTTTGGGTGGGACCTGTGGATTTTTTAATAATTGTTTGATTTTTAATGGAAATATAGAAAAATTAAATAGTTTTGAAATAATTAGAAAAGAAGCTTACAAATCTGGAATTGAGCTTTTATATCCAAAAAACTGCGACTTAATTGATACTGGATCAATTTTATTTTGCTAATAATAGATAATTATAAAAATAAAAGTATAATTATAAATATTTTTATAATTGTAGGAGTTTTATTTTGGATATTTTATTTATAGGATTTGCATTATTTTCTTTATTTTTTGGAGCGGGAAACCTAATTTTTCCGCCGTTTTTGGGCAGGACTTACGGGTCAAATTGGCTTATTGCGAGCATTGGATTTATATTAACAGGAGTAGGGCTTGCTTCAGTTGCTGTTTACTCCATGGCAAAGAAAAATGGAAATATAAAAGAATTTACAAAGATTGGTGGAGAAAAATTAGGCAATCTTATTTTATTAATAATTGCTGTTGTTATTGGACCTCTTGGGGCGATTCCACGTACCGGGGCCACTAGTGGTGAGGTTATGATAGCCTTAGGAATGAATATTTCCTATAATTTATTTATAATCTTATTTTTTTCTCTAACGTTAATATTTATACTAACTGATAACAAGGTAATTGATGTAATTGGAAAATATCTGACACCACTTTTACTAATAGTTTTATTTTTTATGATTATTGCTGGGATTTTGAATCCTATTGGAAAAGCTGAGATAAGTTCACTTAGTAAGCATTTTACTTTTACAAAATCAATAATAGAAGGCTATAACACTATGGATGCCTTGGCTGCAATTGTATTTGCTCCAATCATAATTAAATCGCTAGTTGAAAAAGGATATGGTAATGACTTAAAGAAAAAATCTATCCAGGTAATCTTAATTGCGGCAGCAGGTCTGATTTTAGTTTATCTATCACTTACATACCTTGGGGCAACTAGTACTGAATATCATCCAGAAATTAATTCTCGTGTTGAGCTTTTACTTGTCATTGCAAATACAATAATGGGTTCGTTTGGAAAATATGTCTTGGCTGCAATTATAGTTTTGGCCTGTTTTACAACTTCTGTAGGACTTACTAGTTCAATTTCAGATATGTTTACCAAAATTTTTAATGATAAAATTTCCTACAATATTACAGCGATAATAATAACAATTTGTTCAATAATACTTTCAATGGTTGGGGTTGATGGGATAATTAATTTTACACTGCCACTTTTAACCTTTGTTTATCCCTTAGTTTTGCTAATGATTATATTTAATTTGCTAAATTATGATTTTAATAAAAATCTAAGAAAAATTATATTTACTGTAACAGGAATTATTTCTTTTCTTCAGACTTTTATCATGTATGTATCAATGTTAGATCAAAACTTAGGAATTAGGATGGAAAATAATTTAGCTTGGCTACCACTGTACGATTATGGTTTTCCTTGGTTGTTGCCATTTATAATTTTATTTATAATAGGGATTTTTAAAAGAGAAAAAAGTCAAACTTTAGTCTAATATTTATTTATGTTATAATTATAAAAAAGCCTAGGAGAGAATAGATGGATATTATTAAACCTTCAACAATTGCCGGTGTAATGGAGCTACTTCCAGATAGCCAAGCAGTTTTTGACAGGATGAAAAATACAATTGAAGATACTTTTAAAGATTATGGATTTTTAGCAATAGATACACCTGTAATAGAAAAAAATGAAATCTTATTTGCAAAAGGTGGTGGAGAAACTGAAAAACAAATTTTTGAAATAGCAAGTGATTCAAAAGATATGAGCTTACGTTTTGATTTAACAGTTCCACTTGCAAGATATGTTTCAGAACACTTATCAGATCTAAATTTTCCTTTTAAACGCTACCAAATTGGCAAAGTTTACCGTGGGGAGCGTAATCAAAAGGGTAGGTACAAAGAATTTTACCAAGCTGATATTGATATTATTGGTCACAATGACCTAGCTATTTATAATGATGCATTACTTGCTAGGGTAATCTTTGAAGCCTTTAATAGAATAAATTTTCCAAATATTACCTTTCACATAAATAATAGAAAATTATTAAATGGATTTTTCAAATCTCTTGAAATTGAGGATAGCACTGAGGTTTTAAGAACTATTGATAAAAAAGATAAGATTGGAATAGATAAAACCAAGACACTTCTTACAGAAATAATTGGCGAAGATAAGGCTAATAAAACCCTAGAATTTATAAATGCAGATAATCAAAATACTGAGATTTTAGATAATTTATCAGGTTTTGCTGATAATGATTTATTTAAAGAAGGCCTGGAAGAATTAAAAACCCTTTATGATTACATGATCAAATTTGGAATAGATGATAAAAATATCAAAATAGACCTAGCTATTACTCGTGGTCTTGATTATTACACATCTACAGTTTATGAAACATTTATAAATGGTTACGAATCAATAGGTTCAGTATGTTCAGGTGGTAGATATGAAAATCTTGCTAGCAACTTTACCAAACAAAACTTACCAGGAGTTGGAATGTCAATTGGGCTTACAAGATTATTTTACCAACTTCAAGAACTTGGATTGGTTGAAGAAGAAAAATCATCAAAAATTGATTTTCTTATCCTACCAATGGATAATGAATATCATTTTTATGCAATAGATGTCCTAAAGAAGCTGAAAGACCAAGGCAAAAAGGCAGATATTTTCTTAGAAGATGGTAAATTTAAGAAAAAAATAAATTATGCAGATAAAATAAATGCAAAATATGCCGTAATAATTGGTGAAGAAGAAGTATCCAAAAATCAAGTATCCATCAAAAATATGGAAAGTGGAGAACAGTTTAATAAAAATATAGAGGAATTGGATTTTTAGGATTGATTTTATTTCCAATTCCTGATATATTGGTAATGGATAATAATTTATCAAAAATTTTTGGAGGTACATATGAGTAAATTAACAGAAACAGTACAAACTGGTGATTGGGCAAGCGAAAAACACGTACCAGAAATTGATTTTGAAAGTGTTGACAACGGCAAAGTAAGAATCAGAGCATCAGTTGGTAGTGAAATCGAACACCCAAATACTTTAGAACACCACATTGCATGGATTAAAGTTTTCTTCAAACCAGAAGGATCACAATTCCCAGTTGAAATTGCATCATCTGAATTTACAGCTCACGGCGAAGAAGATTTATTTACAGTTCCATGTGCAACAGGATACATAAAAGCAGATAAAAAAGGTACAATCTACGCTCTAAGCTACTGCAATATCCACGGCTTATGGGAAAATTCTGCAGAATTAAACTAATCTAGTTTTTAAAGTCAGGCAAGAAATTCTTGTCTGACTTTTTTTATGCAAAAAATCTCCCAAAACTAATTTACTGGGAGATTTATATTGCTATCTCTAATTGTCTTCAAATTGCTTGAAAGTTCATAAATAGGGATAAGATTTTGATAATCTTCTGGATTATTTATTTTTATATAGTCGCACAAATCTATCATCCAAACTAAAACGTATTTGTTCAAGTAAAATCCTTGGATACCATTTGCAAGAATTGATCTTCTGCCATTAATTACAATATCATTGCGGATTTTTTTGAAAAAATATGTCCAATATTTATTTGATTTTTCGTTAATAATTAATGATTCAATTAGAGTTTTCAGGGCAACTATATATTTTTCATCCATGGGATTTATATAAAAATCTATTATCCCATCAGGATTTAAAATTATATCTTCATTTGAACTTAGTTTACTATAGTCCTCAAAATATTTTTCTTTTGAAAATTCTTCAAAAAAATTCGGATAAAGTCCATAGGGAAAATTTGAATTTTTAATTGTATTTTTTAAAAATCCTAATTCTTCATTACCATTATCAAAGCAAGCTATAAATATCGGGGATAGGGTAACTAAAAGCCTTAACCTAAAATTATTTCCATCATTGGCTAAAGAAAATTTTATATAGTCTTTATGTTTTTTTATATCAATCATTATTTTGTATTACATCAAAAAATTTGCCGCCATTGGCCTTGGCCAAATCATCTGCTTTTATTTTTATACTATGGCCAACTTTACCAGCAGAAACTTTTATGAATTCGTGGTCTTTGGCGCTTTCATCAATTACAACTTCATAATCTTTTTTCATTGCCAGACTTGTTGTCGATCCTCTTTCGTAGCCGATTTTAGATTTCAGATCCTTAAGTGGTAGCATTTCAAGAGATTTTACTCCTACACATTTGCTGGCCTTTTTAAAATCTATATTTTCAGCTCCTGGTATTACAAAAATAAAAATATCTTTAGTATTTGAAATTGTTGCTAGAGTTTTATAAACCAAACTGATGTCTTGGTGAGTTTCTTCTGTAAGATCAATGGTAGATTTAAAATCTCCTTTAAAACCATAATCTATGTGTTCATAGGGAATATCTAAATTATCCAAGGCACGCATGGCATTTGTTTTTACTTCTTTTTTCATAAAAATCACTTCCTTTTTCATATTATACTCGAATATTAATCTCTTTATGGGTATAAATTTTTAAAGAATGGAGAGATATGATGAATAACGGAATTATAATTACCTATGTTTACCACTCTTGCTATACTGTGGAAACCAAAGACTTATTTATTATTTTTGATTACTACAAGGGTATTTTAGATATTCCTGAAAACAAACAAGTGGTATTTGTTTCAACCCACGCCCATAGCGACCACTACACTTCAGAAATCTTAAAAGTACCAAATATGGAGAACAAAACTTATATTTTAAGCTCAGATATTGGTAAATTGCCTTCCAATGAAAATATTATATATATAAGGGACAACAAGCTTTCTATGGACCAGTTAAAAAGCTTGTATAATTCTAAAAATGTACACTTTGTAAACAAAAATAAGACCTTTAATATAAAATTAAATAATGGAGAAAACCTAAAAATTAAAACTTTTGGTTCAACCGATAGGGGTATCTCTATTTTACTTTATGTAGATGATATGAGTATTTTCCATGCTGGTGACTTAAATTTTTGGGCTTGGCCACGCAATGACAAAGAAACCATGCAAAAAGAATATGATGATTTTATGATAGAAGTAGAAAAAATCAAAAATCAACCAGTTGATATTGCATTTTTCCCAGTAGATCCGAGGCTTGAAGAAAATTACTTTAAAGGTGGAGATATATTTATAAAAGAAGTAGAACCTCAAATATTTTTCCCAATGCATTTTGCTGACAATTTTGAAATTAGCAAGAAATTTAAAGGAGATTTTTCTTATGAAAACACGGATGTTAGGGAGATAACTAAGGAAAATCAAAAATTTGTTATAGACATAGATAACTAGAAATAATATGATATAGTTATTGAACTTAAGGAGTATTATGGAAAAGATAGCAATATTAACAGATACTGCATCTGATATAGATATAAAATTAGCAGAAGAAATGGGGATTTATCTTTTGCCTTTATATGTAAATCTGGATAGCAAGTACTATAAAGATAGAAAAGAAATTAGCCCAGATGAATTTTATACTTGGATGAAAGAGTCCGACTCTATTCCAAAAACAAGTACGGCATCACCTGGAGATTTACATGAAATTTTAGAACAAATTAAAAATGATGGCTATGAAAAAGTAATAGCAATCAGTATTGGTGCGAATTTTTCATCAACCTACAATTTATTTAATATGATGAAAATGGATGGGCTTGAAATCTATGTTTTTGATAGCGGAAACCTAACCTTATCTGAGGGAATTTTTGCAATTTATGCAAAAGAACTTGTCGATGAGGGTTATGGATTTGAGCAAATAATAGAAAAGCTCAATGCAAAAAAAGAAGATTCGAAAGTATTTTTTGCCCTAGACACTTTCAAATATTTAGTAGCTGGGGGACGTGTGCCAAGATCTTTTGGTAAAATTGGGGACGCCTTATCAGTAAAGCCAATAATAAGTATATATCCAGAAGAAAGTCATTTTAAACTTTTTAAAATAACTAGGGGTGAGAAAAAAGTTTTAAATGAATTTAAAAAAATAGCGGCAAGAGAGTTAGAAAATGTAAAAGACTATTATTTTTATATAGGCCACGGTGGTTATGAAGAAGGAATAGAAAAGTTAGAAGACATATTTTCAGATGTCATAGCTAGCGCAAGAAGAACATATAGAATTCAAATCTCACCAACCCTAGGAGCCAATACCGGACCAGGACTTTTTGGTTTTGGATTATTTAAATTAGATTAATTAAAAATACAAATTAACTATTATGAAAAAAATTGTATTAATTATTAATTGACAGGAATTAATAAAAATTAGTATAATAATATAAAATTGAAGCAAGCTGCTTATAAAGCTAGCGGATAAAACTAAATATACTTTGAAATATTCATGGCCATGGCCATGAGTATTTTTGTATACAGAGAAATATCATAATTTAGATTAAATGTATTTCATAATCAAAGGAGGGTTTATGGAAAAAATAGCTCTTATTACTGACTCGGGAGCAGATTTATCAGAGACATTTATCAGAGAAAATAATATATATGTAGCAAATTTATATGTAATAGTCGATGACCAATACTACGAAGATAGGGTGGAAATTAGTCCTGCTGACCTAGATAGAAGAAATAAAGAAAATTCATCTTTCACAGCAAAAACAACCTCGCCTGCACCGGCAGATTTTTCTAAGGTTTTTAAAAAGGTTGCTGAAGACGGTTATAAAAAAGCAATTTATGTTGGTTTAAACCCACGACTATCTTCTACTTTTTCAAATGCTGAGTTAGCAGAAAAACATGGGCTAGAAATAGCCATGGTAAATAGCGGCTCGGTTACTCTTTTAGAAGGGTTGATGGTAATCTATGCAAATGACCTTATAAAAGAGGGATTTGATTTTGAAAAAATAGTAGAAAAACTAAACAAGAATGTTGGTAACCAAAAGGCCTATGTTTGGTTTGATACTCTAAAATACTTAAAAGCAGGTGGTAGACTTGGTAAAGTTGCTAAAAGAGCCTCATCCATTCTAAATTTTAAACCAGTATTGTCTTTAGACGGCAAGGGGGATTTTGACCTTATAAAACTAAAAGTTAAAAAGGAAAAATCCTATGCTATTATAGAAGAAAAAATCAGAGAAGATTTAGCAAATGTTAAAATATACTATATGACCTATATTTCAGGAACAGACAATAGTCTACTTGAAGAAATAAAAAATAGATTAGAAAATATAGAACAAAATGCAGAACTTGCCCTAACAAGCCAATTTGGATCTGCAATATCTGCCCATGCTGGTAGTAAGGCCTATTCTGTAGGGTATTTAAAAATAGATGAATAAATCATTTGACAAAATCAAATAAAGATAGTATTATATACGACATAGACAACAAAGAAGTACCCAGATACTCACCTGCCGATATAAATTTGTAGGTTAATAATTTTTAAAGATAAGATTTAAAAATTGGAACGGGTACTTTGTGCCCGCTTTTTTTATGTAATTATACATTGGAGGTATAACTATAAAAGATTTAAGAATAAATAATGAAATTAGAGCTAACCAAGTAAGATTAATCGATGAAAATGGTAACCAAGTTGGTATTACAACTTTAAAAGATGCACAAAATCGTGCAGATGATGCAAAACTTGACCTAGTTTTGATGAGTCCAAATGCAAAACCACCTGTTACAAGAATCATGGATTATGGTAAGTACAAATACGATCAAGAAAAAAAGGAAAAAGAAAATAAGAAAAAACAAAAAAATGCTCAATTAAAAGAGACAAGATTTTCCTTAAATATCGAAGACAATGATTTACAAACCAAGGCAAATCAAACCATTAAATTCTTAAACAACGGGGATAAGGTAAAAGTTTCTATAAGATTTAGAGGTCGTGAACTTGGCCGTAAAGAACCAGGTTATGAATTGATGGATAAATTTAAAGAAATGCTAGGAGATAGCGCCGTGGTTGACAAAAAACCAAAAATGGAAGGCAGATCCCTAGTAATGTTTCTAGAACCAAAAGGAGAAGAAAATGGCAAATAAAAATAAAACAAGAAGAGCTGCTGCAAAAAGATTTAAAGTAACAGGTAGCGGAAAAATCGTAAGAAGAAAAGCGTATAAAGGTCACTTAACAGCTAAAAAATCACCAGCTAGAAAAAGAAACCTTAGAAAAGCAACATTAGTTTCAAAAGCTGATGAAAGAAATGTTAAACAATTATTAGGAATGTAATTAGGAGGCAAATAGAAAATGGCAAGAGTAAAAAGAGCAATCAACGCTAAGAAAAAACATAAAAAAGTATTAAGACAAGCAAAAGGATACTATGGTTCAAAAAGCCTTCTATATAGAACAGCCAACCAAGCTGTAATGAAATCTTTAAACTATGCTTATATTGGACGTAAACATAGAAAAAGAGATTTTAGAAAATTATGGATTGCAAGAATCAACGCTGCAGCAAGACTTAATGGTACAACATACTCAAAACTTATGGGTAACCTTAAAAAAGCAAACATTGATATCAACAGAAAAATGCTTGCAGAAATCGCTGTAGAAAATCCAGCAGAATTTAGCAAAATTGTAGAATTAGCTAACCAAAACGCTTAATGGTAATAAATTCTACATCCAATCAAAAATACAAATATATATCAAAACTAAGAAATAAAAAGTATAGGGATATAGAAGATAAATTCATTATAGAATCTAAAAAATTAGTAGAAGAGGCTATCTCTTCTGCTGATGTTGATTTTATTTTTTTATCAGAATCTAAAAAGGATTATCAAGCTAATCTTGAAAAAATAATTTTTGATGATAATCTTTTTAATAAACTATCTAACTTTAAATCTCCAGATGGATTTGCAGCAGTGGTTAAAAAGAAAAAGGAAAATGAAATCTCATCAAAAAGAGTATTACTTTTAGATGGCCTAAATGATCCAGGCAATATGGGAACTATTATCCGTTCTGCAGAAGCTTTTGGTTTTAATGACATTCTTCTAGGACCAAATACTGTTGATATATATAATGAAAAAACTTTAAGAGCCTCAATGGGCTCAATTTTTAGATTAAATATAAAACAAATAAGCTATGAAGATCTTGATTTGTTAAAAAAATCTTACAAATTGGTAGCAGCCGACATGAGCGGGTATGATATTAATAAATGTAAGATAGAGGACGATATTATCCTTGTTATAGGAAACGAAGCAAATGGTTTGTCTGATACCATAAGGTCAATGACAGATAAATTTGTGAAAATTCCTATGAAAGGGCAAATAGAATCCTTAAATGCAGCTATTGCAGCTAGCATTTTGATGAATAATCTTAGCTTATGATTCGGAAAAACTTTAGTTATTCTTTACCAGCAAGAGGAGATGATGGAAGCCCTCAAAGTTCCGGCTAAATATATTCACCGATGAAGCTTGATATGAAATTAGTAATTGATACGATTTGCTGCGTTATAAGCTATTAAGTGGGTTAATATTAACCAATTAAGGTGGTACCGCAGATAAATTCTGTCCTTTCAATAGGGCAGGATTTTTTTATTACAAAAATTGAAAGGGAAAACAATGGAAGAAAATTTAAAGCAAAGCTTAACAAAGGCCCAAAATGAAATTGAAGCTGCAAAAAGTTTAGATGAGCTTGAAAAAATAAGAATTACATACCTTGGTAAAAAAGGTGTGATGACAGATTTAAAGAAAAATATTTCAAAACTGCCAAATGAAGAAAAGCCAATGGCAGGAAAACTTATAAATGAAACTAGTACTCAAATTGAAAATGCCCTTGCTGAAAAATCTGAGCTGCTTAAAAAAGAACTATTAAAAGAAAAAATAGTTGAAGAAACAATTGATGTTACTGCTCATTTTGAAAAACATGATAGCGGACACTTAGCATTAATAAATCAAACACTAGAAGAACTTGAAACTATTTTCCAAAATATGGGCTTTGATGTTGTGGAAGGACCAGAAATAGATACTGTTAAAAAAGTTTTTGATGATCTTAATTCACCAGCAGACCACCCAGCAAGGTCAACTTCCGATACTTTTTATATAACAGATGATATATTACTTCGACCACACACTTCATCAATGCAAATTAGAGTTATGGAAGAAGGAAAATTACCAATCAAAATGGTATCAGCAGGAAGAGTATTTAGAAATGATGAGGTAGATGCCACTCACTCTCCAATGTTCCACCAATTAGAATGCTTGGTTGTAGATGAAAATGTATCAATGGCAAATTTAAAAGCAACACTCGAAACATTCATAAAAGAAATGTTTGGAGATGACATGGAGCTTAGATACCGTCCTCACCATTTTCCATTTACTGAGCCATCTCTAGAAGTCGATGCAACTTGTCCTATTTGCCGTGGTGAAGGTTGCCCAGCTTGCGGAAATACTGGTTGGTCCATGGAGCTTTTAGGTGGTGGAATGGTACATCCAAATGTACTAGAAGCTTGTGGAATCGATAGCGAAAAATATACTGGATTTGCTTTTGGTCTGGGAGTTGATAGGATTGCCATGGTTAAATATGGCCTAGATGATATCAGATTACTTTATGACAATGACAAAAGATTTTTGGAACAATTTTAGGAGAAATAATGTTAGTACCTTTAGTTTGGCAAAATAATTACGTAAAAATAGATGAAGATTTAAAAACTATTACAGATAGACTTTCAGAAACTGGATCTCATGTTGAGGAAGTGACAATTACAACGAGTGCCCTAGAAAGTGTGGTTGTAGGCCATGTTCTAGAACAAGAAAAGCACCCTGATGCTGATAGACTACAAGTTTTAAAGATAGACATAGGCCGTGATGAGCCTGCAACAATAATAACAGCAGCAAAAAACACTAAAAAAGGTGATTATTTATTTGTAATTAAAAGTGGAACAAAGTTAGACAATGGAGATTTTATAGGGGACCATGAATTTTTTGGAATCAATTCAGAGGGTATGCTTACTTCATATCAAGAGCTAGGATATCCTGATAATGTAATTCCAAAAGAGTTTAAAGACGGGGTAATAATTCTTAACAAAGAGTATAAGCCAGGAACTCCAGTAAGCGAAGTTCTATTTTCAAATACACCAGTAATAGAATATGAGATTACTCCAAATAGGCCTGATTGCCTTTCAATAATAGGTATGGCTCGCGAGAGTGCTGCAAGTTTTGGAGAAAAAATCAAGCTTCCAGACTTAGATTACAAAACCAATGGCAAGGACCTTAGAGAAGTATTTAAAGGATTAATTCTATATTCCGATAATTGCAAGCAATTTATAGCAAGAGTTATAAAGGATGTAAAGATTGAACCATCACCTCAATGGCTACAAAACTACCTAATCCTAGCTGGAATGAGACCTATAAATAATATTGTAGATATAACAAATTTTGTAATGCTAGAAACAGGTCAACCCCTCCACGCTTATGACTTAGACAAAGTTAATGGTGGGATAACAATAAGAGAAGCCCAAGATGGAGAAATTATTAAAACTATAGATGGCGAAGATAGACAGTTGGATAAGTCAATGATTGTTATAGCTGATGATAAGAAAGCCATATCTATAGCGGGTGTTATGGGTGGCTATGATACTGAAGTTACAAGCCAAACAAAAAACATAGTCCTAGAAGCAGCAAATTTCAATGGGGCTTCAGTTCGTGAAACTTCCAAAAAACTAAAGCTTAGGTCAGAAGCTTCCACTAGATTTGAAAAGGGAGTCCCTATTCAAATGGCAGACTTTGCTTCAAGAAGAGTTCTTCATCTGATTGATAAGCTATCCTATGGAGAAATATATGATGATTCCTATATGGTTGGCTTAACATATATAGAAGATAGATACGTAGATTTAAGAATATCTAGATTAAATGCTCTAACAGGAGTAGACTTTAGCAAAGAAGAAGCTATTAGAAATCTAGAACTATTAGAATTTGAAATAGAAGATATAGATTCTGACACAATCCGTGCCAAAGTTCCTTTCTTTAGAAATGATATTGAAATTGAAGCAGACCTTATTGAAGAAGTTATAAGACTTTATGGTATGGGGAATATTGAACCAAAACCACTTTATTCAAGCCTACAAAGAGGACTTAGATCAGATGCTAGAATTTTAAGAGATGATTTAAAAAGAGAACTAGCTGGTCAAAAATTTTCTGAACTAACTACTTATTCTTTCATTTCTCCTAGAGAATTTGACAGAATGGGAGTTTTAAAAGATTCAAACCTAAGAGAATATATAAAATTAACAAACCCGCTAGGTGAAGACTTCTCTGTAATGAGAACAACCCAGTTGTCAAATATGTTAGACGTTATTGCAAAAAATATCAACCGTGGACAAAAAGACTTAAAATTGTTTGAACTTGGAAAAACCTTTGAAAAAACAGAGTTAGATTTACCAAATGAAAATGATACATTGACAATGGGACTTTATGGTTCATATAATTTCTATGACTTAAAAGATATATTTGAAGTTGCTATGGACCGTGTTGGATTTGTTGGATTTACTTATAAGACTCAAAAAGAAAATCCTATTTTCCATGCGGGAAGATGTGCGGATATTTATTATGGTGATGAATTTATCGGTACTATGGGAGAGGTTTCCTATGAAGTGCGTGATGAATACGACATTAAAAAAGGAGCCTTAATTTTAGAAATTAACTTATCTCAAATAAGAGATCAAAGAATCAAGGATAGAAAATATATGGCTCTTCCAAAATACCCAGCAATCACCCGAGATTACTCATTTGTAACAGATAGAAATCTTGAATCTAAATTTATAGAAGATACAATTATAAATAATGGGGGAGAACTTGTTAAAAATATCGAGTTATTTGATATTTACACAGGTGACCAAATTCAAAATGACAAAAAATCTATATCCTACAAGGTAGAGTTTAGATCAGATGATAAGACCCTAAAAGAAGAAGATATAAAAGATATTGAAGAAAATATCTTAAATGATTTGGAAAAATCAAACATAGTTTTACGTAGTTAGGAGTAAAAATGAGCGAGAAAAAGGTTCAGGTAGAAATTGACGGGGCAACATATACCTTATTAACTGACGAAAATGAAGAACAAATAAGAGATATTGCTGATTATGTAAGCGGGAAAATCGCAGAAGTAAAATCAAATAAATTAAGCTATGATAGAGAATTGGTTTTAGCAAGTGTAAATATTGCTAATGATTTATATAATGTAGGCAATAGATACAAAAGACTAAAAGAAGAATCAAGTGAGGCTATGGAAAAATTCCCTGGCCTTGTAGAAAATTACAAAAAATCCGTAGCCCACAATGATGAATTGATAGAAAAAATTGACCAACTTTTTGAAGAAAATAATGAACTTAAAGCAGAAAATGAGTCATTAAACAAAAAAATAATTGTTAATGAACAAAGCGATAAAACTATTGAAAAATTGAGAGCTGAACTTGAAAGACTACAAAAAGAAGTTGTAAGCCTTAAATCAGAAAATGACCAATTGAAAGGGTCTATTTAATGAAAAAACCTGAAATATTAGCTCCTGTCGGTAATTCAGATATGCTTTTTGCAGGGATTGCCGCAGGAGCTGATAGTTTTTACTTAGCTCTAGATGATTTTGGGGCTCGTGCTTATGCGGAAAATTTTACTTTAGAAAACATAAAAGAAACCATCGATTACATTCATCTTTTTGAAAGACGTGTCTTCATTACAATGAATACGCTTATAAAAGATCACGAAATGGCAAAAGCTATTTCCTATGTAGAGAAACTTTATGAGTATGGAGTAGATGGTCTTATCATCCAAGATTTAGGATTTTTTTCTATTATTAAAAATCAAGTCCCAGGCATGGAATTACATGCATCAACCCAAATGGCCGTAAGAGAATATTTTGGAGCAAAATACCTTGCTGACCTTGGTTTTGATAGAATTGTCATAGCCCGCGAAACTCCAATAGAAGAAATAAGAAAAATTGCAAGCTTACCCGTAGAAACAGAAGTATTTGTTCACGGGTCACTTTGCGTGAGTTTTTCTGGTGAATGCTTGATGAGTTCTTATTACGGAGGTAGATCTGCAAACAGAGGTAGGTGTGCTGGACCATGTAGGCAAAAATATAAATTAATCTCTGACGGTAAAATTTTAGGCGATGATTACTATCTAAATATGAAAGACCTAAACGCTATTGATAATTTAGATGAACTTTTAGAAATAGGAGTAGATTGCCTAAAAATTGAAGGCCGAATGAAAACTCCAGAATATGTATTCTCAGCAGTTTCCAATTACAAAAGTAAAATAGAAAATAACTCTTATGACAAAAACGAAATGCTAGATAGCTCAAATAGAGGATACACAAAAGGATTTATTTTTGGTCAAAACAAAAATTATATTAGCCTAAAAGATGATAATAAACATAGAAGTGTCGGTAAGGTAGAAAATAGTAAAAATAAAAAATATTTTATTACTAATTCAGATTTATATCTGGGTGATAATCTTGAGATTACAACAGAAAAGGGCAAAAAACTTCCATTTACCACTACTAGGGATTACATAGTAGGAGAGAAAATTTTCCTAGAAAAATATCCTGATGCAAAAGTTTTATCTGATGTTCTAATTGTAAATTCTAGCAAAGTAGCAAAAAGCAAAGAACAAGCACTTAGCAACTATCGTAATCTTCCGGTTAATATTTATTTTAAGGCTAGACTTGGAGAAAATCCCCAAATAACACTTGAATACAAAAATTTTTCATCAACTTATAATCATAATGCAATTGTTGAACAAGCAAAAAATATTGCGATTTCTGAAGCTGATATTAGAGATAATCTATCAAAATTTAATGACGAAATATTTACTCCAGACCAAATAAATATTGAAATGGATGATGGGATTTTTCTTAGGAAAAAAGATATAAATGAATGCCGCCGCATGGGAGTGGCTGCTTTAAAAGAAGAGATTTTAAATAATTATTACAGAAAAGAAATAAAAATCAATTTGCCAGTCTTAGAAAAAAATCAAGATCATATTGTAGAAAAAAATGTTGAACTTCTAAGCAACAATATATCCCCTGAGCTTTTAGAAGATTTTGATAATATTTATATCAGAAATTTTGATCCGAAATATAGTGGCCATAATTTATATTTAAATTTGGATGCCCATGATGAATACCAAATAGATAGTATGATTGAATTTGTAAAAGAAAATAAAATAAAAGGCGTAATTTGCAACAATTATAGAGATTTAGCCTTTATAAATGATTTTATTGCAAATGACATAAAAATTAGAATAGGCAGGGATTTAAATATTTTCAATTCTCATAGTGCATATTTTTATAAGAACTTTGCAGAAGATATTTGTGTTTCAAGCGAAATAGATTTGGATATTTTAAATAATATAAGCAAAAATCAAGCTGTCGAAGCCCTTGTTTTTGCAAGGCCTGCTTTAATGAATATGCGTCATTGCCCATTTTCTGTAATAAAAAAATGTGGATTGTCTGGTTGTAAAACTTGTAGATTTAATAAAGGCGAATTAGAATCACACGATGGCGAAAAAATGAAAGTCATTCGTTACGGGACATATTCTAAAATTTACCCGGACCAAGCTAGCATATTTAACCACGATGAGTTTTCAGATAATGTATCACTTTTATATTCAGTTTTAGAAGATAATGACATTTTAAATATAGGTAAGGCTAAAATTAGAGACGATTATAGGAAAGGAGTGATTTAATGCAAGAACGTACCTTAGAAGTATTAGAATATCAGAAAATTTTAGAGCAACTATCTATCCAAGCACGTTCAAACATAGTTAAAGATCAAATTTTAAATCTAACTCCTATGACAGATGCAGATGATATTAAAGAAGAACTTGAAAAAACTGCCCAAATGGTAGGAGTGATTTCAAGATTTGGAAATATAGATCTTTTTGGCCTCTATGATTTTACTGATATGATTGGCTATGTCAGAAAAAATGGGATTTTAGAACCATACGAACTTTTACAAATTAACGACCTTTTAAGGGTAGCTGATTATTTAAAAGAATATGGCAAGGAAATCGAAGAACCATATATCAAAGATTTATTTAACCGAATTTCAACCAATGATTTTATAAAAAATGAAATAGAAAGGTCAATTATTAGCGAAGATGAGATTGCTGATAATGCATCAAGCGAGCTTAGAAATATCCGCAGGTCAAAGGCCAGAAAAGAAGCTGACATAAAGGCAAAATTAAATTCTTATATTACAAACGATAGATACGATGATGCCTTGCAAGACAAAGTTGTTTCCATGAGAGATGGACGTTATGTAGTACCAGTAAAAACAAATAAAAAATCAGTTATTGGCGGGATTATCCACGACAAATCATCTTCAGGAAATACAATTTTTGTTGAGCCTGC
This sequence comes from Anaerococcus martiniensis, assembly GCF_043187485.1. Taxonomy (GTDB): domain Bacteria; phylum Bacillota; class Clostridia; order Tissierellales; family Peptoniphilaceae; genus Anaerococcus; species Anaerococcus martiniensis. The sequence continues at coordinate 1,305,794 of NZ_CP171106.1, forward strand.
AGCTATTGTCGAGCTTAATAATCAATTAAAGGATTTAGAACTTAAGGAAGAAGATGAAATTAGAAGAATCCTAGACAGACTTTCTAGATTTGTCCAGCAATTTGATGTGGAAATTCTTGAAAATCAAAAGCTAATATCTCGTATAGACTTTTTAGCTGCCAAGGCAAAATATGCTATAAATAACGAACACAGCCTTCCAAAGGTAACTACAGATAAAATTATTAAACTAAATCAAGCCCGTCATCCGCTATTAACTGGAAAAGTTGTACCAATAGATGTTGCAATCGGTGGAGATTACAAAACTTTAATAATTACAGGACCAAACACAGGGGGTAAAACTGTTTCTTTAAAAACAGTTGGTTTGATAACATTAATGGCCCAAAGTGGGCTATTTATTCCAGCTGAGGAAAATAGTATAATAAATGTTTTCGATGATGTTTTTGTAGATATAGGTGATACCCAGTCTCTAGAGATGAGTTTATCAACATTTTCTGCATCCCTTACAAAAATTGTAAATATATTAGAAAATTCAACTGACAAATCCTTAGTCTTATTAGATGAACTAGGATCTGGAACTGACCCTACAGAAGGGGCAGCCCTTGCTATTTCTATACTAGATTATTTACGTAAAAAAGAAATAATGACCTTTGCAACAACCCACTACAGCGAGCTAAAATACTATGCTGTTGAAACAAATGGAGTGATGAATGCATCTGTAGAATTTGATGTAAACACCCTTTCTCCAACATATAAACTAGAGATAGGTACTCCGGGAAAATCAAATGCCTTTGAGATTTCAAGAAGACTTGGTCTTGCTGAAGAAATTTTAAAAAATGCCCAAAATTTACTTGGTGAAGATACCAAAAATGTTAACAAAATCTTAGAAGAAATAGAAGAAAATAAAGAAGAAATCGAAGCTAAAAACGCTGAAATAGACCGTTACAAAAGACAAATTCAAAAGGCTAAAAGAGATTTAGAAGAAAAATCAAAAGAAGTAGAAAAACAAAGAGCAGCTATTATTAGAGAAGCTGAAGATAAGGCAAATGAAATTTTAGAAAAAGCAAATACAGAGTCTCAAGAGATGCTAAAAGAAGCTAAAAAATCTAAAAATGCCAATACTTCAGATATAGACCGTAGCTTAAATAATATTAGAAATAGATATAAATCTAGTAAAATCGAGAGAAAACAAAAAGGCCTTAGCATTGGCAAATCAGATGATGCTCCAGAAGATTTAAAACTAGGTGATATTGTAATTATCGAAGGAATTAATGAACGTGCTGAAGTAATATCTGAGCCAGATGATAAGGGTAATATAAAGCTACAAATGGGTATCTTGAAAATGGATTCTAATATCAAAAATGTCACCAAAGTAGAAAGTGATAGCAAAACAGAAAAAAATATTCAAAAAGTGTATAATGCTAAAAAAGCAATGAATATTTCACCAATCCTTGATTTGCGTGGACAAAGATATGATGAGGCAATAAGAAATCTTGATAAATATTTAGACGATGCAATGCTTGCAGGACTTTCAAAAGCTAAAATCATCCACGGTAAGGGAACAGGTGCTTTGATAAACGGAGTTACTGAAACTTTAAAAACAGACAAAAGAATTGCAGATTTTAGACTAGGTGATGACAAAGAAGGCGGCTATGGAGTAACAATAGTTAGCTTTGAGTAGGGAGGATTAATGAAAGATTTTAAAGATATAATTGCAAAAAAACTAGAGAATGAGGATTTAAACTTATCCTATGATGAGATTTATAATCTAATCGAGATTCCACCACAAGATGATATGGGAGATTTTTCCTTCCCTTGCTTTACCCTAGCAAAAGTACTAAGAAAAAATCCAGCACAAATTGCAAGTGATTTGGCAGAAAAATTAGAAATCGAAGAATTTGAAAAAATTACAAATCTAAATGCCTATTTAAACTTTTTTGTAGATAGAAATCTTTACGAAAACTCAGTTTTAAACGAGATTTTAGAAAAAAAAGAAGACTATGGAAAATCTAATGAGGGCAATGGGAAAAATATTGTAATTGACTTTTCATCAGTAAATATTGCAAAGCCATTCCATATAGGCCACATTCGATCAACTGTCCAAGGTGATGCTATTAGAAATATCCATGAGTTTTTAGGATATAATGTCATAGCTACAAATTACCTAGGTGATTATGGTACACAATTTGGGACTATGATTGCAGCCTACAAACTTTGGGGTGATGAAGATGCGATCAATAAAGACCCTATTAATGAACTTTTAAAACTTTATGTAAGATATAACTCAGAAGCTAGCGAAAATAAAGAAATGATGGATGCTGCCCGTGCTGAATTTAAAAACTTAGAAGATGGAGATCCTGAAGCTACTAAATTATGGCAATGGTTTAAGGATATTTCCCTTCGTGAGTTTGAAAGAGTCTATGGACTACTTGATATTCGATTTGATGATTATAACGGAGAAAGCTACAATTCACAATTTATACCAGAAAGCATCGAGATTTTAAAAGAAAAAAATCTTTTGGTAGAAAGTGATGGGGCACAAATAGTTGATTTAAGTCCATATGATTTAACTCCAGCCATCATTATAAAATCAAATGGCTCTAGTTCATATATTACTCGTGATATAGGTACTGCTATAAATCGTAAAAGAAAATATAATTTTGAAGAAAACTTATACGTTGTAGCCACCCAACAAAACCTACATTACCAACAACTTAGAAAAATTCTAGAACTAATGGGATATGAATGGTGGGATGATAATAAGCACATTGCCTTTGGTATGGTAAGTCTAAAAGATCAAACCATGTCAACTCGTAAGGGCCAAGTAGTTTTCCTTGAAGATGTTTTAAATAAAGCAATTGATAAAACAAAATCAATTATGGAAGAGCGTGGTGCAAAGATAGAAGATATAGAAGAAACTGCAAAAATTGTGGGTATTGGTGCAGTAAAATTCCAAGAATTATACAATAACCGCATCAAAGACTATGTTTTTGACTGGGATGAAGTTTTAAACTTCGATGGAGAAACAGGGCCATATGTTCAATACACCTATGCACGCGCAAAATCTGTTTTAAGAAAAGCAGGATTAGGAACTTTTGAAACTCTTGACTTTAAAAATATAAATACAGATGAAGAATTTGCCTTAGTAAAAACTTTAGCAGAATTTGGCAATGTGGTTACAAAAGCTTGCGAAAAATACGAACCATCTCTTTTAACAAGGCATTTAACAGAAATTGCCAAAGCCTTTAACAAATTCTACAATGCATCTCAAATAATGGTAGATGATGAAAATATTAAGAATGAGCGTTTAGCTTTAACTTATGCAACATCAATTGTTATAAAATCTGGACTTAACTTACTTGGAATAAAAACTGTGGAGAAAATGTAATGAATGATAAATTAAAAGATTTTATGGAAGTGACATCCCATGCTTTTAAGGAAAGTTTTAGCAAAATAAATAAAGTTTATGTAGCATTTATTGTCATTTTAATCAGAGCCTTTTTAATAAATTCTAGAGCGACCAGCATACTTGGTGGAGGATTTATTGGTGGTTTGATAAATTATTTTATTGAAGTCGCCCTACTTTGCTTTGTTGCCCAAGCCATGAGATCGGTTGTTGTTTATGGCAATACAGGCAAAAAATCCATAATGAATTCTATAAACAATTTTTGGCAACCAATCTTATCAGCATATTTCTTCTTTTATCTAATAGAAATGCTAATAAGCGGATTGCCAGGCTTATCTGACATAAAGATTATATTATATGTAGGATTTAACTTCCTTATGTCTGCCTTATTAGAAGAAATTTATATAAACGGCAATGCAGGATTTGATGCCCTTAAAAAATCTGCAAAATTTGTGTGCGATAATTTCTTCACCTATGGATTATTTTCCTTAATTTGCATAATAATTATTACAAATTTAACATTTACAATCACTTATGGAATTTTAGGACATTTAATTTATGTACTTTTAATCGCAATAATTGATTTGATTTTCTACTTGGTTAGAGGACATTTATTTAAATACTTAGACAAACATTCATACCGCCAAAGAAAATTTATGAGAGGTTAGGATGAGATTAGACAATTATTTTATACAATTTACCGAAAATCTCGCTTACCTTGACCTAAAAGATTCATCAGCCTATCCAATTTTAGAAGATGTTCCACTTCCAATCTATATCGATGACATACAAAGTGGGATTATGACAGGCGCTATGAGTGAAAAAATTGAGCTTGAAAATTTCCTAGATGGGATGATTATAAATATTGGAGCGGACAAGGAATTTCTTCATAACGAGGAATATAAAATTATCCTAGCGAATTTCATAGATGATATTAGTAAATATGCTTCAAGTAAGGCCATGGCAATTGCTGATGATGACATCAACAAAGCTCTTTTACTCTTAAGAGGTGGCTATATTTTAAATCCAACTGATAATTACAATGCATATTTACTTGCAAGATTTTTATGGCCAAGAGCCTTTGAAGTTAACGATAAGTATAAAGAAGATTTTATCAGAGAGGCCTTAGATATCTTGCAAAATATAATTTCAAACGATGAAAACTTTGCTTTTTCATACTATGAACTAGGAAATATCTATACAAATCTTGGCGAATATATTAAAGCACGAAGTTATTATAATAATGCCCTTCAAAAAACTGATTCTATCGAAGCTCAAGATGAAATTAGGGATAAGCTTACCGAAATTAATGACAATGCTGAAATCGAGGAAGCCCTCTATTTCATAGGCAAAAGTGATTACAATGGTGCAATCAAGAAATTGACAGGCCTACTTTCAAATAAAAAACGCGCTGATGCTTATTATTATTTGGGAGTTGCCTACCAAAATATTGGCCAATATGAAAATTCAATAATGGCTTTTGAAAACTCACTCGATGCTGGAGCAGAATTTAGAGAACTTTACAATGATTATGCAGTTTCTTTATATTTAAATGAAAGACAAATCGATGCTTTAAATATAATCGAAGAAGGCTTAAGAAAATACCCCCAAGACCCAAGATTGGTTTATAACAAAATTCAGATAAACCTTACTCTTGGCAATATTGGCAAGGCAAAAGAAGACATAGATGAACTTTTGACCTATGATGATTTAAGCGATGAGATTAGGTCAAACTTACTAACAATTAAAGATCAATTCAAAATTTAAAGACCCTTAGAGGTCTTTTAAAATGAGTAAAATGAAAGAGGCTTTATGATTATAATTAGGAATATAATTTTAGAATCAGATAATCCCGATAAATTAAGACAAAAAATATCCAAGCTAATAAATAAAAAAGACTTTAATTACGAGATTTATAGAAAGTCTATAGATTCCAGAAAAGGCATTAAATTCTCCTACCAGGTCCTAGTTGATATTGACCCAAGTGACAAAGAATTAAAAAGAATAAAAAATGCAGATAGGTTTGAATTTAGACAATCAAATATAAAAATTAATAATCCATCCAAAGAAGTTTCTATAATAGGAGCAGGCCCATCAGGTTTATTTACAGCCTACGTTCTTGCTCAGAATGGTGTAAAGGTAAAAGTTTACGAACGTGGGGAGGCCATAGAAGATAGGATAAAAACCATAGAAAACTTTAAAAAAACTGGCAAATTAGATCCTGAATCAAATATCCAATTTGGAGAAGGTGGAGCTGGCACATATTCTGATGGAAAATTAACCGCCCGTAGCAAGGACCCGAGAGTGAGAATGGTTTTAGAGACTTTTCATAAGCATGGTGCTCCAGATAATATTATGATAGATGCAAAGCCACACATTGGTACAGATTTACTTCGCGATGTAATTATAAATATGCGTGAAGAAATAAAAGCAAATGGTGGAGAGTTTTACTTTTCCCACCACTTGGATGATATAAATCTTTCAGATCAAAGTGTAGAAAATATAATTGTCAATGGAAAAAAGATTAAAAGTGGGGCATATGTCTTAGCTGTCGGACACTCAGCTCGTGATACTTTTGAAATGTTAAGTGATAAAATTTCTATGGAAAATAAAAATTTTGCAGTTGGATTTAGAATTGAACACAAAATACAAACTATAAATGATGCCCAATATAATGGTAAAAAATCTGATATAGAAGGCAATTTATTGCCAGCAGCATCTTATAATCTATCTTATAATGACAAAGAAAGTGGTCTTTCTGCATATACATTTTGTATGTGCCCAGGAGGATATGTAGTAAATGCCAGCAGCGAAGAAAATATGACCTGTGTAAACGGGATGAGCTACCATGACAGAGATGGAGAAAATTCAAATGCAGCAATTATTGTAACTATAGGAGAAGAAATCTATGGCAATAATTTGCTAGATGGAATGAGATTTCAAAGAGAAATTGAAAAAAAGACCTATAACTTAACAAAGGGAGATGTTCCAGTACAAAAATTTATAGACTTTAAAGAAAACATAGAAACAACAGATTTAGGTGATGTAAAACCATCCATAGAATCTGCCTATAAATTAGCAAATCTAAGGGGCATCTATCCAGCAGCAATTGATAAAATGGTTATAAAAGCAGTAGATTACATGGGAAATAGATTATCTGGATTTTCAGATAATGATGCAATACTATCAGGAGTAGAAACCAGGTCTTCATCACCTATTAGGATGATTAGAGATGAAGAAAATAAATCTAAAGACATAAACAATTTATATGTAATTGGAGAAGGTAGCGGGCATTCAGGAGGAATAGTATCCTCAGCAGTAGACGGAATTAAAACAGCAGAGGCTATTTTAGCAAGAAAATAAAAAAACTAGAAAAAAAAGATTTGACAAGGTAAAAAATAGGGTGTATACTTCTATAGTCACTACGAAAGAACATGAGCTTTTAAAAAGCTTTTTAAGAACTTTCAAAAAACACTTGACAAGTTCAAAAAATAGTAGTATACTATAAAAGTCGTTACAAACAACGACACAATGAACCGGATGTTTCTATAAACATCTAAAATGAAATTTAATATCAATGATTATGTAAAACAAAAACATAATCAACCTATCAATAAATAACTAACAAGTTATTGACAACTTTAACCAAGTTGATTCTTTTGATAAAAGGACGATTAAAATAAATCACGCATTGATTTTAAAATCAGTGTAAATGAAAAGAGCTTGAATCAAAAAGCTTTTATGAATAAGACTTAATCTACTATTTAAAATAGTAGTAAAATAATTTTTCATGAGAGTTTGATCCTGGCTCAGGATTAACGCTGGCGGCGTGCATAACACATGCAAGTCGAACGATGAAACTCATTAGATTTCTTCGGAATGAAAATGAATGGATTAGTGGCGAACGGGTGAGTAACGCGTGAGTAACCTGCCTTACACAAGGGGATAGCCTCTGGAAACGGAGAATAATACCCTATGAAACCAGACAATCGCATGATAATCTGGTCAAAATGTTTAGTGGTGTAAGATGGACTTGCGTCTGATTAGCTAGTTGGTGAGATAACAGCTCACCAAGGCAACGATCAGTAGCCGGCTTGAGAGAGTGTACGGCCACATTGGGACTGAGACACGGCCCAGACTCCTACGGGAGGCAGCAGTGGGGAATTTTGCACAATGGGGGAAACCCTGATGCAGCGACGCCGCGTGATTTAGAAGGCCTTCGGGTTGTAAAAATCTTTTGTATAGGAAGAAAATGACAGTACTATACGAATAAGGTCCGGCTAATTACGTGCCAGCAGCCGCGGTAATACGTAAGGACCGAGCGTTGTCCGGAATCATTGGGCGTAAAGGGTACGTAGGCGGGTTTTTAAGTTAGAAGTCAAAGGCTATAGCTCAACTATAGTAAGCTTCTAAAACTGGGGACCTTGAGTAATGGAAGGGAAAGTGGAATTCCTAGTGTAGCGGTGGAATGCGCAGATATTAGGAGGAATACCGGTGGCGAAGGCGACTTTCTGGCCATTAACTGACGCTGAGGTACGAAAGCGTGGGTAGCAAACAGGATTAGATACCCTGGTAGTCCACGCCGTAAACGATGAGTGTTAGGTGTCTGGAGTAAATCTGGGTGCCGCAGCTAACGCATTAAACACTCCGCCTGGGGAGTACGCACGCAAGTGTGAAACTCAAAGGAATTGACGGGGACCCGCACAAGCAGCGGAGCATGTGGTTTAATTCGAAGCAACGCGAAGAACCTTACCAAGTCTTGACATATTTTGGAAGCACTTAGAGATAAGAGCCTATATCTTCGGATAACTGAAATACAGGTGGTGCATGGTTGTCGTCAGCTCGTGTCGTGAGATGTTGGGTTAAGTCCCATAACGAGCGCAACCCCTTTTGCTAGTTACCATCATTAAGTTGGGGACTCTAGCAATACTGCCGGTGACAAACCGGAGGAAGGTGGGGATGACGTCAAATCATCATGCCCTTTATGACTTGGGCTACACACGTGCTACAATGGCAGGTACAGAGGGCAGCAAGACAGCGATGTTAAGCAAAACTCAAAAAGCCTGTCCCAGTTCGGATTGCACTCTGCAACTCGAGTGCATGAAGTTGGAGTTGCTAGTAATCGTGGATCAGAATGCCACGGTGAATGCGTTCCCGGGTCTTGTACACACCGCCCGTCACACCATGGAAGTTGGCAATACCCGAAGCCTGTGAGCTAACCGTTTGGGAGCAGCAGTCGAAGGTAGGGTCAGTAACTGGGGTGAAGTCGTAACAAGGTAGCCGTATCGGAAGGTGCGGCTGGATCACCTCCTTTCTAAGGATTTCAGCGACGACAAGTCGTCGCTGAAAAGAGAATGATATGTTATTCTCTATCAATTAGAAACACAGGCATAATCATTGATATAAATTAAATTTCAATATATAACTATATAAAAAATAGTAAACATGGGGATATAGCTCAGCTGGGAGAGCACCTGCCTTGCACGCAGGGGGTCAAGAGTTCGAATCTCTTTATCTCCACCAGCAAGACCTAACCCCATTTGCAAAGCAAATGGATGGTAGGTCGGCCGTCAGGATTTCCAAACGCGCGAAGCGGGTTTGTAGAAATCTACGACGCTAATAGTATGGATGATTAATCCGTATATTAGAAAAAATTGAACCACTTACCCGAGAGTAGTGTTGGTATAAACAATAAGAGACGTCATTTTATCATTTGCCCTAAAGGACAAATTCTAAAATGATTCAAAATCACAGATTTTGAACTCACTCAGGATAAGCTTAAAACTAAATAGCAAACAATATTTCCAGTCAAGAAAGAAAGGGCGCAAGGTGGATGCCTTGGCACATGAAGACGAAGAAGGACGTAAGTGAACGAAAACTAGGGTAAGCTCACAACAAGCAATGACCCCTAGGTCTCCGAATGGGGAAACCCGGCTGTGGAAGACACAGTCATCCTATGGTGAATACATAGCCATAGCGAAGTAAGACCCTGCGAACTGAAACATCTAAGTAGCAGGAGGAAAAGAAAGAAAACTCGATTTTCCAAGTAGCGGCGAGCGAAAAGAAAGAAGCCCAACCCAGTAAGAAATATATTTTTTAGCAGAATCATTTGGGAAGATGAACCAAAGAAAGTGACAGTCTTGTAAGCAAAAGAAAATATATTGTGGGGGCAAGTAGCAGTGAACACGAGAAATTTGCTGTGAAGATAGGGGGCCCATCCCCTAAGGCTAAATACTAACATGTGACCGATAGCGAACAAGTACCGTGAGGGAAAGGTGAAAAGAACCCCGAAAGGGGAGTGAAATAGAACCTGAAACCTTGTGCCTACAAGCAGACAGAGGGCAACAGCCTGATGTCGTACCTTTTGTAGAATGGGCCAGCGAGTTATCATATAAAGCAAGGTTAAATCTTTAAGAGATGCAGCCAAAGCGAAAGCGAGTCTTAATAGGGCGAAAGTTAGATATGATAGACCCGAAACCGGGTGATCTATCCATGGTCAGAGTGAAGGTGAAGTAAAATTCACTGGAGGCTCGAACCGGGTGCGGTTTAAAACGCATCGGATGAACTGTGGATAGGGGCGAAAAACCAAACGAACCCGGAGATAGCTGGTTCTCCTCGAAATAGCTTTAGGGCTAGCCTATGATTAAAGATTTGCGGAGGTAGAGCACTGACTGGCCTAGGGCGGTCTACCGTACCAAAGCCTATCAAACTCCGAATGCCAAAAAATCAGATCATGGAGTCAGACTTAGAGGGATAAGCTCCTAAGTCGAAAGGGAAAGAGCCCAGACCGACAGCTAAGGTCCCAAAATCTGAATTAAGTGGAAAAGGATGTGAACCTACTAAGACAACCAGGACGTTGGCTTAGAAGCAGCCATACATTTAAAGAATGCGTAATAGCTCACTGGTCAAGTGGGTTTGCGCCGAAAATGAACGGGGCTAAAATTCAGTACCGAAGCTTCGGATTGATAGAGAATTTAAAATTGCTAGACCTAACCCAATTTATGAAATAAATTGCAGGTAGGTCAGCCGTCAGACTTTCCCAAGAGAGCAAAGCTCGATTGGCAAGAAAGTTACGGCGCTCATCAACCTAAGAAAATAATGAGAAAAAGGTAAAACTTAGACGGAAATATTAACAATACAATCAAGATAAACGAGTTATCAACTAATTAATTACGCAAAATCACAAGTAAAAGGTAAGTTGAAACTACGATTATCACCGAAAACAATCGCATATATTAATATATGTAACTGGTTAAAACGTCAAAGTATTTACCAGCAATTTTAAATACTCTATCAGTGGTAGAGGAGCATTGTATTAGGGAAGAAGCCCAAGCGAAAGCAGGCGTGGACTTAATACAAGAGAGAATGCTGGCATGAGTAGCGAGAAGGAGTGTGAGAATCACTCCCGTCGAAACCCCAAGGACTCCTGAGCAAGGCTCGTCCCCTCAGGGAAAGTCGGGACCTAAGGCGAGGCCAAAAGGCGTAGCCGATGGATAACAGGTTTATATTCCTGTACCGCTTAAAGTCGCTATTAGAGAAGTGATGACGCAAGAGGATAAGCTAAGCTGCCCGATGGAAGGCAGTCTAAGCACAAAGGCTGATTAGTAGGCAAATCCGCTAATCCCAAGGTCAATGTGTGATAGGTATCGAAAACATGAGTAGAGAAGTAGCCGATTTCAAATTGCCAAGAAAAGTCACTATCAAGACCAAAGCGCCCGTACCAAAACCGACACAGGTAGGGAGGTAGAGAATACCAAGACGCGCGGAAGAACCTTTGTTAAGGAACTCGGCAAAATGTCCCCGTAACTTCGGGAGAAGGGGAGCCATAGCGATATGGCCACAGAAACCAGGCCCAAGCGACTGTTTACCAAAAACACAAGTTTCTGCAAAATCGTAAGATGAAGTATAGGAGCTGACACCTGCCCGGTGCTGGAAGGTTAAGGGGAAGGCTTAGCGAATGCGAAGGCTAGAACTTAAGCCCCAGTAAACGGCGGCCGTAACTATAACGGTCCTAAGGTAGCGAAATTCCTTGTCGGGTAAGTTCCGACCCGCACGAAAGGTGTAACGATTTGGGCACTGTCTCAACAAAGGATCCGGTGAAATTGTAGTAGTCGTGAAGATGCGACTTACCCACGCTAGGACGGAAAGACCCCGTGGAGCTTTACTGTAGGCTGATATTGGATTTTGAGATTAGATGTACAGGATAGTTGGGAGGCGATGATACGTGCACGCCAGTGTGCGCTGAGCCATCCTTGGGATACCAACCCTCTAATATCAAAATTCTAACATTGACCCTTAATCAGGGCAAAGGACATTGTCAGTTGGGCAGTTTGACTGGGGCGGTCGCCTCCCAAAAAGTAACGGAGGCGTTCAAAGGTTCGCTCAGAATGGACGGAAACCATTCGTAGAGTACAAAGGCAAAAGCGAGCTTAACTGCGAGAGATACAGCTCAAGCAGAGTAGAAATACGGACTTAGTGATCCGGTGGCACCGCATGGAAGGGCCATCGCTCAACGGATAAAAGCTACCCCGGGGATAACAGGCTTATCTCCCCCAAGAGTCCACATCGACGGGGAGGTTTGGCACCTCGATGTCGGCTCGTCTCATCCTGGGGCTGAAGTAGGTCCCAAGGGTTGGGCTGTTCGCCCATTAAAGAGGCACGCGAGCTGGGTTCAGAACGTCGTGAGACAGTTCGGTCCCTATCCAGCGTGGGCGTAAGAAATTTGCGAGGACCTGTCCTTAGTACGAGAGGACCGGGATGGACATACCACTGGTGTACCAGTTGTTCCGCCAGGAGCATAGCTGGGTAGCTAAGTATGGAATTGATAAGTACTGAAAGCATCTAAGTACGAAGCAACCCTCAAGATAAGATTTCTAAAAGTACGTAAAGAAAATACGTTAGATAGGTCCAAGGTGTAAGTGCAGTAATGCATTAAGCTAATGGATACTAAACTTTAAATCTTGACTGGAAATATTGTTTGCTATTGAGAGTCCTATCCCATTTTAGCAAAGCTAAAATGATGGAAGGACCTCGTTCAGAATGTCCCAAGGTGCGAAGCAGCTTGGATGACATTTACGAACAGTTTAAGGGTCATAAAAATATACTGACTCAAACTTAAGTTGGAAGCGTCGGCTCCGTTAGCCAAATCAAAGATTTGGACTGCGCGACATTTGACCTACCAACGAAAACAAGTTTTCGGGTTAGGTCAAGAAAATATAATATGGTGATGATGGCATGAGGGATACACCTGTTCCCATACCGAACACAGAAGTTAAGCCTCATTACGCTGATGGTACTCGGAGGGTAACCTCCCGGTAGAGTAAGAAATCGCCAAATATTTAGAACTAGTCAAGTGACTAGTTCTTTTTTATTAACAGGATACACCTAACACGAAAACCCGCTTTTTTCAAAAGCTCTTCCGCCCTACCGGGCTAAGTTTTCGGCATAAATATGCCAAATCAAGGCATATTTATGTATACCGAACACAGAAGTTAAGCCTAGCAACGCCGATGGTACTCGGAGGGTGATCCGCTAAAACCCGTTTGCCATTGCAAACTCATTCGTGCTATCACACTAAGTTTTAGCCTTAAACATGCCAAATCAAGGCATGTTTAAGCCCGGTAGAGTAGGAAGTTGCTAAATAAGACAAGCCCGTCCGGCTAATGGAGGAAAGTCCCCCGACATATTTGGGGCTCCATGGAATGGTCGAGCGTATCGAGAGACTTAGTCAATTGACTGAGTCTTTTTTAGTAAAAACAAATATACCTGTCAAGACATATTTAAGCTAGGTAGAGTGTTAAATGTGAATTGATTTTGCACATTTAACCCCAAAATTAGCCACGGTAGTGGCGGTAAATTAGCGAAGCTAATGAGTTTTGGTAGAAATCGCAAAATAAGATAGAACTAGTCAGATGACTAGTTTTTTTTATTTTAAATCAAATTTCACAAATTTACCTTTAGCTAATATCATTTGATAAATCTCATTATTTATCCTATAATAAAGCTATTAATGAAAGGAATTTTTATGGTTAGTTTTAAATATAAAATTTTGGGTGTGGGACTTGCTCTTACTATTTTAAGTCCAAGCACTGCTTTTGCTGCAGAGATAATAAAATATGATGATTCTGACTTAGATCAAGTTTTTGTTGATAATAATATGGAGTATGATAAGAAATCTGTTGAAAATCGTAAAAATGAGTATTTAGCAAATCCCAACAATGCTATTGCTCCTAATTATGAGGTTGAAAAAGTAATAATTACTGAAGAATTGACTGAAGATGATAATGGAGATATTGAAAAAACTTTGACTACGGAAACCCATTTAGAGGATACAAATCCATCACCTTTATATTCTAAAACTCCTGTTTATAAAAAAGTGGTAGATATATCTGAGCATCAAGATCCTAAAAAAATAAATTATGATAAATTTGCGGATGATATTGATGGGGCAATCCTGAGAACTTCAATTACTGATGCTAAAACCTTAAATATCCGCCACGATTACCATGTAAATAAGCACTATAATGAACTAAATAAACGTAATGTACCAATTGGTTTTTATCATTATTCACGTGCCATAAATGCAAGTGAAGCTGTAAGAGAAGCTAGTTTTGTCTATGATTTTATAAAAAATAAAAATGTTCTTTTGCCAGTTTATATTGATATAGAAGATGATAATAGACAAGCAAAGGCAAGTAAGGGTGATATTTCTGCTGCTGCCGAAGCCTTTGTAACATTCATGCAAGATAGAGGATATATTAGCGGTATATATTCATATCCTTGGTTTGCCAATAATTATTTGACCCGTGATGTTAAAAATAAATATGAATTTTGGATAGCTGATTATAATTCTAAAGATTTTACTTCTTACAATAAATCAGACTTTTCATCTTGGCAATTTACTCACCAAGCTAGGGTAAATGGATATAATGGAAATGTTGATATGAGTGTGCATTATAAAGATTATCCTTATATGAAAACTGGTGTTTCTAGAAAACCAATGAATGTCTTGGTTGATGAAATAATTGCTGGCAAATGGGGAGTTGGAGCTGAAAGGCAAAGAAGACTTGTCTATGCTGGGTATAATTATGATATAATTCAAAAAGCTGTCAACCAAAGATTGGCAAATGCATAAAAAGGAGAGAAATAATGGCTGAAATTAAATATGATATTGTTGAGACTCTTGGTGTACTTTCTGATAATGGCAAGGGTTGGACAAAGGAATTAAATCTTGTAAGCTGGAATGAACGCGAGCCAAAATTTGATATTCGTGATTGGAATGAAGATCATACAAGAATGAGAAAGGGCGTAACCCTTACAAATGAAGAAGCAGAAGTATTATTTAATGTACTAAGCGAAGAATTTGGTGAATAATACAAGAACCTTAAGGATTAATTTTCTTAAGGTTTTTTATTGTCCAAAGCTTTAAAGCTCAAGCTTTTGAAGTATATTTTAAAAAGGTGATATAATGATTTATTTAGATAATGCAGCAACTGCAATCAAAAGAGAAGAAGTAATAAAATACATACTAGAACATACAAAAGAATTTGATGGTAATCCAGAAAGCATCCACGCTTTGGGCCGAAATGCAAAGAAAATTTTGGAAGATTCACGTAAAAAGATTGCTGATTCAATAGGGGCCAATCCTAAAAATGTGATATTTTTATCGGGGGCAACAGAAGCAAATAATACTGTAATCAATGCCTTTCGAAACAAGGAGATTATTACAAGTGCCATAGAACATGATTCAATTTTAAATAGTATTAACAAAGATAATTCTATTTTGCTTGATGTTGATAAAAATGGACAAATTTCTGTTGATGATCTTAAAAGCAAAGTAAATGATCATACAAAACTAGTTGCAATTATGTATGTAAATAACGAAACTGGTGCAATCCAGCCGGTAAAAGAGATTGGAGACTACTTAGCAGATAAAGATATATGGTTTCATATAGATGCAGTCCAAGCTTATGGTCACTTGGATATAGATGTAGATGAATTAAACTGTGACTCACTAGCAATATCAGGCCATAAAATTGGTGGACTTAATGGTTTTGGTGCACTTTTCTTAAGAGAAAATATTGATTCTTTTATGAAGGGTGGAGAACAAGAGAAAAATCGCAGAGCAGGCACATCCTTTGTGGCTGGGGCTTACTCAATGGCAGCTTCCTTTCCAAAAATACTTGTAGAACGAGAAGAAATCAAAGAACTTAAGTCATATTTTATAGAAAGATTAAAAGAAACAAATATAAATTTTGAAATTAATGGGGATGTAGAAAAATCTTCAGTCCATATTTTAAATATTTATTTTCCTGACCAAAAGTCAGATTTCTTGCTTACATATTTAGATATGAATGGCATTTGTGTATCTGCTGGATCTGCTTGTAGGGCGGGTAGCTTTTTGCCAAGCCATGTAATTTCAAATATGTATGATGAAAATCGAGCAGAACATTCGGTAAGATTTTCCTTTGGTTATCAAAATACAAAAGAAGAAATAGATAAAGTTATAGAAGTTTTATCAAACTTATAGAATCAGCCAATATGGCTGATTTTTTTGTGCCAATATTTAAGGAAGATTTAAGCTTAGTTTAAGTTTAATCAAATGTTAGTATTTTAAAATATCCATAAGGAGGAAGGGAAATGCTAACGATAAAAAACTTAAATAAAAAATTTGATAAAAAAATTATCTATGAAAATTTAAATTTAGAATTAAAAAAAGGAGAAATCTTTGCCCTAATAGGTCCAAATGGTATTGGAAAAACTACCCTTATACGCATGATGCTAGGGCTAGATAAAGATTATGAAGGAGAAATTGATAAGGGCCAAAATAAAATATCTTATAGTCCTGAATCTCCAAATTTTCCTGAAATACTAACAGGTAAAGAATTCTTAGAGCTTATTAAATATCATCATAAATCAGATGATAATATTGATCAGTTAATGAAAAAAGTTGGACTTGATCCAGATAATAGAACTAAAATTTTAAACTATTCAAAGGGTATGCTACAAAGATTAGCTGTAGCTCAATCTTTAATTGGAAATCCCGACATAATTCTTTTGGATGAGCCATCCAGTGGATTAGACTTTTTCGGGCAGATGGCTATGCAAGATTTGATAAAAGGCTTAAAGACTTCAGACAAGGCAATACTCTTAAACTCTCATTTGCTCTATGATGTAGGAAAAATTGCTGATAGGGGAGTAATTATTATGGGTCCTAGTAATTTTAAAAAGTTTTCTAAAGAGGATTTTAAGGAAAAATCACTGGCTCAAATATTTATAGACTTTGCAAAGGAGATTGGCTATGAACCTAACTAAGTTACATATAAAGGAAAATTTAAGTAAATCATCATTTATTATTTTTGCCGTAATTGGATTAATAATCACATTTTTGGCTAGGGGAATGGAAGTTACTGCCCCAGGAGTAAATACTAGTGGTGATTTTGGAAAATATGGTATCCAGTGGTCAATAATTAGCTTAATATCTGCCCTTGCCTGTGTGACACTAACAACTGGTAGTCTTAAAAAATATTCTAAGACTGACTTGCCAGATATACTAAAAGTCCATGGCCTAAGTTTAAATAGGCAAATTAAGCAGATATTTAAGGCTGATGTAATTATAAGCATGATGATGGGACTACTACTTTTGATAGGAATGCTTGTTAATATTATTATAGAAAGACCTAAAATAAGCCTAATAGGTTTTTTAATAGCTATTTTAATTTACCTATTAACAATATTTGTTATAAATCTAATAATGGAAATATTAAATTTACTTTTTAATTCTGCGGCTGCATCCTTATTTGGGATATTTTTTGTTATTGTTGGAGCGTTAAGAGGCATACTAACCTTTGTGTTGGAAATGCAAGGCGGACTTTTTGCTGAAATCTTGGTTAAAGTTCTATATATTTTCCCACCAATTAATGACTTGAGTAAGATTGCTCGCGATTTATTTTTAGGAGATTTTAATAATTTTGCATTAGTTGGTCAATGTTTGCTCTATGTTTGGATTTTGATTGGCTTATATTATTTAGTAAAGAAATGGAAGGTGGGAGATGAAAAATAAGATTACTTATTTTATTATTGGGCTAATATTAGTTATATTTAATTACCAAAATCGTATCACTACTATTGATAAAACTACCTTAGATTTGATTGAAGATGTAAATAATTATGATACAGAAAAATTATGGCCGGGATTTGAGAATAAAGACTATATGAAAGATATTAGGTATAATTCTAGTAAAGAGTTTAGGTATGATAAGGGAAATATTACTTTTAAAACACCTGATCAACCAGTAGTAAGTATTGAAGCTTTAAAAGATGATAATATTCCTTTAATAAAAGCAGTTCCATTTGAAAAATTTAGAGACATAGCCGACCAAGCTGGTTCATCAGGTGCAAATGTAGAAGCAAAATATAAGTCAGTAATAATCCATGAATCATTCCACTGCTTTCAAATGGAACATGGACTAAGTGAAGTGTCAGATATTAGTGATACAATTGATATAGAAGACCCAGATTATGAAAAATTTGTAGAAGCTTGTAAAAAATTAAATCAAGATGATACATATAAAAAACTCTGGGAAGATGAATACAAGGCTTTACTATATTTATATGAAAATAATGATGCTAGCAAGTATAAAGAAGCTAGGAGCAAACGATTTTCATATGTAAAATCCAATTTTCCTGATGAATTTGATTATTTTTATAAACTAGTAACTTATAAAGAATTTATAGAAGGTAGTGCCAGATTTGTAGAGGAAAAATATATGGTAGATTTAGTAAATGATCCCTATATCAATTATGAAGATAGGATTTTTTATAGTATTGATACCTCTCTTTATTCAGAAGGGTCATTAAAGGCAAAGATACTTGATAAATATTATCCACAATGGGAAGAAAATATAGATTTTTCTAGGGATAATAATTTTGATAAGATGTTTAAAAAAGGAAATATTTTGTGAGTGAAAAAATCTTAGTAGTCGATGACAATGATGAAATACGTGATATAGTTAGGCTCTATCTTAAAAATAGCAACTTTGAGGTTTATGAGGCTAAAAATGGAAAAGAGGCCTTGGATTTTCTAAAAGATAATAAAATTTCTTTGATGATCCTAGACATAATGATGCCAGGAGTAGACGGGATAGAAGTTCTAAAAGCAATTGGTAATGACAGAGATTTTCCTATAATATTTCTATCAGCCAAATCTAGTGTAAAAGATAAGATAGAAGGTCTATACCTTGGAGCGGATGATTATTTAGCAAAACCCTTTGACCCAGGAGAACTGGTGGCAAGGGTTATTGCGCTTTTAAGAAGAAATAATCGAAAGTTAAATAATAATATAGTAAAAATAGGAAATCTAAGTTGGGATAAGGAAAATAGACTTGTTTACAAAGATGATAATCTTTTGACTTTACGATCTAAAGAATATGAATTACTTACTATGTTTATGACAACCCCTGGCAAGGTATTTACCAAACAAGAAATTTACGAAAATTTATGGCAGGAGTATTATTTTGAAGATGATAACACAATTATGGTTCATATATCAAATCTTCGAGAAAAGATAGAGAGTAATCCCAAAAGCCCAACTAAAATAATCACCATAAGAGGATTAGGATATATGCTTAGGAAAGAATAATGAATACAAAAAAGAATATTTTTAAAAATACTATCATTTTTATAATAGTTTTTTTACTGTCTACAATTATATTTTTTGCAAGTCTATTAAAGATTTTAGACGGAGGCCGTTTTGAAAATTTATTCGGTGAATACATGCCCGTATCCGATAATATTGACGAAAGCTTATTAAACTGGCAAAAAATAGAAGAACTTGGTGGATCTGGTTTTGTAGTGGATGGGAACAAGGTAATAAGATCTTACAATAAAAAATATAATAAAGAATATTCTAATTCTCAGCTCTTAGATTTTGCAACACTAGATGGGAAAAATCAAAGCACTTTTGTCTTTAACACCTACGATGGAAATAAGTTTTTTTTAAATTATCCTAGTGATAAAGTTTCTACATCTATAAATATTAATTTAAACGAGGGCCAAAGCACACTTAAGACCAGTTTAATTGTTTTGTTGTTTTTAATAATTGGAATTTATATATTTATAATATATTTTATAGTTCGTTGGCTATCAAATAAGATAAGCAATGAATTGGCAGTAATATATATGAAGCAAGAAAAAGATAAGGATTTATTATTTAAGGGCATAGCCCATGATGTAAAAACGCCTTTGTCAGTTATATTATCTTATAGTAGGGCAGTTGATGAAAATGTAATTGATAATGAAAAAAGAGAAGAATATCTAAAAGCAATAGGAAGAAATGCAGAAGTTTTAAATCAAAGGGTAGATGAACTTTTAGAATTTTCAAGCCTTGATAGCTTTCATGTTAATAAAGAAAATAAAGATATTTTGGAACTTGTAAGAAGATACGTTGGAGATAATTACTCATATTTTTTAGATAATAATGCAAGTGTTGAAATACTTTTTGATGAGAATGAAAAATATTTTGCCCTCGTTGATGAAAAATTATTTCAAAGAGTACTTCAAAATTTATTACAAAATTCTATAGACCATAATAAAGACAATGTTGTAATTTCAATTGATTTTATGGAAGAGAAACTTATCATAAAGGATAATGGTAGGGGCATAGACCCTAAAAATATAGAAAATATTTTTGACCCACTTTTTACCGAAGATTCTAGCCGCCAAGGAGAAAAACTTCGTGGAATGGGTTTATCAAATGTTAAAAAAATTTGTGAGCTTCATAAGTGGGAGGTTTACTATAAGGATGGCTTTGTAATCAGCTTCTAAAATAGTATAGTGTTTTTCTGATATATAGGGAGGGTGCTAATGAAAGATAAAAAAGATACAAAAGTAGTAGTAGGTATCAGCGGCGGGGTAGATTCCTCAGTTGCAGCCCTGCTTTTAAAAGAAGAAGGCTATGATGTAGTCGGAATATTTATGAAAAACTGGGATGACACAGATGAAAATGGTGTGTGCACTGCAGAAGAAGATTTCGAAGATGCAGTAGCCATTGCAAATCAAATCGGAATTCCTTATTATTCGATAAATTTTGAAAAAGAATATTATGATAGGGTATTTACCTACTTTTTAGATGAATACAAAAAAGGTAGAACTCCAAATCCTGACATAATGTGCAACAAGGAAATAAAATTTAAGGCATTTTTAGATTATGCTAAAAACCTAGGAGCTGATTATGTAGCAACAGGACACTATGCCAGAGTAGATAGATCTGGGGATGAAACAGTGATGCTACGTGGACTTGATAACAACAAAGACCAAACATACTTTTTAAGTCAATTATCCCAAGATCAAATTAAAGATGTATTATTCCCAGTAGGAGAATTACAAAAATCTGAAGTAAGAGAGATAGCAAAAAAATATAATCTTGCAACAGCAAATAAAAAAGATTCCACAGGAATTTGCTTTATTGGAGAACGCGATTTTAATGAATTTTTAAGCAACTATATGCCAGCCCAACCGGGAGATATTGTTGATACAGAAGGAAATGTTTTAGGAAAACACGATGGACTAATGTATCATACCATCGGCCAAAGACGTGGTCTGGGAATAGGTGGCGATGGAGCAGCTTGGTTTGTATGCGGCAAAGATTTAGAAAAAAATGAGCTTATAGTTTGCCAGGGAGCAGACAATCCACTTCTATTTTCAAATAAGCTATATGCTAGCGAATTTTCTACCTTCACAGATAAAAAAATCCCAAGAGAATTTGACTGTACATCCAAATTTAGATACCGCCAAAAAGATATAAATGCCCATGTAAAAGTTTTAGATGACAATCATGTAGAAGTGACATATGATGAAACTAAGGCAGTAACTCCTGGCCAAGCAGCAGTATTTTATATGGATGAAATTTGTATAGGATCTGCAATTATTGATGAAGTATATAATGGGGAAACTAAGCTAAAAGTTTAATTTTTGGAAAGATTTATTTATGATAATAGACAATGATTATAGTTTTATTGGCTCTGACATCAGAAAAATAAGAGAAGCAAAGGGTATTACTCGCAAGGAAATAGCTGAGAATATGTATGTTTCTGAAGAGACTATTAGGAGAATAGAAAAGGGAGAAAATGACCCTAGAATCTCTACTCTAGTACCTATTTGTAATTATATTGGTATTGATATCAAAGATTTAATAAATGATAGATAATTTGAATATAATAATTTATTATCATTAAGAAAAGAAATTGGTGACTTATTAAATAATGCCTCAATTGACAAGGCAAAAATTTTAATTAGAAGCCTAGATGACTTGGATTTTTCTAAAAATTTAGCCCATGAAAAAGAATTATATGCTACAAAACATTATTTTAATGGATTGTTGGCTATAAAAAATAATAAAGAGGGATCTGATCCTTCTGATCAACTAGAAAATGCACTTTCCGATTTGAATACTAAATTTAAAATAAATGAATTTAAGAATTACAAATACGATGAGTTTTCTCTTAGGATTTTATTAGCCCTTGCCTTAAATGAATATAATAAAGGAAATTTTGAGCTTTACAAAGACATTATGACCGAGATGAGTAGCTATATAAATTCAAACATTGAAAATTATTTTGTTTTTTGCTACAATTTAGCAGTTTTTTACACAAGAATTAAAAAATATAATCAGTCTCTTCAAATTTGCAATCAAGCCATTGCAGAGGCAAGATATGTAAAAGAAAATTCATATTTAAATATGCTTTATTATGCAAAAGGGATTAACCATTTATTCTTACACGAATATGATATGGCAAAAGAAAGTTTTGATTATTGTAAAGTATTAACGAATATATTTGCTTCAGATACTATAAAATCTAGTTTGTCGGATCAAATAGACAGCTTACTAATAAAAAACAACTAATATAAAACATAAGAATCCACACAAATGTGTATTTAAATCATTTTTTCTATATGCTACCATGTAAGCAACAAGGAGGTAGTAATATGAAAAAAATTAAAAAAGCTATAGTAGTAGCATTTTTATTAATGCTAACATTTAACCTTAACCAAAATAAAAGCAATCAAGTAGCAATTGATGACCTTGATGAGCACATCATCGATATATATTACCTAGCATAAAAATTAGCATTGAAAATTAAAGCGTATAGAAAAATGATTTATAAATAGAAGCATAGAGATAAATTTTATTTCGTTTACCTCCTTAGTAAATAGCTTCTATTTGGAGATTAAACACATAGTGTAAGGAGATATTATGAAAAAAAATAAAGTATTAGTTGGAGCATTATCAATCACAATATTAACAAATACAATTTTACCAGCAACAAATATTGCAACAAAATCAAATACACCAATTGCAAATGTTGCCTATGCTGAAAGTAATTCAAATGAATCACAAGAAGCTGTTGAAAAAATTAATTACTTAAAAGAATTAACTACTAGCCTTGAAAATATAAGTGGTGGCCTAGGAGGCAAACAAGTAAGCTGGCTAAAAGAATTAAATCACGCTGCTGATTTGATGACAAAAATTGTAAAAAGTGGAATAAATAGTGCATCTGAATTAAGAAATAAAATTATACCAAGAATTGACTTGCTAATAAATGTAGCAGAAACAATTACAGCTGATGCAACAGAACTAGCTGATAGTGAACAACAAGCTCACATAATAGTTGGATTTTCAGTTACACGTGCCATACTTAAAGCAACAGATTTATTTGAAAATGCAGAAGGTCTAAAAAAAGCATCAGAAAACTTGACAGCATCCCTAGAAAAAGCTCGCCAAGTGCCAAAACTAAATGATGATTCAAAAAGAACCCACTATACTTTACAAAAACTTGATAAAGCACTGGCAAATGCAAAACAAATTAGAAATTGGGAACTAAAAAATAAACTTGATCCAGCAGAACTAGCAGATGTAGATTTGTTAATTAAAGAAGCCCAAGAAGTAAGAATAAATACATCATCAACTGTGGCTGAAGTAAATGCAATAACAAAGAAATTAAATGCAAAAATTGATGAAGCTGTAAAAGCTATCCCAGAAGGGAAAAGATCTGCAAACAAGATTCAAAAAAGAGGACTTGAAAAAGATATACAGGCAGCCAAAAACCTACGCGACTTCAGCCTAAATTGATGAAATAAACCAAATTGAAGAATAGTAGCATAGTAAAGCCTCTAATTGTAGAAAAATTAGATGTTTTTTATTATAAAAAATTAATAAAAAAATCACAAAATTAAAGATTAAATATAAAATATAAATTATAATTTAACAAGTGGTTGAATCATATTTTACGGGGTATTTTTTACATAAGTATAAAAGAAAACTTATACTTATAATATATCAAGGAGGAAGATATGAAAAAGTCACTAAAAGTAGCAATAATTACTTCACTATTATTGGTACCAACTACAGTAGTTAAAGCTGAAAATACTGACAATATAGTTCCAATTTCATCAGAAAATAAAATGGAGTTGAAAGAATACATCTTCCAAATTTTAAGTATTGATGAAAATGAAAACGTTAAACTAGTATATGTCGGCCAAGTTGATGGTAATTCATTTAGCAAAAATCTAAAGGATAATATAAAATTAACCATACCTAAATCATATTTTGATGAAGAGGTCAATGAAAAAGATAGAATTTTATTAAAATCTAATAAAAATCCTGAAGATTTAAATGAATTAGAAATTAGCAAAGAAGACCTAAGCTTATACGAAAAGTATAAAAAACCAGAAAATAGAGAAGTAGACAAGGTTCCAGAAGATGCAACAGTAGGAACATTTGTTGTAAAAGAAGTAAATAATGAGGCAAATACACCTACAGCTGTATTAATAGATGAAAATAATCCTAGAATTGAATATGTAATTGATACTGATCAATTACGAGATGATGATGTAAAAGTAAATGATAGGTACAAAATCTACTGGAATGGAATAGCTTTCCAATCATTTCCAGCAAAATTTGGTGAAATTTATAGGGTTGAAGAACTAGAAAGTAAAAAACCTGATAATGACCCAACTGATGAAGTTCCAGAAGATGCAACAATCGGTGAATTTACAGTTAAAGAAGTAAACAAAGATGGCAATAAGCCAAGCGCTATTCTTTATAGCAATTCTGATAAATCAAGTGAATATTCTATCACTTTCGAACAACTAGATGATGAAAATGTAAGCGAAAAAGATAGATATAAAATTTATTGGGATGGAAAAGTTTTAAGCTCAAATCCAGCACAATTTGGAAAAATTTATAAGGTTGAAAAGCTAGAAAATGAAGAGACAGATAAAAAGAAAGAATTATCTATAAAAATGTATGATAGTTTAGTACAAACTAAAGCTGCGTCAATTTTACTAGAAAAAGCTCCAAAAACTGTTGAGAGTATAAGAGATGAATTTGGTAATTACATGGGTAAAGCAAATGGGATTATGGAAAATGCTTTCTTAATATTTTTAACAGAAGAAGAGAAAAAAACTGGT
Source organism: Anaerococcus martiniensis (assembly GCF_043187485.1). GTDB lineage: Bacteria > Bacillota > Clostridia > Tissierellales > Peptoniphilaceae > Anaerococcus > Anaerococcus martiniensis. The sequence goes on from NZ_CP171106.1 coordinate 1,330,665, forward strand.
AGTAGAGATTCAGCTATAATAAAGATGATGCAATATAAATATGATAAAAAACTAGAAAGTCCAAGTGATCAAGAACTAGCAAAATCAATATTTTTAAACACAATAAGTGCAAATGCTGGTAAAAAATTGCTTAACGATTTTCCAAATTTATCAAAAGGTATCTCAAAGGAATTAAAAGCAAATGTAGAAAAATCAGATGAGATTATTAACAGAGCTTTAAAGAACTTAAAATAAAAATAGATGAAATTTGCCCTCGTTAGTTCGGGGGCTATTTTATTTAAAAATTAACACGGATTTAACATCTGATTTGATAATATGAGATTAGCAAAGGAGGTATTTATGAAAAAAATTGCAACTTTAGCACTAGCAATGCTTGTTATTCCAAGTGTAAACTCATTTGCAGCTAGTGAGAACAATCAAATTAACGATAACAATCAAAAAATGGAAATGAAATCCGAAAGTAAAGAACAAAAAGAAAATCAAGAGGACCTTTATGAAGTAATAGAAGTTTTTGACAATACTGTTACTTTAAAATTTATTGAAACTCTAAATGGCAACCAGATTCCAACTTACAATGGTGCAGAATTCAATGTAGCTAAAGAAAAATTCTCCCAAAAAGATATAAAAGTTGGTGACAGATTCAAAATAACCCACGATGACATTATTATGCCATCAAACCCTGCCCAATTTGGTAAAATTTTTGCAATAGAAAAAGTTGAATCCAATAGTAACGAAAACGATGACGTAAAAGAAGAACAAATTAAAGAAAACTTTGTAGTTGAAAAAGTTAATGAAAATGGATATACAATAGCTGATATAAATAATTTAGAAAATAAGTTCAATATCAGCAAAAAAGAAGCCAACAATATGGACCTAAATATTGGAGATAAATTAGAAATTACCCACAATGGTGTAATTTTAGAATCATATCCAGCTCAATTTGGAAAAATAATTGAAGTTTTAAAATATGATGATGAAGAAAAAGAAGAAGAAAAACCAGAAGATAATATTACTGAAACATTTATAGTCGAAAATGTGTCAGATGGTGGATATACTATTTACGAAAAATCCAACAAAGACAATAAATATTTTATTTCAAAAGAAGATGCAAAATCTATGGATTTGATGGAAGGTGATAAAATAGAAATCACCCATACAGGCCTTGCTACAAAATCATATCCAGCACAATTTGTCGGTGAAATAAAAGTTCGTAAATTAGATGCTGAATCAAAAGAAAAAATGCCAGCAAAAGATAAAAAAGAAAATTCAAAAATAAAAAATGAAGATAATAAAGATGTAAAACCAGCTGGCAAAGTTAGGGAAAAAGACCTTAAAAAGTCAAAAATGGATATAATGAATAAAGAAAAAATGGAATCCATGGACAACAAAAAGGCGGGAGAAAACCCAAAAACTGGAATTCTTTCATCAATTGGACTAGTAGGTTCAAGTGCAGTAGCAATTGCCATAGCAAAAAAAATTAGAAATTACCAATAAAAATAAGCCCTTGTGTTAATTCACAAGGGTTTTAGCTTTAAATATTTATTTCCAACACTATTGGAGTATGGTCTTGGCGTTTGCCAGAGTCAATCATATCCGAACGACTTACATTATCTTTTATCCTATTGCTGACTAAAAAATAATCAATTCTCCAGCCTGAATTATTGATCTTGCTTGTTTTTACTCTTTGTGCCCACCAGGTGTATTTTCCTTCTACATTTCCATGTAGGTATCTAAATGTATCAGTAAATCCTCGGCTAAGTATATAAGTAAAACCTTCACGTTCTTCATCGGTAAATCCTGCAGACATATGGTTATTTTCTGGATGAGCTAGGTCGATTTCTTCATGGGCAACATTAAAATCTCCCGCTGCAATTACAGGTTTTTCTTTATCGAGTTTTACAATATAATCAGAATATCTTCTATCCCATTTTTGCCTATCAGAAAGTCTCTTTAGCTCATTACCTGCATTTGGAGTATAGACTTGAGTAAAATAAAAATCTTCAAACTCTAAAGTAACCATTCTTCCTTCAAGATCCATAGGCTCTGGGGCATCTATAATTGGGAAATTACTATTACAATCCAAATCTTTTTTATAAAGTGTCATACAACCTGCATAGGATTTGCGGGCTCCCTCTGCAGAATTGACATGAACGTAATTATAATCTGGGAAAAATTCTTCTAGTTTTTCTTTATGTTTTTTAGAAAGTCCTGTTTGTGGTAATTTTGTCTCTTGAAGCGCAATTACATCAGGATCTTCTTTTTTTATAGTTTCAATAACTTCACGAGTCATAACAGCTCTGTTTGAATCACCTGTCAGTGCTGCATTTAGTGAATCTATATTCCATGAAATAAATTTCAAATTAATCTCCTTTTTAATTTCTATCTTACTTTAACTATAAAATTTTTGTAAATAAATGCAAGTGAATAGAGACTTAAAATTTGTAAAAAATATGTAGAATATTATATTGTGGGTATAATAAATATAATAAAGACTTACAAAGGAGGACATTATGAGAAAAAAAATTTTTGTATTAGGCCTTAGTATGGCATTTGTTTTTTCAATTGGAAATAATGTCTACGCTAATAATACAAGTATAGAAAGTCAACAAGAAGAAAATCGTACATATGTTTATGAAGTTATCAAGGTAGGAGAAAAAAGTGTAACTTTGCTTTATCAAGGAGAAATCAAAGATGATTCTATTATTATAGAGGAGATTGAAAATAAGATCAATCTAGACCTTGATAAGAAATATTTTGAAGATGATGTAAATATTCACGATATGTATCAAATCAAGAGCAAAGAGAAACTTTCTAATTTAGATAAGGAAAATATCAAAAAAGAAGATATTAGTCTTAAGGAAAAGTATGTAAAACCGACAAATATGGCCAAGGAAGATTTTCCAAAAAATACAGAAAAATTGGATTTTATAATAGAAAAACTTGAAGGTGATAAGAAAAGAGGATATGAAGCTACTATAGCCGAAGTGGGTAATAAAAATAACAAGTATTTTATAAATAGTGATAATTTGCGTGATGAGAATCCACAAAAGGGTGATAAATACACTATTTATTGGGACGGTGTGACCTTAGAATCCTATCCTGCTCAATTTGGTAAGATTTTTAGAGTTGAAAAATTAGCAAAAGAAAATCAAGAGAGTCTAGAATTTGAAATTGATGAGATTATAATAAATAAAGATAATAAGACTGCCATAGTTTTTGAAACAGAAAATAAGACCAATGTATTTTCAATCGACCTAGAAGATTTGAAAGATGAAAATGCAAAAGCTGGTGACAGATACGCAATTACTTGGAATGGAATAGCTACTAAGTCAATTCCAGCTCAATTTGGCGAGATTTATGAAGTAAAGAAAACTTTTGATAATAAGGATGAAATCAAAGAAACTTCAGAATTTGAACTTGTTGATATCACTGATAGCAAGGAAGGTAAGGATGCCAATCTTAAAAAATCTGATTCTTTTGGTGGGATAAGCCTAGTAATGCTATCAGAACTAGAAGATGACAAGGCTCAAATCGGGGATAAGTATTTGATAACCTACACAAAAGATTCGCTGGGTCACATAGGTGTCATAGAAAAGGTCGAAAAAGTTAAAAATGAAGATGATGCTGATGTAAAATTTGACGAACTTAAAAAGAGAGTTGATGAAGCAGGAAACATAGTACTAGGTGATGGCACTTTTACAAAAGAAAGTGCTAAAAGATTCCAAAAAGCTTTTGAAAATGCTAAGGAAATCTTGAATAAATCTGATGCGACCCAAGAAGAGGTTGATAAGGCTGCCAAAGAGTTAAGAGAAGCTAAGGATGGACTTAGCGAAAAAACGGGAGTTATTACTCGTCAATTTGTCCTAACAGAAATTTTCGAAAAGGGCGGCAAAAAAGCTCGTCTTACTGATATAGAATATAAGAATAAGGAATTTACCATAGATTTTGAAAGCTTAGGAGATTCAAATGCCAAAGTCGGTGATACTTACAATGTCACCATGGAAAATGTTGATTCAAATGAATCACCTTATCAAATGGGCAAGGTTACAAAAATAGAAAAAGTTCCAAATTATGGAAGACTAATTGATGCTATTGAAAAAGCTAAAAAAGCCTATGACAAAAACAAAACTTACACTAAAGAAAGTTTAGCAGATTACAACAAAGCTTTTGAAACTGCACAAGATATGATTGCCAAGAATTCACTGGATAGTCCAGAAAATATCGACAAAGCAGCAAGTGATCTAGAAAAGGCGGCTGATGGTCTAAAAGAAGTCAAAAAAGACCCTGCCAAAGAAAACAAAAAGGCAAAAACTGTAAAGGGTTGGAATCCTAATACAGGCATTACTCCAGTAGCTCCACTACTTGGAATAATTGCAGGGGCCGGATATTTATTAAAAAAGAAAAAATAGATAGAAATTACGGGTAAGAAATTGCCCGTAATTTTTTTGCTTAAAGATATATGCTATAATAAAGTTATGATATTAGAAGCATTTGAGAATATCCGAATTGATAAATATATTTCTGACGAATTTGAAGAAATTCCAAGGGAGAAAATAAAAACTTTTATCAAGGATAAGAAAATAAAAGTTAATAATAAAGATATCAAACCTTCATACAAGCTTGAAATTGGTGATGAGCTTGAGATATCTGATGAGCTTTTTGAAGTTCCAGAAATAAAACCAGAGCCAATGGATTTAAAAATTATCTATGAAAATGATGATTTTGCAATAATTGATAAGGATGAAAATATAATTGTACATCCAGCTGGATCCATAATTACTGGAACTTTGGTAAATGGTTTACTAGATAGATATGGCTATCAAGGACTTTCTCATATGGGTGGAGAGGATAGACCAGGCATTGTCCATAGGCTTGATAAAGACACGACAGGACTTATGGTAATTGCAAAAAATAATGAAACCTACAAGTATTTAAAAACTCTTTTTGAAACACGAAAAGTAGACAAAGAGTACCTTGCAATTGTTCACGGAAATTTTGAGCAAAAAACTGGCAGGATAGAAAACTTTATGGATAGGGATCCTAATAATCGCAGAAAAATGGCGGTTAGTCCTAGTGGAAGAGTTGCCATTAGTGAATATGAAGTTTTAAAAGAAGTAGCTGGTTATTCTCTTGTTAAAATCCATATTATAACTGGTCGTACTCATCAAATTAGAGTCCATATGACTCATTTAAATCATCCTCTTGTGGGAGATCCAGTTTATGGCAATGTAAAGACCAATTTTAATTTAGACCATCAATTGCTACATTGTGCCTACTTAGGATTTACTGATAATAATGGGCAATATATTAGTTTTAATGCACAGCCCCATGAAACTTTCTTAAAATATCAAAATGTCTTAGGACTTGGAGAATAAAATGTATTCAAAAACAAACACCTGCTCACTTTTGGGTTTGGCAGGAAATTTGGTAGAAGTAGAATCAGATATCACCTCTGGCTTACCAGCATTTTTAATAGTTGGTTTGCCAGATTCATCTATAAAAGAATCAAAGGAAAGAGTAAGAGTTGCCATCAGTAACTCTGGATATTCCTTTCCCCCAGGTAGAATTACAGTTAATTTATCACCAGCTGACCTTAAAAAAGAAGGAACTCAACTTGATTTACCAATAGCAGTTTCACTTTTAAATTCCATGGGAGTAATCACATATCCCTACGATGATTATGTATTTTTGGGAGAACTTGCTTTAGATGGAAGGATTTTGCCAGTTAGGGGTGCCCTTGCAATGGTAATTTCTATGAGAGAGCTTGGTTTTAGTAAATTTATAATCGCAGATGAAAATAAAGAAGAATGTGCAATTATAAATGATGTCGAGATTTTACCATTTTCAACTTTAAACGATATAGTTGCATTTATAAACAAGGAAAAAGAAGTAAAGGCCTATCAGTTAGATTTGTCAAAAGCAAATCAAGAAGTAGAATACGATTTGGATTTTGCTGATATTAAGGGGCAAGAAAGTTTAAAAAGATCCCTGCAAATTGCTGCAGCCGGCAACCATAATTTATTGATGATAGGACCGCCAGGGTCAGGAAAAACTTTTTCTGCCAAACACCTACCTACCATACTGCCAGATATGAGCTTTGATGAAAAAGTTGAAGTAACTAAAATTTATTCAATAATGGGACTATTAGACAAGGGAAGATTAGTAAATGAAAGGCCATTTAGATCACCCCACCATTCAGCAAGCGAAGTGGCCCTAATCGGTGGGGGACACTCCATACCCAAACCTGGAGAAATTTCTCTAGCCCACAGAGGAGTTTTGTTTTTAGATGAGTTTCCAGAATTTAATAAAAAAACCATAGAAGCGCTTAGAGAACCCCTTGAAAATCGAGAAATAAATATTTCACGTGCCCAAGCAAGTTTAAAGTATCCATCAGATTTTATATTAATTGCTGCAATGAACCCTTGTCCTTGTGGAAATTATGGTAATCCTTTAAAGGAATGTAGCTGTTCTCAAAACGAAATTAGAAGATATTTAAATAAAATTTCTGCTCCAATTCTTGATAGGATTGATATTCACATTGAAATATCTCCTGTTAAATACGAAGATTTGAGAAATAATACACCATCAAAATCTTCAAAGGAACTCAAGGAAGAAGTGGTTAAAGCTAGAAAAATCCAAGAAGACCGATATAAACGCGAAAAAGTTTCTACAAACTCAGAACTTTCTACAGCCCAGATGAAAAAATATATAAAACTTAGCCCAGAAGTTGAAAAAATAGCAAAAATGGCTTTTAATAAATACAATTTTTCAGTAAGAAGTTTTAATAAAATAATAAAAATGGCTAGAACTATAGCAGACTTAGACCAAAGTAGCAATATCGAACAAAAACACCTCTTAGAAGCAGTTAGATATAGAACTTTGGATGGGAAATATTGGGGAGAATAATATTTTGCCAATGTTTTTTATAATGGTGGTATAGTCTATCTGCAAGATAAAAAGTTAAAGTAATCTCAATAACGGAAGAGTTATGAAAAAAAGCAATAAAGTAGGTCTTGTTATTGTTTTATCATTGGGTTTATCATATTTACTCTTTTCAAATGAAAATTTTGTAAAGCAGAATTATAAAACTAGCGAAGAGACCTCTGTAAATATAAATGAATTTGCTGTTAAAGAAAAAATCATGCACGGTGCAAGCATAGACATAGATCGCCTTGCATTTAGAAAAACTATTATAGACAAAAATAAAAGTAATAAAAGGTCCTTGTTTGTTGATAGCAACGTTGGATATAATTATGAAACATCTTTAAATATTAATCAAGAAAACGAATTGGAAGATAAGAATAGCCCAGTTTTAGTAGAAAATTTATTTACTGAAAACAATATGCCAACAGTAAGCTCTACTAAACCAGAGAATATAGAGAATAATTTGACAATCTCCAACGATAATCCAAGAGAGAATGACAAATTAACTGTTAGTAATGAAAATCTAACAGAGAGTGAAAAATTAATTATTAAAAATGATAACAAAATAGAATATTTATATCAATTAGATAATAATGATTTTGAAGATAACAAAATAGATGGTAATTATCCTATTTTAATAAATGAAATTAATTTGCACCAAAACCCGTCAGCTAATACTAATGAAGGAAAAATTATTGAAACAAAAGTAAATAATTCTATTGTAGAGAATAAAGAAATTAGAAACTCTCTTATCGAAAAATCCAATTCTAATATTATTGAAAAAATTAAAGATACTAATATAAAAAATAGTAAATCTATCGAGGAAATCACTCCTAATAATCTTGAAAAAAAGATAGTTGAAGATGAGTTTAATAAGAAAAATAATTCTAATAATCTAGAAAATAACAAAAATAAAGACGCAAAGAAAAAAGAAAATTCAAAATACGGTCCTAAAGAAGATAAAATTAAGAAAAATGAATTAAAAGAACTAAGAAAACAACATGATGACTTAATTTTAAATTCAGATATAACTATAAATGAAAATGAATTTAAGGCATCCTTGAATAAATTAGATAATGATTTAGATTAGCAATAAACTATAAGAAAAAATAATTATTTTGAATCAAGGAAAGATTCTCATAAATTAGAGTCTTTATCAAATTTAAAAGATATTAATAATAAAGAACTAAGTTTATTAGATAAATTATCTGGAATGAATATAAAAGTTTAAAATGTAAAATTTCAATAAATCAATCTTAAGAACCCCAAAATATTTAGGGCTTTTTTTATTTATATAATTTAATTTCTATAATATAATGTAATTAAGAATAAATTTTGGGCGGGAGAATTATGCTTGATCAACGTGATATATTAGAAAATATTGATAAATTTGTTTACGACTTGTTTGACTACGCTCTTTATTATCGAGCAAGTGACATACATATTGAGCCTGAAGAAAATTATGGCAGAGTAAGACTTAGAATTGACGGTAGACTAGATGAAATACTAAGGATAACTAGGAAAAATTATGAAATGCTTGTATCAAAACTAAAGCTTCTGGCAAATATGGATATAAGCGAGCATCGAAGACCTCAAGATGAAAATTTAAAAATTCCAGCATATGCAAATGTGGACTTTCGAGTTTCAGTAATTGGCACCATTAATGGAGAAAAATTAGTAGTTAGAATCTTATCTTTGGGAGAATTTAAGGAAAATGCAAATTTACTAGGATTTAGTCAAAAGTCAAAGCAAAAATTAGAAGAAGCTATGAAAAATCGTTCGGGAATGATTATTTTTTCTGGTCCAACTGGCTCAGGAAAATCTACATCTCTTTATTCTTTGCTTGAAGAACTCAATAATGATTTTGAAAATATTATAACCGTTGAAGACCCGGTAGAATACAACATCGAAGGAATAAATCAGATAAATATTAATGAAAAAATTGATTTTACTTTTGCAAAGGCCCTAAGATCAATTCTTAGACAGGACCCAGATATAATTTTAATTGGGGAAATAAGAGATTACGAAACTGCGCAAATTGCTATTAGGGCTGCAATAACTGGCCATTTGGTTTTAACAACTCTTCATACTAATAATGCCTTATCATCTATTATTAGACTTAAAGATTTGGGAGTAGAAAATTATTTATTATCCTCTGCTATCAATGCAGTTGCTAGTCAACGCCTAGTAAGAAAACTTTGTGATTGCAAAATACCAGATAAAATGACAGACTTAGAATATAATTTGGCTAAAAAATATATAGATATTGATAGAAATAAAGAAATTTATAGGCCAAATGGTTGTCCAAATTGCAACGAAGGCTATAGGGGAAGAGAAGCTTGTGAAGAAGTTTTTATTCTTACAGATGAGTTTAGGGATATGGTTAGAAACAATCAAATAGACCTAGTAAGTGTAAGTGAATTTGCAAAAAACAACAACTTTAAATCTATGGTTTACAATGGACTAGTTAAAGTCTTTGAAGGTTCAACAAGCTTTGATGAACTTATTAATGTTATGTATGATCAGATATGATTTTACAGAAGTGGTATTTTATGTTTATTTAGACGAAGATAAGTAGTATTTTCGTCTAATTTTATACAAATAATATATTTTAAATTAAGTAACTAACTTTTTTTAGTCAAGTCCATAATATTGTGCTAGTAAATTTCACGCAATATTATGGACTTGACTCATTTTTTAAGTTTCTTATTTGATATTATATTTAACATTATAGTTTCGTAAAAAATTTAACAAAATGGTTGTAAAAAGTTGGGGGGGGGTATGTTATTATAAATACAGGGATTATAGCTACAAGAAAGGAATCAAATTATGAATATAAAATCTAAAAGTTATAAAAAAATTGTAAAGTTTTTATTGGCTTTAACTCTAATTGTAGGAGTGGCTAATGTTGCTTATGCTGCTAGTTACGGAAATAGTATGAATGGAGCATCAAACTATGAAGTTGGTCAAGTAAAATATAATGGAGCTGCTTGGAATTATTCAGGTTCAGGATATAATTGGGCATCCTTTACCTATACCAGAAATGGACAAACTTTACTTAAAAGAACTGCTAAAAAAGGAAAAGTGACTGGAAGCGTATGGGATGATTTGGTACGTTGGGGTAAAAATTATACAACGAAATTCTATTGGAATCATGGATAATCGCTTTTATTAGAAAAATATTAACTTAGTTTAAATTATAATATTGTAGCTATAATTTCTAATAAAAATTGTTAAAAAAGTGTATGAGGGATTATTATGTCCAAATCTTTGTTTAGATGGTATGAAAGATTATTGTTATTTATTTGTTACTTTATTTGCTATGCGTTTAATATACTATTTGATTATATAAGAATATTACCTGTAGATTCACTTCTTTTAGAAATTTATTTAAAGCAATTCTATGACTATCAGACTTATATAATGTTTGCAATATCATTTATTCTTATAATTTTTCATTATAAAACGTTAAATTCAAAAAAGAATGAGATTTATTGTAGATATATTGTAGGGGGTAATTTGGAATCTATTGCTAGTAAATATGCTTTAGATTGCTTACTAGTATGGTTTATTGCTTTTATACTATCATATATTATAGTTTTTGCATTAGGATTGAATATTATTAATAATATTTATTTGAGTTGTCCTTTACTTATATATATATTATTTAGTTCACGGAAAGTAGGAAATTTTGAAAGTTTTTAAATTCTTTATAAAAGAAATATTTTTAAAGAAAATATTAGTTGCTATAGGTGTCTTCTTGATGATTTTCTTAAGTAATTACTTAGTTTTTACAGCTATGCGTTCTGCATTATCAACATTAGAAGGATATAAGGAAGTAAGCCATCTAAATCAAGAAAATAGTTTTATATCTAACTTAGATCCAGAGTCAAATTTTGATATGGGGGCATTCAGTGAGTCTGACTTTCGAAGAATATATGATTATTTAGATGAAAATTTTTCTTATGGGATGTTTGCAAATGGTTTTATTGTTACCCCTCCAAACTCTTATAATATGGAAGCTTCTTGTGCGTATATAAATGAAACTTACTATAGATTAAATAAATTTAGATTATCACAGGGTACAGGTTTAGAATTTGATTATGACTTAAAAGAAGATTCAGAAATTCCTGTTATTATAGGTAGCGGATTAAGTAAAGACTATCCTTTAGATTCTACTATACAAATAGTAGATCCAGCACTTTCAAAAGATATTACTTTAAGAGTTAAAGGTATACTAGAACAGGATTACCATCGTTCTAATATATATGCATTAAACTCAAAAGAATATTATAATTTTTCTATTATTATACCAGCTAATAAAGAATTCATTGATCAATCTAACATTGGGCTTCAAGATCAAGGACTTTCAGATATGATAATTCTAGATACGTCTGAGAATAAAATTGAAAGTTTAAAGGAAACTATATATGAAAATACAGGTTTAAAATACAACTTCTTTACTCAAGAAGAAAATTTTGGATATTTTAAAGAATACTATATAGACTCTTTAAGATCTATACTTATAGTTAGTATAATTATATCATTAGTTTTAATTTTGATTACTATTTGGTGCTCATTATCAGGTATAAACATGATGATTAAAGATTTTACTATTAATCTATTTGCTGGATTAAGCTATAAGAAACTCCGTAAGATATTATACGGATATTATGGAATTTTATTTGTTATAAATCTACTTATTTTATATGCAATAATTGCTTTTTCAAATCGTGGATATTGGTTAAGGAAAGAGATTTTATCGGTTAGCTTTGGTATACTAGGATTAACAAATATGGACTGGTTGGCATTAATTGGAGTAATCATATTTGACTTAATAATAGGAGTACTTATTGTTGAAATATTATTACATAAAATTAAGAAAGTACCTATTTCACTAGGAGTGTTACAATGAAAAAAGTTATTGATTTAAAAATAAATGAGAAAGCTTACAGAAATAAAAAACAATTAACATCTGTTTTAAATAACTTTAGACTCAATGTTAATAAAGGTGAAAAAGTATCTATTGTAGGAAGATCTGGTGTGGGAAAAACAACTTTATTAAACATTCTTGGACTACTTGATACTGATTATGATGGAGAATATATGCTTTTTGATTCTTTAATTAGTAATATGGAATCTACACAGTTAGCTAAGTGGAGAAATCAAAAGATTGGTTTTGTACTTCAGGAATCAGCGCTGATTAACTCTATAACCATTGAGGAGAATATAAAGCTGCCTTTACAGTATGCTGACTCAGAATATATTTTCAAGGAGGAAAGATTCAATGAGATTTTAAATAAGATTGGAATTGAAAGTATATTAAAAAAGAAGCCTCTCGAATGTTCTGGTGGAGAAAAATCACGTGCTATATTTGCTAGAGCTATAATAATGAATCCATCCCTTATTTTATGTGATGAACCGACTGCTTCTTTAGATGAGTATAATAAGCAACAGATTATGAATCTTTTGTTTAAAATGAATAAAGAGCAAGATGTTACGATAGTAACTGTAACACATGATATGAATATAGCTAGTCAACACGATAGAATAATTAAACTTGAAAGGAATGTATAAATGGGATTTTTTATAATGATATTATCCTTTATTGTGGGTATATTTTTTATTGCTTTAGGATTTATAAGAAAAAAAGATAATAAAAATTTGAGTATACCTATAATTTTTATAGGATTAATCTTAGTTATTTTTGCTATTTGGTTAGGACTACCTAAATAGTCTATATAGGATATAATAATTGTGTAGCAAATAAGTTAAAAATGTATTTGTTACTATTTTAAATAATTACAGGACTATTGGAAATATATTAAATAGAGTAATAAAAGTCTTACTACATATACCCCTAAAGAACATTATTCTAAAATATTAAAAGAATTTACAAATTATCAGAAATATAATCAAAATACTAGATATATTTATATTCTAAAATATTTGAGTAATATTATTATATATAAATAGTTTTACAACGTACCATTCAATAAAGATGAATTTCGTGATATGGTAAGGATTGGTGATATAGATCTAGTAAGCTTAAGCCAATACGCACCTAAAAATAACTTTAAAACTATGGTCAGTAGTGGTATAAGCAAGGTTCTTAATGGAACTACTAGCTTTGATGAGATAGTAAGGGTCATGTATGACCACATATAATTTTTGAGGAGATGTTATGGACTATTATAAATTAAAGATATGTGGGCTTGAAAGAGATTTACCTATTATTAAAATATCTGATGATTTAAAAATTGCATCATTTGTATTATTAGGAGATGCGGAACTTGCAGAAAAAGCAGGCTATGAATTAAGTAAAAAAATAGATGCTGATATTATCCTTACTGCAGAAGCTAAGGGTATAGAACTAGCTCATGAAATAGCAAGAAATCTAGAAGAAAAGTTTTTTATAGTAGCTAGAAAATCAGAAAAATCTTGTATGCATAATCCAGTAAGTGTTGAAGTAAACTCTATAACAACAGCAAATACTCAAAAATTATTCCTAGACTTTAAAGATGCAGAAAAGATAAAAGGAAAAAGAGTAGCTCTAGTAGATGATGTAATATCAACCGGCCAATCTATAGCAGCCCTTGAAGCTTTAGTAGAAAAAGCAGGTGGAAAAGTTGTACAAAAGCTTGCTATCCTTGCAGAAGGAGATGCAGCTGATAGAGAAGATATAATATTTTTAGAGAAGCTTCCCTTATTTGAGGTATAAATATTAATTAAAACTTCCAAATTTATTTGGAAGTTTTTTAATAATCATAAATAATACCAATTTAGTAGTGAATTTTATAATGTTTTAAAATCTTGATTTTTTTTGGTAAACTTTTTAGTTTTGGGTATATATTATAATAACAACATAAAAAGGATAATAAGAAAGGAATAATAATGAAAATTACAATTGGTGACTATATTCTTAAAAGACTTAAGGAATTAAATATAAAACACATTATCGGAGAACCAGGAGACTTTAACCTAGAGTTCCTAGAACAAATTTCAGAAGATAAAGACATAGAGTTTGTAGGTATGTCTAATGAACTTAATGCTGCATTTGCGGCTGACGGATATGCAAATGAAAATGGCATTTCAGCACTAATGACGACTTATAGTGTAGGAGACTTAAATGCCCTAGGTGGTATTGCAGGATCTGTTGCAGAACACAGACCAATAATTATCATTTCTGGTACACCACCACTATTTGCTATGAGAGAAAGAAAAATGACCCACCACACTTTAGCAGATGGAGATTATGAAAATGTACGTCGTGCTGTGAATGAGTTTGTGGATGATTCTGTTTTAATTACTCATGAAAATGCCAGATACGAAATAGATAGACTTATTGAAAGAGCAGTAAGATACAGCAAATCAGTAAATATTGAGCTACCATCAAATATTGCTTATTTAGATATCGAAATCGAAGATGATTTAAAACCTATTGAGACACATAAAGCTAAATCAGATGAAGAAAGATTAGAAGCAGTTGCTAAAAAAATTGGTCAAAGATTTGAAAATGCTAAAAATCCAGTTGTTTTAATTGATGAAGCAGTTGATAGATATGATGTTGCTGATAAAGTTCTTGAATTAATCGAAAGAGCCCAAGTACCATTTGCAGCTTTAGCAACAGCAAAAGCATATTATAATGAGTCTCATCCATTATATTTAGGAATTTATCAAGGAGATGAATCAGATGAGGGAGTTCAAGAAAAAGTAGAAAGTTCTGACTTCCTAATCTCAATTGAGCCAGTATTTATGCAAGCAAATAACGGTGAATTTACATCAAAATTACCAGAAGATGCAATTATTATCAATGCAGATTATACAAAAGTAGGCGAAGAAATTTTTGAAGCGGTTTATGTAAATGACTTAGTAGATCTTGGTCTAGAAAACATCACACAAAGAGAAAAAATCGAAAGTGTAAACACTACAAAAGAAAAAGAATACAATTTTGAAGCTGATAAACTAATCATGCAAGAAGATTTCTATGCACAAATTGCAAGATACTTTAAGGAAAATGATGTAGTTTATGGAGAAACTGGTACAGCAAGTCATGGACTTACAGAAATAAAAATTCCAGACGGAGTAAAGCTTGTAAGGAGTCAAATTTGGGGCTCTATTGGAGCAATGCTACCAATGCAAATGGGTGGTATGCTTGCAAGTCCAGAAAAACGCCATATTCTTTTAATGGGTGATGGCTCATTCCAAGTAAGTGCTCAAGCTCTATCAAGAATGATTTATAATAAACAAAATCCTATTATTTTCCTAATTGATAACGACGGTTATACAATCGAACGTTATATAATGGGAATGAAAAGAGATTATAACGATATACCAAAATGGGATTACTCATTGCTACCACAAGCTTTCAGTAAAGGTCAATCTAATATGAAAACTGCTGAGGCAAAAACTCAAGGAGAACTTGAAGAAATTTTAAAAACTCTAGATGATGTAGATGAAGGAATCATAATTACAGTTTACATGCACCAAGAGGACTCACCAGAAGTAATGGTAGGCTATGGGAAAAATAAAGAAGACTTTAACTTTGGAAAAAGAGGTCCAGAAAACCCAGAACCAGACTTTAAAGCTTAAGAAAACAAAAAAACTGCAGTAATTAACCTGCAGTTTTTTTATTTATTAAACTCAAAAATTTTTTGTAATCCGTAAAGGCCTAGATTTTCTAATATTTCAAAATTGTACTTTTCTATATTTAGAATATCAGCAAAAGAACCAGTTAAAATTATTTTTACCTTATCCGCTTCCAATTTATTTTCTATTAATATCTTTTCTATAATTCCATTTATAGCAAAATTATATGCATGATAAATTCCATTTTGAATTGATTTTTTTGTAGTGTTTCCTAAAACATTATTAGCTTTCAAAATTTCTACTTGGGGAAGTTTTGCACCTTGTTCATTTAATGATTTTGCATATAAATCAATGCCTGGTAAAATGACACCGCCCAGAAATTGTTTTTTATTATTAATAAAATCAATTGTGGTAATGCTTGCAGCAGAGATGATTATCAAATCATTATTAAAATCATTTGCACCAACAGCCCTAATAATTCTATCAGATCCCACATCTTTTGGATTTTCACATTTTATATTAAGACCTGTTTTTACTCCAGATGATATAAGCATAGGATTTTTGCCTATAATAACCATAGCGACTTTTTGATAAATATCCAACAACTCTGGCACAACTGATGAAATTATAATATTGTTTATATCTATAAAATAAATATTATTATCATTTAACATTAATTTAAGAAGTAATTTTACCTCATCACTAGATTTATTTTTATCAGTAGTAATCTTAAAGTTTGCTATTATATTTTCATTATCAAAGACTCCAAAATTGGTAAATTTATTGTCTATATCAATTGTAAGTAACATTTATCTCTTCACCTTTAATACTGATTTTACAACACCTGTAACAATAATTATTGATAAAAAGGCCTCAGGTAGTCCCGAGCTAATAGAAACTCCAAGTATAGCTGACCTTGCATTTTCTAATGGGATATTTAAAGCTTCTACATATTTTTGAGCATATATTAAATATATTCCGCCTAAAACTAAAATTGTATTTGTCATTGACCCTACAAAAGCTCCTACTGCTATTGGAAAATCTTTTGTTGATGTTTTGAGAGAATAATAAAAAAGTCCTAAGCAAAGAAGAATTAAAATTATAATTAATATAATATTTAATTTTGAAGCACCAGCTTTAATGTTTTTGTAAAGGATATAGGATAAAAATATTAAAAGCAAGGACCAAAGAATTTTGGATGCGATTTTTAAGTTTTTATCATCAAATCTTTTCACAGACTGGTAGGCATAGTAAGAAGTAATACCTATCAAAATACGTGGAATGACTGAAATGAGTGGATTGTAAAATACAAAAGAAATGGGTGTTGGCCTTAAAATAGCATTTATTAGGGAAAATACTCCAAAAATAAGTCCAACAAGTCCCCCAACAACGGGTCCTTCTACAATTGCTGCAATAATTACTGGAATATGCATTGTAGTTGCATTTATGATTCCAAGGGGAATTAGTCCAAGTGGTGTAATGCCCAAAACAATTGTAATGGCACCAAGAACAGCAGCAGTGGTTAATTTTCTGCTGGTTAGAGTTTTTTTATTCATTTTTGCCTCCTGATACGGTTCGATTATGATACCGTTCTTTTTTGTTACTCCTGGTTTTAATTTTCTCATGGCTAGAATCAGATGTATCCTGCCTAAAATTTTAAACCCATTTGATTATAACATAAGCAAAAATCTTGGTAAATATTTGCAAGGTGTAATCCGAAATTTGCCTTAAAAAATGGTATAATATTGCTAGACTTTTAAAAGAGGAAATTATGGAAACTTTAAATATACCAAATCACCTTGCAATTATCCTTGATGGCAACGGACGCTGGGCCAAAAAACAAAATAAACCAAGAACTTTTGGTCATAAAAATGGAGCAGAAAATGTCGTGGATATTGCAATACATGCAAAAAAACGTGGAGTGAAATACCTTACTTTATATGCTTTTTCTACTGAAAACTGGAAAAGACCAGCTAGTGAAGTGGATTATTTAATGAAACTTTTAATTAAATTTGTAGAAAAAAAGATAGATCAACTTATGGAAGAGGATTGCAAAATTAATTTCTTGGGAGATTTGTCTGCCCTTCCAGAACCAACACGTGATGCAGTTAATAAGGCATTAGAAAAAACAAAAAATAATAAGTCTTTGTATATAAATATTGCCCTAAATTATGGGGGTAGGGATGAAATTGTTCATGCTGTAAAAGATATTGTTGAAAAAGGATATAGGCCAGATGAAATTACAGAAGATTTAATTTCTGAAAATCTTTATACAGCAAGTATTCCTGATCCAGACTTACTAATCAGACCAGGGGGAGAGTTGCGCATATCAAATTTTTTGATATATCAAATCGCCTATTCTGAATTATATTTTACTGATGTTTTATGGCCAGATTTTGATGAAGACGAGCTTGATAAGGCTCTTGAGGCTTTTGCAAATAGAAATAGAAGATTTGGAGCACTCGATGAATCTAATTAAAAGAACTTTGGGTGGGGCTATTATCCTTTTAGTTTTATTTGCGGTAACTTTTTTTGGTAAAACTAGCCTAGCAATTGGATTTGCTATTTTTTCGCTAATTGCAATCAAAGAGCTAACAGATGCCTTTTCTAAGATAGGATTTAGATTTAATAAGCCCTTGCTATATTTTTCTGATTTGTTGGTTATGGCAGCAAGTTTTGCCAAAGAAAGAGAACTTTTTGCAGTAAGCATCACCCTTTCATTCGCAATAATTTTTGGAATATTAATATTTGATGAAAGAAGAAATCTATATGACATTCTAGTTCATATTTTTATTTTGATTTATGTAGCTGGACTAATGGGTTCTATTGTAAAAACCCATGATGTGAGATTTTTATGGATGCTTTATCTTACTGCTTGGGGCTCAGATACCTTTGCATATCTAACAGGATCAACAATTGGAAAAAGGAAGATAGAATCAGTAAGACATATTAGTCCTAAAAAAACCCTTGAGGGTTCTATTGGAGGAGTAATTGGGTCTGTGATTTTAAACTTAATTTATAATCACTACTCAGGACTTCATATAGATATTAGTTTAGTAATTATATTTTCAGCACTAGGTGCTATACTATCACAAATTGGTGATTTGGTAGCATCCTATATAAAAAGAAAAACAGGAATAAAAGACTTTGGTAATCTTATTCCAGGTCATGGGGGAATCATGGATCGTTTTGATTCAATGATATTTATCGCTCCATTATTTTATTTATTTTCTGTTTTGTAAGGAGAAAAAATGGGAACAATTATTATTGCCCTAATAATGTTTTTAGCCTTGGTAACCATCCATGAGTTTGGACATTTTATTGTGGCAAAATTATCAGATATAAAAGTAAATGAATTTGCTGTTGGCATGGGACCAGAAATTTTTAGTAAGCAAAAGGGAGAAACAAAATACTCTTTGCGCGCCTTACCAATTGGTGGATACTGTGCCATGGAAGGTGAGGAAGAATCTTCTACTGATCCTAGAAGCTATGACAATGCGCCTGCATTCAAAAGATTTTTGACAATTCTTGCAGGACCAGTCATGAATTTACTTTTAGCAATTATAGTTTTTACTATTGTAGCCTTTAATACTGGAACAAGTACAAATTTTGTAGGAGGATTTGCTGAAAATTCCCCAGCAAAAGAAGCTGGGATCAGTGTTGATGATCAGATAGTCTCTATAAATAATAAGGAAATTAAGGAATTTACTGATATTTCAAATGTGCTTAGAGATTATTATGCTAGCAACGCAAAAGACAAAGCAGTTGAAGTTATAGTAAAATCTGCTAATACTGGGGAAGCTAAAAATTATAATATTACACCAACTTTTGAAAATGATATTCCACTTTTAGGAATCACTTCAAAAATGAGAAATGTTAATTTTCCAGAGGCTATTGGCCTAGGATTTAAAGAAACCTGGCGCAATGTCAAAATGATTTTTAATATTTTTGGCATGCTTTTTACTGGAAAATTATCTTTTGGTGCACTTTCAGGACCAGTTGGTGTTGTAAAAGAAATTGGCAACCAAGCTCAAAGTGGGGTTATGAATGTTTTATATTTCCTATCCTACATTAGCGTAAACCTTGCTGTTTTTAACTTGATACCATTTCCAGCCCTTGATGGATCAAAGCTTGTAACTAATCTTTATGAGATGATTACTAAAAAAAGGGTTAACAAAAAAATTGAAGAAAGAGTTACTATTGTTGGTTTTATAATATTAATTAGTTTAATATTAATAATCACAATTAAAGATATATTTACACTTTTTTAAGGAGATGTAATGAGAAAAGAAACTAGAAAAATTTATGTAGGAGATGTTGCAATTGGAGGTAACTCTCCTATTTCTATTCAATCAATGACTACTGCAAAAACAAGTGACATTGATGCAGTTGTTTCACAAATTAATGCTTTAGAAGAGGCAGGATGCGATATTTCAAGATCAGCCATAAATGATATGGATGATGCAAAAGCAATTAGTGAAATCAAAAAAAGAACTAATTTACCATTTGTTGCAGACATTCAATTTGATTACAAATTAGCCTTAGCTGCAGTTGAAAATGGTTGTGATTGCCTAAGGTACAATCCAGGAAATATTGGTAGTGAAGATAAGGTGCGTGAAATTGTAGAAGCATGTAAGGAAAAAAACATACCAATAAGAATCGGTGTAAATTCTGGATCTATTTCCCGTGAAATAGTAGATAAATTTGGCGGAGTAAATGCTGATAGTCTTGTAGCAAGTGCTATGGAAGAGATAAAAATTCTTGAAGATATGAACTTTTATGATATGAAAATATCTGTAAAATCTTCTGATGTAAATACTATGATAGATGCTTATAGAAAACTATCTTCACTAGTAGATTATCCTCTACATTTAGGAGTTACAGAAGCAGGGCCACTTTACCAAGCCCTTGTGAAGTCATCAATAGGTATAGGTTCTCTATTAAAGGATGGTATTGGTGATACAATCAGAGTTTCAATAACGGGTGATCCGGTTGAAGAAATCAAAGCTGGAAAAGCAATTCTAAAAGCTTTAAATTTACGCCGTGACGGTCTGGATATAGTTTCTTGCCCAACTTGCTCAAGAACTACAGTTAACCTTGAAGAAATAGTAGCAGAAGTCGAAGAAAAAGCAGCTGGCTTAAATATAGATGCCAAAGTTGCAATTATGGGTTGTCCAGTAAATGGACCTGGGGAAAGTAAAGAAGCTGACTATGGAATTTCTGCTGCAAATGGCATGGGATTTTTATTTAAAGATGGAAAGACAATTAAGAAAGTAAAGGAAGATGAAATAGTAGATACACTTTTAGATGTATTAAAAGAAAGCTATAAGAATGAAGATTGATTTAAGCAAATTTGTTGACATCAAAGAAAATGAATACACTATTATAAATGCCATTTACTATAAAAATATCAATGAATTAAAATTAACAATAGAGTCTGATTTAGACCACTTTGATGATAAGGTGAGGGCAGAGCTTGATGATTTTTTGTCATTTGTGACTCTTACGATAGAATTTATAAATATTTCCCCAGATATTGATAAGGATATTTGTGGAAATGATGAAGATACTAGTATAAACGAAGTAGAAATTATAGAGGACAAGGATCTAGGGCCACAAACCAAAGAAATGGTTGAAAAAACATCTGATAATTGTGATGAGGATCCAATTTCTGATTTGCTAGACCAAAAGGAAAAGGACCTCCAAGCTCGTATAAGCCACGCAATAAATCACAATAACAAAGAAGAAGTCAAGGAAATTGAGCCTGTTGACGGACTTGATTATGGTGGCAAGATTAAAAATGATGTGATAAATATATCTGAAATTTACGATAAAAAAGGACTGCGAGTTTCATTAATAGGAACGGTTTATAATTTAGATGTTTTTGAAACAAAAAATCACTATTTTATATTCACCTTTGACCTTGAAGATAGCACTGATGCCATTTCTTGTAAGATATTTTCTTCTGAGAAGAATAAAGAAAAACTAAGACTTTTAAGAAATGGTGTGTGTGTCCAAGTAGAGGGTGTGCTAAACTATGATGATTATGCCCACGAAGAAATTTTTACAGCAAATATCTTAAAAGAAGCAGTTACTAGCAAGAAAATTGATACAGCCTATGAAAAAAGAATTGAACTAGAAGTCCACACAAAGATGACAAACCTAGATGGTTTTGTGGACAATTCTGACATTTTAAAAGTATTAGGTGAATGGGAGTGGGATGCAATTGGTATTACAGACACACAAACCTTGCAAGGTCTGCCAGACTTATACTCAGCAATTAGCAAGACTGGAAAAAAAATGTTACCGGGTGCTGAACTTTTGCTTGTAGAAGATGAACTAAGAATTTTAACCAACCTTTCATCTAATCCTGTCCCTACTACAAAGGATATAAAAGATCAGGAATTTGTAGTATTTGACTTAGAAACCACAGGTCTTTCACGATTTGCTGATAAGATTACAGAAATTGGTGCTGTTAGAGTTAAAAATGGAGAAATCACAGAAGAATTTAATGAGCTAGTAAATCCCGAGCAATTAATACCTGAAAAAGTTATTGAACTAACTGGTATTACAAATGAAATGGTAATGGATAAGCCAAAGATTGATGAAATTTTGCCTAAGTTTTTGGATTTTGCTGGTGATGCTATCTTAGTAGGCCAAAATTCAGACTTTGATATTGGTTTTGTAAGAGAAAATGCGAGAAATTTAAACTTAGATTTTGATCCAATCTATATGGATACCTTGCCTATGGCCCGTGCACTTTTTGATGATATGGGCAGATTTTCCCTAGATAAAATTGCCAAAAAATTAAATATACCAGCCTTTAACCATCACAGAGCAAGTGATGATGCTAGGGCAACAGCTCAAATTTTTATCAAGATGTATAAGATGATAATGGAACAAGATCTTGATTTATCAACTATAAATAAGCTTGAAACTCATTATCCAAAGGCCAAGTTTGAAAACTTTTCTGCCCTTGTTTATGCAAAAAATGAAATTGGTTTAAAAAATTTATATAAATTAATTTCCAAATCAAGGATGGAAAACTTCCACAATGAAGCAAAAACTCCCATTTCACTTCTAAAAGAATATAGGGAAGGGCTAATTATAGGTTCTGGTGGTCATGAGGGACTTCTTTTTAACTACCTAGTTAATGATTATCCTCAAGAAAAAATAGATGAATTAGTAGATTTATTTGACTTTTTCCAAGTGGAACCTCTAGGAATATTTGCAGATGAAGTTTCTAAAGGAAGGGTTAGAAATCTAGAGCAAGTTATAGACATAAACAAAAAAATAATTGAACTAGCAAAGGCAAATAATATATTAGTGGCGGCTACTGGGGGAGTGAGATATTTTAAGCCAGATGATTATATTTTAAGAAATATTCTCCATAAGGGCCAATATTTTAGATACCACGAAAATGAACCGTTATATTATTTAAGAACTACAAATGAAATGCTAGAAGGTTTTTCATATTTGGATAAGGATACTCAAAGAGAGATTGTAATACAAAATCCAAAAAAAATTGCCGATGAGATTGAGGACATTAGACCTATTCCTCCAGGCACATTCCCACCGGTAATTGATGGGTCAGATGAAAAACTAAGAAATACTTGCTTTGAAAAAGCTTATTCAATATATGGCAATCCACTGCCAAAAATTGTTGAAGATAGGTTAAATAAGGAACTAAATTCCATTATTTCCAATGGATATGCAGTTCTTTATATTATTGCAAAAGACCTAGTAGGAAAATCAAACGAGGATGGTTACCTAGTAGGATCTAGGGGATCGGTGGGTTCTTCTTTTGCAGCAACTATGGCTGATATTACAGAGGTAAATCCACTTTCTCCCCACTATGTTTGCCCAAACTGCAAACACAGTGAGTTTTTCGAAGAAGATAGACTTGGATCTGGTATAGACTATCCAGATAAGGACTGCCCTGAATGCGGGACATTGATGGCAAAAGATGGCCACAATATACCATTTGAGGTGTTTTTAGGTTTTGAAGGGGATAAGGAACCAGATATAGATTTAAACTTTGCTGGTGAATACCAACCGACCATCCATAGATTTACAGAGGAATTATTTGGTGAGGGCAAAGTTTTCCGTGCTGGAACTATTGGAGCTATCCAAGACAACACAGCCTTTGGTTATATCAAAAAATACACCGAAGAATATGGCCAGGAATTTACCAATGCACAAATTAGAAAAATTCAACGTGGGCTTAAGGATGTAAAAAGAACAACTGGCCAGCACCCAGGTGGACTGATTGTTGTTCCAAATGATATAGATATTTTTGATATAACACCTATCCAATATCCTGCAGATGATCCAGCAGGTGATATAAAAACTACCCACTTTACCTACAATATGATGCACGAAACTCTGCTAAAACTAGATTTGCTGGGCCATGATGTGCCTTCAATTATCCGTGCCCTCTATGATATGACTGGTGTAGATCCCCTAAAAATAAAAATGGATGACCAAAATGTTATGAAGATATTTTCTTCTACAGAAACTTTGGACATCAAGCACGATTTTTCAAATAATGAGATTGGTACACTTGGTATACCAGAATTTGGAACATCTTTTGTAAGAGGCATGCTTAAGGATATAAAACTTAGCAAATTTTCTGAAATGACAAGAGTTTCTGGTCTTTCCCACGGGACAGATGTTTGGCTAAATAACGCTCAAGATCTAGTAAGAGATGGCACAGCAGGATTTGATCAAATTATTTCAACCCGTGATGACATCATGAACTCCCTTATCCAACAAGGACTGGAAAAGAAAAAATCCTTCCAAATTATGGAAATTGTTAGGAAGGGTAGGGCTTTGTCAGAAGAACAAGTAGACTATATGAGAGATAAGGGTGTACCTGAATGGTATATAGAATCCTGCTTAAAAATCCAATACCTATTCCCAAAGGCCCATGCAGTTGCATATTGCTTGATGTCTTATAGGATTGCATATTTTAAAGTCTATCACCCAGCCGCATTTTATGCCACATATTTTAATACCAAACTAAATGATTTTGTATATTCAATTATCATAAATGGCCTAGAATCTATCCAAGTTGCAATCAAATCATATGGTGAAAGATTCGATCTTACTGCAAGGGATAAGGATGTAAGAAAAGTATTAGAAGTTGCAGAAGAAATGTATGCCAGAGATATAAAAATCGAAAAAGCAGACCTTTATAAGTCTGATGCAACCAAATTTATTTTAAGTGAAAAAGATGGTTACATCCTCCCACCACTCTCATCAGTTGATTCAGTTTCAGAGGCTATGGCTAAGGATATAGTCAATGAACGTAAAAAGGGAGAATTTATTTCTATCGAAGATTTCAATAAGCGAACAAGTGTAAATAAAAATGCCCTAGAAAGTTTAAAAACTTTTGGCATCATAGATGGCATCCAAGAAGAAAATCAGATGAGCTTATTTGATGGGATGTTTTAGTTTTAAACTGCTATTTTTATAATAGCAGTTTTTTGTTTTAATTTTTTATTTAGAATTTCTAATATATATTTTGATAAAAGTAAAAATGATTGACTCACTATAAGTAAGGTGTTATACTAAACATAACACACTAGTGCTATTGAATTTGGAGGTCATTATGAAAAGGAGTTTAAGCAAGAAGTTACTCATAGTTTTGCTAGTTATCCAATCACTAGTATTTGCTATAGCAACAAGCCTATATTTAGATCAAAAATATAAGGAAAACTTTGATAATTTAGCCAGCGATTACAAAGAAGTTTCTATAAATAATATTGATATAACTAAAGGCAACGAAGTAGGAGATTACATAGCGAATTTTTTGCAGGAAAATCAGGCTCTGATGGTGAAGAAAGTAGAAGGGCCTGATTATACTGGAAGAAAGTTACTACACGGATACTGGATGAGTGGTGATTATGAAGCTAACAAAGAAAAATTAAATTTAGAATTTCTAGACAAACAATATGCTTCAGATCAAAGCTTTAAAAACTTAGATAAGGGTGGGACTATTGGATTGCTAGAAGGAGATTATAGTATGATAGAGCCCACTCCTAGATTTATTTTAGGAGATAGTTATTTTTTTATAAATTTAACTGGTACTGGAAAAATTGGAGGATTTAATGGTGAATATAGGCTAATTGGTCTAGATGATGAAGGTGTAGATAAATTTTATGACGGTCTATCTAAGGTAACCGGCCTAAGTGTAGATGAGATTAAAACTTCAAATGGTGGCTCGGCTGTAATGGGAGGCGGATTTTCTCTTAGTTTTATAATTATCTATACAATTTTGACTCTAGTAATCATCACAATTTTAACCACCACAACAGTTTCATCCTTAAAGAATATGGGAGTCTACCTGCTACAAGGTTGGTCTAAAAAATCTTATATAAAAAGCATATACGAACCTATAAATAAAATAGCATATTTTTTACCACTTTTATTTATTCCTTATGGCTTTATTTTAACTAAGGGAAGCTTTAATACTTTAAAATTTTACTCGGTATTTTTACTAGCAGGGCTGATAAATTTAGCTATATTTTTATTTTTTGAATTATTAATATCACTTATACTAAGGACTGTTAAGCCTATAGATGCCATCCATGGCAGGACATCAAAAAAAGGCTTACTTATTTTCGGCATAATTTTATTTATGATATTTAATACTTCGACAAGTGCCTTGTCCTTTTTGGATATAGATAATATGATAATTGAGCTAAAAGATCAGATAGTTACTAAAAAAGAATGGGAAAATGTATCCGATTATTATGTAACCACTACATTTTACGATGGTGATGATTTTGAAGGAGACCACTCCATAACTCCTATGAGTTTTCACAGAGATTTTTATAAATTTTATGAGTCTATTGAAAATGAGGATGGAGTTAAATTTATAAATACAGAATTTCAAAGGAAGAGTTGGAATAAAGAAGTGAAAGAAATGGGGCTATATGACCATGCGCCTGATTTTTCTTATCTATTATTTACCGCTAATAAAAATTATCTAGAAGATGATATGCAAGTGAAAATTACAGATGAAATGGAAGAATTTGCCAATGAAGGCTATAGGGTCTACCTAGTACCAGAAAGTTTTTCAAAAGAAGATAGAAAGTCTTTAGAGATAGCATTAACAGAGATGGATGAAAAAATGTTTCTTGATGAGACTGATGATAGTGATAGGGAAAATTTTGATATAAAGTTTAAAGGGATTAAGTTCTTTAGCTATGACAATAACAAAGATTATTTTGCCTATCCAAACAATATTGATGATGAAATGTATGATGAAAAATTCCCAGTTACATCTGAAGAGCCAGTTATAAACTTTATTAATACTAACAATATGAGTGTTCTTGAAATATTAAATTTAATAGCTGGTGGAGAGACTAATTCAGAAATAAAGCTAAATCAAGAAGCCTATGATAAGTTTGCAAATAAAGAATACTTTAAAAAATATAATATTGATGATAACAAACCTGAATTTGTTCAAATAAGAGAACTGATAGGTGGCATGATTAGAAGTCTAAGTCAAGCTATCTTCACATTTATACTGGTTGGATTACTATTTTTAGGTATATCAGCAGCTATATTATCTACACTCATAAACCTCTATAGGGAGATATACCTAGAAGAAGTGAATATCAAAAAGTTTCTAGGTTATGATAATAGAAAAATATATAAGTCGATATTTATAATGGTTATTGTTGCAAGCATTATAAATTTAGTAATTGCTGTGATTAATGGTTCGGTTTTTGGTATATGCGTAGGTATAATCTTTGCCTTAATTGAGCTAATGCTATTAAGAAAGTTTACCAGCAAAAATCAGTTTGAAATGTTAGTAGAGTTTTTGAAATAGGGGATAAAAATGAAACATATAGAATTAAATAATATTTCTAAGTCTTATGGTAATAGAAAAATAATAAATAATCTGTCATTTTCAATAGATGAAAATGAGATAATAGCGATAGTTGGAAAAAGTGGTTCAGGCAAATCAACTCTTTTAAATATGATTGGACTTTTAGAAACTTATGATAGTGGAGAGATTTTACTAAAGGGAGAAAAACTTCCTAATCTTAATAGTAAAGAAGCTACATCACTAAGGAGAAATGAAATAAATTATCTTTTTCAAACAAATGCTTTGATAAGTGAAAAAACTGTTAGAGAAAATCTTTTAATTTCTATGGAGTATGTAAGTATAAAAGATGAAGAAAAATCTAAAAAAATAAATGAAATTTTAGATAAGCTTGATATCTTAGATATAGTAGAGCAAAAAATAAATACTATATCTGGAGGAGAAGCCCAAAGAGTAGCCTTGGCTAGATGTGTACTAAAACCAGGAGATTTAATTTTGGCAGATGAGCCAACTGGATCTTTAGATCCTATTATGAGCGATGAGGTTTTTTCTCTACTTTTAAATTTAAGAAGTGCTTATAATAAAACTATTTTGATTGTAACCCATGATATGGATATAGCTAGAAGATGCGATAGGATTATAGATATAAATAAATAGCAAATAAAAAATTCCATTTTTTTAAAATGGAATTTTTTATGAATTTAAAGGTGAAAACTCAGTTACAGTATAGAAACTTTTTCTATTTCCAATTCCAAAAACTGATATCTCTACTTGAGGACAGTTGGCTAACAAGGCTTCAAGTCTAGGGTCATAGTAGGTTGTAACAAGATCAGAAACTTCCTTTTTATAATTTTCTTCATTTGCGCCCTTTTGGCTAATTTTTAGTTTAATTGAGCCTAGATCACAACAACCCATCCCGCGTTCGATGTCTTCTCTAATAAAAATTTTTTGAATATTATTTTTATTTATATAATTTTTAGCTTTTTGACTGTAAATAAATTTCATCTAAAATCCTTTAAAAAATGAGGAGATTAAATCTCCTCAAATTTAATTGTTAGTTTAATATAATATTTGCAATTCTATCTTGGTTTTTGCGTGCTTTTCTTACTGTTAAGAAAGCTATAACTAAACTGATTATTGCTCCTAAGATATATGCAATATTATAATCTGCACCAAAACCTACTCCTTTATCAGAAATGATAAATGCAAATACTATGAATGCATAGAATAATTCTGGAATTAAAGCAATCCAGTAATTACTATGGTTATTTAATAGGTAGCTTGTAGCAGTTGCTAGAGCAAAGATTGCTACTAATTGGTTTGTAAATCCGAAGTATCTCCATAATAAGTTAAATCCGTTTGGATCGTTTTTAGCCCATACTAGGATTAGGATAGCTGGGATAAATAGTGCTGCAGCAACAGCGATTCTTTTAGCAGGAACTTTTTGGTCAATATTAAGTTCTTCAGCAACGATTAGTCTAAGTGATCTAAATGCTGTATCTCCAGATGTGATTGGAAGTACTATTACACCGATAATGGCAAGTAGTCCACCAATATTACCCATAAAGTATTTAGAAATTTCTCCTACCATTAATGTAGCTCTTGTATCTAATGGAACGATTCCTTGTGAGAATATTACCATTGCACCAGCAGCCCAAACCATAGCGATAACACCTTCTGCAATCATTGTTGAGTAAAATGTTGCTCTATTTTCTCTTTCGCTTGCAACAGTTCTTGAAACTAATGTTACTTGAGAACCATGGAAACCAGAAAGGATACCACAAGCGACAGTAATAAAGAATGCTGGTATAAATCTTTGACCAAGTGGATGTTCACTTAAGTATCCAGCACCTTGAAATTCTAAGTGAGAGGCACCTTTTGTAAGAACTCCAAATAAAACTCCGATAGCTGAAATAATTAAAAATGCACCAAATAATGGATAAATTCTACCGATAAGTTGGTCAATTGGAAGTACTGTAGAAAGAATGTAGTAAGCAAATATTACACCATATATAATCCAAATTCCTTGAGAGCCTTCAGAAAGACCAATTATATCATTGGCAAGTAAGTCCCCAGGAGTGTAAACGAAAACAGTACCTGTTAATAGAAGTAAGATTCCGATAACTACATTATAAATTTTTCTAGTACCATTACCTAAATATTTACCTACAAGTTTTGGAACTTGAGATCCACCGTTTCTCATTGACATAGTACCAACTAAAAAGTCGTGAGTAGCACCTGCTATAACACAACCAATTGGAATTGCTAAAAAGGCAATTTTTCCAAAAAGTATACCTTGGATAGGTCCTAAGATTGGGCCAGTACCTGCAATATTTAGTAAGTTAATTAGCCAGTTTTTCCATTTTGGCATAGCAACAAAGTCGATACCATCAGCCTTTGATACTGCTGGTGTTGGTCTATCATCTAAATCTAGTTGGCTTTCAACATATTTTGAATAAAAGTAACCACCAACTAAGAGGATGAAAATACCAATTAAAAATAATACCATATAAACCTCCTAATAATAATATGTATTATATAGCTATATTATAAACTTAATTAAGAGATAAAAGCAAATTTTTCGTAAAAAATTTATCAATAAAAGCTGAGCTTGCATTAGCTTATATATTATTGAATAAAGTAAGCATTGCAGTATAATATCTCTATCAAAGAGTGGGCAAGGTATCCGCTCTTTTAATCTGTATAGGCAAAGGATGGTAAGATGGATTTAATAACAAACCTAAAAGAAACCTTTGAAGATGATATTAATAACTTAGGATACGAATTAGTTGATATAGAATTTAGAACAACAAAAGATGGTAAAACATTGACATTTTTTATCTACGACCAAGATGGCATAACAATCGATGATTGTGAAAAAGTTAGTACTTTTTTAGATGAGAAATTAGATGAACTTGACCTTATCAAGGGCCAATATTACCTAGAAGTTTCCTCTCAAGACCTATCAAGACCATTAAAAACAGATAGGGACCTAGAAAGAAATGCTAGCGAACTTTTAAAAGTAACTATGAAAAATGGAGAAAGTTTTTTAGGTCACATAGATGAAATAAATGAAAAAACTTATGTCTTTACTCTTAATGAAGATGAGGAAATAGAAGTAGAAAAAGAAGATATCAAGCAAATAAAAATTGAGATTGTGTTTTAAGGAGAACATATGAATGAAGAGTTTATACTAGCCTTAGAAGAGCTGGAAAAGGATAAAAACATTGATAAAGATGTCATCTTAGATGCGTTAGAAAAAGCCCTTGTAAAAAGTTATCAAAAAAATTACGACAATGCAGAAAATGTGGATGTCATAGTTGATAAGCAAACAGGGGATATAGATGTTTTTGCTTTAAGAGAAGTTGTAGATGATGTAAATGATAACATCAACGAAATTTCCCTAAAAGAGGCACAAGAAGAAGTTGATAGCAATCTAGAAATAGGGGATGTTGCAAGAATAAAAATTGCTCCAAAAAACTTTGGCAGAGTTGCAGCTCAAACTGCTAGAAATATTGTTATCCAAAAAATAAGAGATGCCCAAAGAGATTCTGTGTATGGAGAGTATCTAGATCGTGAAAATGAAATGATTACAGGAACTATCCAAAGACAGGATAACTATAATCTTTATGTAAACTTAGATAAAATAGAGGGGATAGTTCCAGTAAAGGAACAAGTTGTTAATGAGAGATACATCCCAAATGAAAGGATGAAATTTCTAATAAAAGATGTTAAAAATTCATCAAAAGAACCACAAATTATCCTATCTCGTACAAGTGAAAATCTTGTTACAAGACTTTTTGAACTAGAAGTACCAGAAATTACAGAAGGAGTAATCGAAATTTATTCCATTGCCCGTGAAGCTGGATCTCGTACAAAAATCGCAGTTTTTTCAAACGATGAAGCAATAGACCCAGTTGGTGCTTGTATTGGATATAAGGGAGCTCGTGTAAATTCAATAGTTGAAGAGCTTCAAAATGAAAAAATAGATATTATAAATTACAACAAGGATATAGAAGAATTCATTTCTAATGCCCTATCTCCAGCAGATATAATAGAAGTTTTGACAAATGAAAAAAATAAACAATCTCTAGTTGTGGTAAATGACCAACAACTATCCCTTGCTATTGGTAAGGAAGGTCAGAACGCAAGACTTGCAGCAAGACTTACAGGCTGGAAAATAGATATAAAATCAAAAGAAGATTTCGATACTATGACAAATGAAGATATCGATGAAATTTTAGGTTTAAACGAGAAGATGGAAGAAGATGCTACCATAGATGAAAATTTAATTGATAACTCAGATGAAATCACTGAAGATATGGCATCTGAAGATGAGAAAATCATAGAAGAAGCCAGTGAAGAACTTTCTGATCAAGAGATTGAAGATATTACAATTGATACATTAGAAGAAATCTATGATGATCAAAACGATGAATTAACTAATCAAATCGAAATAGAAGATAGTGAATTAGATGAAGTTTATACTGATGAATCTGACCTTGTTCCAAACAGGGAAAGTGACAAAGAAGAAGAGGATCAGTAAAAAATGAAGAAGACAAAAAAGATTCCCCAAAGAAAATGTATTAATTGTGGAAATCTTTTCGATAAAAACGACCTTCTAAGAGTTGTAAATAACAAGGAATTAGGGGTTGTAATTGATGAGAGTGGCAAACTTAACGGACGAGGCGCATATATTTGTAAAAATAGTGAGTGTCTTTCAGATGTTAAGAAAAATAATAAGCTTAATCGTGTATTTAAACAAAAAATAGATGACAAACTTTACGAGGAGTTAGAAGCTTATGAAGTAAAATGAGGTGAAATAGATGGCTGATAAAATAAGAGTTTACGAACTAGCAAAAGAACAAGGAATGCCAGCAAAAGAAATGGTTGAACTTTTGAATAATGAATTTGGTTTAGGAATTAAATCCCACATGTCAAATGTAAGCGGTGATGATCTTGAGCTTATTAAAGAATATTTCAAAGAAGATTCTAACCAAGAAAAAACAGAAGACTCAAAAGAAAAACCAAAAGAAGATAGAAAAAAAGATAGAGAAACTAAAAACAACAAAAAATCAAATAAGACTACAGCTAAAAAATCAAATATGAAAAATATTAATACTAGTAATAACGACCAGTACGATGAAATGGATGAATACGATGATGATGAAAGCATGCACGGATCAAAACAAAAAATCGGAAAGTCAAATAAATCTAAAAATAAAAATAAATCAAAATCTAAGAAAAACTTTGACAATGATGATAACGACGATTTTGAATTAAATAAACCAAATAAAAATCGTAAGAAGAAAAATAGAAAATCAAAATCAAACAAAGCGAGCAACCAACAAGCTAAAGAAAATGAAACTAGTGGAAAAATAGAAATCCCAGAAGTTGTTAATGTTGGAGCTTTTGCAGAAAAAATTGGTGAAAATTCAAATGCAGTTATAGGAAAATTAATTCAACTTGGAGTAATGGCAGGTCTTAATGATCCAATCGAATTTGAACAAGCAGAATTAATAGCAATGGATTTTGGAAAAGAAATCACCTTAGAACAAGAATATTCTGCAATCGAAGAGCAAGCCCTTGACCTAGATTATGAAGATAATGAAGAAGATTTAATTACACGTGCACCAGTAGTGTCTGTTATGGGACACGTAGACCACGGTAAGACTTCTATACTTGATGCGATTAAAAACACTCGTGTAACAAGTGGGGAAGCTGGTGGTATTACCCAACATATCGGTGCTTATTCTGTAGATTTAGATGGCAGACCTATCACATTCCTAGATACTCCAGGCCACGAAGCCTTTACAGAAATGAGAATGAGAGGTGCTCAATCGACAGATATTGCAATTCTTGTAGTTGCTGCTGATGATGGAGTTATGCCTCAAACTGTAGAAGCTATTAACCACGCAAGAGCGGCTGAAATTCCAATAGTTGTTGCAGTAAATAAAGTAGATAAAGAACAATCAGATCCAAATAGAGTAAAACAAGAGCTTATGGAACATGGTCTTGTTTCAGAAGATTGGGGTGGGGATACCATCACAGTTGATGTTTCTGCAAAAACAGGCCAAGGTATCGAAGATTTACTAGAAATGGTTCTACTTGTAGCAGAAATGAGAGAATTAAAAGCAAATCCAAATAGGGATGCTGTTGGTTTAATTATCGAAGCCCAACTTGATAAGGCTCGTGGACCAGTTGCAACAGTTCTAGTACAAAAAGGTACCCTTCACGAAAGTGACTATGTACTTACAGGATCTGCGTCAGGTAGGATTCGTGCTATGTTTGACTCAAAAGGAAATTCCATCAAAGAAGCAGGTCCATCTGTTCCAGTACAAATCTTAGGTTTATCAGATGTAGCAGAAGCTGGAGATAAATTATTTGCCGTAGAAGATGAAAAAACTGCTAGAGCCTATGCAGAGCGTGCAGAAGAACAAAAAAGAGAAGAACGTCTTATGGCAAAAGGTGCAAGCCTTGAAGATATATCAGGCGATGCAGCTGAAGGTGAGTTAAAAGACCTAAATATCATCGTAAAAACAGACGTAAAAGGTACTGTAGATGCCATGAGCCAATCACTTCTAAAACTTTCAAATGAAGAAGTAAAAGTTTCAGTGGTAGCTGGAGCTGTTGGTGGTATTACAGAATCAGATGTACTTTTAGCCCAAGCTTCAAATGCTATCATTATCGGATTTAACGTTCGTCCAACCCAAGGGGCAATGGAGAGAGCAAAAGATAATGGAATAGAAATTAGAACTTATAGTGTAATCTATGAAGCAATCGAAGATGTAGAAAAAGCTATAAAAGGTATGCTTGATCCAGAATTTGTTGAAGAAATTCTAGGTCGTGCAGAAGTTCGTGATACATTTAGAGTACCAAGTGTAGGAACTATTGCAGGTGTGATGGTAACAAGCGGTTCAGTACCAAGACGAGCAAAAATTAGACTTCTTCGTGACAATGTAGTTATCTTTGATGGAGATATTTCTTCAATGAAGAGATTTAAAGATGATGCCAAAGAGCTAGCAAATGGTTATGAAGGTGGTATCGGCTTAAACAGATTTAATGACATCAAAGTAGGCGATGTTATGGAAGCATACGAAGTAGTCGAAAAAGAAAGAGAATAAGAATGAAGAAAATAAGAACTGAAAGAATTGGAGCAGAAATACAAAAAGAATTATCAAAAATAATTAGAGATGATTTAAATGATCCAAGACTATCAGATACAGCAAGAGTTTCAGTAATAGAAGTAAGGGTCACAAATGACCTTTCATTTGCTGATTGCTACATTTCAGTCCTAGGAGATACTAGCAAAAAAGATGACGTCCTAGATGCTCTAAATCAAGCAAAAGGATACATTAAAATGCTAATTGGTGATAGAATGAGACTTCGTTCTATGCCAGAATTTAGATTCAAACTTGATGAATCAATTGAATACGGGGCTTATATGGAAAAATTAATCAAAGAAACCATCGCAAAAGATGAAAGGGCTCACCAAGAAAATGATAATTAGTAATGAAAATATCGAAAAACTTAAAAATCTAATAGATGGGGCAAATACAATTGGGGTTGTTTCTCATGTAAATCCAGATGGGGACAACCTAGGATCATCATTAGGATTTGCAAGAGCACTTAGAAACTACGGCAAAGACACTGAAGTAGTGGGTCATGATGCTATTGATAATTATCTAAAATTTTTACCTGACTTAGAATTTTATGAAAATAATTATAAAGATTCATATGATTTGCTTTTAATCCTAGATGCATCAGAGATTGACCGTATAGGAGATGCTCAAAGTGTAGCAGTAAATTCAAAAAAAACTGCGGTAATTGACCACCACCTAGGAGGTAAAATCACATCAGATTTAAATATTATCCATCCAGAAGCACCAGCAACTTGCCAACTAATATACGAAATTATTCAAAGAATTGGCATGCCATTAGATGAAAAAACTGCCAACCTATTATTTACAGGCATAGTAACAGATACAGGTAGATTTATGTATTACGATACAAATCGTGAAACCTTTGAAATTGCGGGTAAATTGTTAGACGCTGGAGCAGATAAAGAAAATATCTACTCAGCCCTCTACCAAAATAAACCTATCGATGTTTTAAAATTTGAAACAGACCTTATTGCCAATGCAGAATTTATGGGAGATAGGGTTTTTGCCCTTGCATCAATTGATAAGGTAGATCAATATGGTGTGCAAATGGGTGATAGTGAACACATTGTAAATATCTTAAGAGATTTAGAGGGTATAAGCATTTCTATGCTTGTAAAAGAATATGGCAATGGAGAATATAAGGTGTCTATGAGATCAAAAGGCATTGATATTTCTAAAACTGCTAGGGAAAATGGCGGTGGTGGCCATGCAAATGCCAGTGGATTTTCGATATTTGATGACAGTCTTGAGTCAGCAGCAGCTAAGGCTCGTGTAATTTTACAAAATATATAAAAATATATAAATGATAAGTGGAATTTTAAATGTAAATAAAGAAGTGGGCATTTCTTCTAATAAATGCGTAAGTCTTGTAAAAAAAGCACTTGATACAAAAAAAGTGGGTCATACTGGTACTTTGGACCTTGAAGCTAGCGGAGTCTTGCCAATTGTTATAGGCAAGGCAACTAGAGTTTCAGATTTTTTGATGGATGAGAAAAAAGAGTACATTACAGAAGCTATCTTTGGAAAAAGAACGGATACGCTTGATTATGATGGGGAAGTTGTGGATACGTCTGATAAAGTCTTTTCTATAGAAGAATTAGAAAAAGAAATGAATAACTTTACCGGCAAAATAACACAAATCCCACCTATGTATTCAGCCCTAAAGGTCAATGGTCAAAAACTTTATGATTTGGCTAGAAAGGGAATCGAAGTTGAGAGAAAAAAACGTGAAGTTACAATTTTTTCTTTTGAGATATTGGATTTTGATTTTCCAAAAGCTAGCTTTAGAATAACATGTTCAAAAGGCACTTATATCAGAACCCTAATCGATGATTTGGGTGAGAAATTAGGAAGTTTTGCCTATGTAAATAGTCTGACTCGTTCTAAAGTTGGTGATTTTTATATAGAAGATGCGATCAATTCCAAAGATTTGATTGAGATGAGCAAGGATGAAATTTTAAATAAGATAATGCCAGTTGACTACGCCCTAAAAGCTTATCCTGAAATTGTGCTTGATAAAACATATTTAAAACAAGCAACAAATGGTATGACCATGCATATTGATAAGTGCCATTATGATGGATTGATTAGAGTTTATGTAGAAGATGATTTTATAGGACTAGGAAAGACTCACAAAAATATCGACAAATATTTTCTAAAAATGGAGAAAGTATTTTATGAAAAATAATATAAAAATATGCGACCTAGATAGGGGCATGACAGACTTTGAGCCAAAGGCTATTGCCCTAGGTAATTTTGATGGCATCCATATTGGCCATCAAAAGCTTATAAAAAAAGACTTGGAAATTGCTAGGCAACTTAATCTGGTCCCATCAGTTTTACTTTTTAAGGAAAATAGCAAAAAAACTTTAATAGATGAAAAAGATTATTTAACAAGTCTAAATGATAAAATCGAAATTTTTTCAAATATGGGCATGGATACCTTTTGTATCCTAGAATTTAACGAAGACTTTAGGTCTTTAAGCCCTAGAGAATTCATTTCAGAAATTTTGTACAAAAAACTTAATACCAAATATATTGTAATTGGTGAAGACTACCGTTTCGGTAAAAATGCTGAAGGTGACATAAAAACTCTTGCTCGCTTTCAAGATGAATTTGGATTTGAAACTACCATAGTTGATTTTGAAGTTGATGATGGAGTAAAAATATCATCAGGTTCAATAAAAGAACTTATCAAAAATGGTAATATTGCAAAATCAAACAAATATTTGGGCAGGAACTACAAAATAATAGGTCATGTGGTTGATGGCCACAAAAGAGGTCGCACACTGAATTTCCCAACTGCTAACTTAGAAATGAATTTTTCTTATACTGTTCCAAAAGATGGAGTATATTTAACAAGGGTCAATGTGCGGGGAAAAAATCATTTTGCCCTTACTAATATTGGTTCAAATCCGACTTTTGAGAATGACTTTAGAAAAATAGAAACATATATCCTAGATTTTAGCGAGGATATATATGGAGAAAATATAACAATTGAGTTTTTAGAATTTTTCCGTGGTGATTTGAAATTTGAATCAGTAGATGATTTGATAAATCAAATGGAAATTGATAAAAAAAGAGCAATTGATACTATAAATAATAAGTATTTGTAATCTTTACAAATACTTTTTTTGTTGGTATAATTACTTAGGTACCTTGGCTTTGTAAACGCAACCTCGACTTTTACACGGTCAAAGGCAAATACAACATATAGGAGGAAAATTATGTTATCACAAGACAAAAAGACAGAACTTATCAAACAATACCAATTAGAAGAAGGAGACACAGGTTCTCCAGAAGTACAAATAGCTATTTTAAGCTACAGAATTAAAGATTTAACTGAACACTTAAAAGCTAATCCAAAAGACCACTCATCAAGAAGAGGACTTTTCAAAATGATTAGACGTAGAAAAGGGTTATTAAACTACTTAAAAGATAATGATATCGAAAGATATAGAGCTATTATCGAAAAAGTAGGCATCAGAGGTTAGTAGATTGGCGGGGTATATCCCGCCTTATTTTTTAGGAGAAAAGATGGAGAAAAATTATATTTATACATCAAAGCATGGATATGAACTTGATGTAACAATAGGAAAATTTGCAGAACAGGCTAATGGCGAATGTTACATAAAATGTGGGGATACTTCTCTTTTAGTAACAGCAGTAGCTAGTGAAAAACCAAGAGAAGGGATAGACTTTTTTCCACTAATTTGTGATTTTCAAGAAAAGCTATACGCAGTTGGTAAAATCCCAGGTGGTTTTTTAAAAAGAGAAGGTAAAGCATCTGATGAAGCAACACTAATTTCCCGCCAAATGGATAGACCTTTGCGACCACTTTTCCCAGAAAATTATTATAATGACGTACAAATAATTGCCACAGTTTTATCTATGGATGAGGACAATTTGCCAGATTGCCTATCGACAATTGGTGCAAGTATTGCTCTTGGAATATCAGATATACCATTTAATGGACCAGTAGGTGCTGTTTCTGTTGGTTTTGTTGATGGAGAATTTGTAGTATTCCCAAATGAAGACCAAAGAAAAAAATCTCAACTTGACCTAACAGTTGCAGGTAGCAAAGATGCTATCAATATGGTTGAAGCCGGTGCAAATGAACTAACAGAAGCACAAATGCTTGAAGCAATGTTAATTGCCCATGAAGAAATTGGACATATTTCAGACTTTATCCAAGGAATCATTGATGAAATTGGTAAAGAAAAAAATATGGTAGAAGTTATCGTGCCATCAGAGCTTGAAGAAAAAATTACAGCAGAATATGCTGAAGCTATTAAAGGCTCTATCAGAACAACTGATAAAATGGAACGTGGCGAAGCTATGTTCAATATAGAGGAATCTGCGAAAGAAAGATTTTTACCAGAATACCCAGAAAGTGAAGATGAAATCCATAGAGTAATTGATAATATCATGAAACTTGAAGTTCGTCGTATGATTTCAATTGATAAAATCAGACCAGATGGACGTGATCTTAAAGAAATCAGACCACTTTCAGCAGAAGCAGGACTTTTACCAAGAGTACATGGATCAGGTCTATTTAAACGTGGACAAACTCAAGTTTTATCAGTAACTACACTTGGATCACCAGCTGATGTTCAAATTATCGATGGACTTAACCGTGAAGAAATTCAAAAAAGATATATGCACCAATACAATTTCCCACCATTCAGTGTTGGAGATGTAAAACCACTTCGTGCACCAGGTCGTCGTGAAGTTGGTCACGGTCACCTTGCAGAAAGAGCATTAGTACCAGTATTACCAGATCAAAGTGACTTCCCATACACAATTAGAGTTGTATCTGAGGTTTTAAGTTCAAATGGTTCAAGTTCCCAAGCATCAATTTGTGGATCTACACTATCATTAATGGATGCAGGTGTTCCAATTAAAAAACCAGTAGCTGGTATTGCAATGGGACTAATAAAAGAAGATGAATCTATTTCAATTCTTACAGACATCCAAGGTCTTGAAGACCACCTTGGTGATATGGACTTTAAAGTTGCAGGAACTCGTGATGGAATTACTGCCCTACAAATGGATATGAAAATTGCAGGGATAACTCGTGAAGCCTTAGAAGAATCGCTTGATAATGCAAAAGATGCTAGAATGCAAATTCTAGATTTAATCGAAGCTACAATCGAAAAACCAAGAGAAGATATATCTGATTATGCTCCTAGACTATTTACAATTGATATTGATCCAGAAAAAGTACGTGATGTTATAGGATCAGGCGGTAAAACAATTAATAAAATTATCGATGAGACTGGTGTAACAATCGAGACAGAAGATGATGGTCACATAACAGTAGCATCTACAGATGGAGCAAGTGGTAAAAAAGCAATCGAAATGATTCGTGCAATTGTAACTGACCCACAAGTTGGAGATGTTTATACAGGAAAGGTTACTAGAATTATGAACTTTGGTGCCTTTATCGAAATTGCAATAGGAAAAGAAGGACTTCTTCACATTTCTCAAATCGACCATGCTAGAACTGATAAAGTAGAAGATGTACTTGCTGTTGGAGATGAAGTTACTGTAAAAGTAACAGAAATTGACAAGCAAGGCAGAATCAACCTTTCAAGAAAAGCTCTTTTAGAAAAACCAGAAAGAGAAGAAAAAGAAGATTACAAAAACAATCCAAATGCACAAGCATGGCCAGCTGATGAAGATCCAAGAAATAAATAATTAAAATACAAATCGGTTATTAAGAAAAATCTTAATGCCGATTTTTTTGTACCATCTAAAAAAATGTAAAATTTGTTTTATATATTAGATTAATTATTAAATGAGAATATAATTTTCCTAGGAGGAGCCTATGGAAAATATAATTGAAATAAGAGGATTAGAAAAATCTTATAAAAAAATTAAAGCCATTGATAATTTGGATTTAGATGTAAAAAAAGGCAGAATACTAGGACTTTTAGGCCCAAATGGATCTGGAAAATCAACAACTATAAATTGCCTTCTAGCCCTTATAAAAAAAGATAAGGGTTCAATTAAAATTTATGGCGAAGAAATGACACCGGAATCTTATGATATAAAAGAAAAAATTGGCGCAGTATTTCAAGATGTAGGTGTATATGAAGAACTAAATGTCTATGAAAATATCGATTATTTTTGTGGCCTCTACATAAAAGATAAGGAGCAAAGAAAAAAACTTATCAGAGAAACTATAGACCTAGTAGCTTTAAATGATTTTCTAAATTTCAAACCAAAGGAACTATCAGGTGGTTTGTTAAGAAGGCTAAATATAGCATGTGGTATAGCCCACAAACCAGAAATAATAATTTTTGATGAGCCAACCGTTGCTGTAGATCCTCAATCTAGAAATAATATTTTAGAAGGCATTAAAAAATTAAATGAGAATGGGGCTACCATAATTTATACTTCTCACTACATGGATGAAGTCGAAGAACTATGTGATGATATAGTTATAATTGACAGGGGAAAAGTCATTGCTAAAGGAAGTTCTGAGAGTCTAAAAAATATTATTGATATAAATGAAAAAGTTTCTTTTGTTAGTGAAAATCTAGATGAATCTGTAATAAATAAAATAAAATCAATGGAAACTCTTGTTAATTTTGAATCTAAGGACAATTTTTATCATCTAAGCTTTGGCCATGGAAAGGATAATTTAATAAAACTAATTAGTATTTTAAATGATAATTCAGTGGCCTATGACAGTCTTACTAGCCAGTCTCCCTCACTTAATGATGTATTTTTATCACTAACTGGTAAAGAATTGAGGGACTAGTATGTTTTTTCATGAATTTAAAAAGACATTTAGAGTCTTTGTTAGACAAAAATCTTTATTATTTTGGGCCTTAATATTTCCCCTAGTCCTTGGGGTGTTTTTTAAATTAGCACTTGGAAATATTGTAAATTCTGATGAATTTGAGCCTATAAAAGTTGCAATTAATGAAAGATTACTTGATGATCAAAATTTTAAGAACTTCACTGATAATATGATAGAAGAAGAAATATTAGATATTTCTCCAGTCGATGATGATAAGGATTTAGACAATGAAGAAATCAAGGCCTATATTGATAAAAAAGATAAAATTATTGTTAAGAGAAATGGGGTTTTTGAAAGCATCTTGGTAAGTCTATTAAAATATTATAATATGAGAGAATCAATGATAAAAACAATCCTTGAAAAAAATCCAAATCCTGATTTCGATACTATTTTAGAGGAAAAGTCCCACTTAAATGTTAAGGGTCCTAGAAAAAAATTAGATCCAGTAATGACATTTTTCTTTGCATTGATTGCTTATCAATTAATATATGGCTATTCTTGGGGGCTTGAAATAATCCACCAATATGAAGCAAATTTATCTACTGTTGCAAAAAGAAATGCAATATCTCCAGTAAATAAAAAAGTAAGTTTGCTTGCTTCTATGTGTGTTGGATTTATTTTAAATTTTCTAATATCAATAGTAACTATGATTATTTTTAATAAAATATTAGGGGTTGATTTTTCTGAAAATCTTGCAGAACTACTGTTGATTACTGGTATAGGTGCCATTTGTGGAGTATCTTTGGGTATGCTAATAGGTTCTAGTAATAAGGCAAATATTGAAATTAAATCTGGAATTGGTTTGGCTTTGTCATTATTAATGTCTTTTTTAGCTGGAATGATGGTTTCAAGTGTCAAAGTAATGATTGCTGAGAATGCTCCAATTATCAACAAATTAAATCCGGTTGCACTTATAAGTGATGGGATATATTCTTTGTACTATTACGATAGCTTTGATAGATTTTACAATAATATAGAATGGCTTTTGGCGGTGACATCATTTTTTATAGTCCTAACATATATATTTACTAG
The DNA here is from genome assembly GCF_043187485.1 of Anaerococcus martiniensis. GTDB lineage: Bacteria > Bacillota > Clostridia > Tissierellales > Peptoniphilaceae > Anaerococcus > Anaerococcus martiniensis. The sequence continues at coordinate 1,373,023 of NZ_CP171106.1, forward strand.
AGGTAAGCAGTATGATAGTATTTAAAAATTATTTTAAGATATTAAAAAGCCATATTAAGTCACTCTTGTTATATTCGCTAATATTTTTAGTATTAATTTTTATATTTACGAAATCTGGTGATCCTGTTGATAAATATAGTAATTTAAAATTGCCTATTTATGTAAACGACCAATCAAATACAGATAGGTCTAAGGCTCTTATAGATTTTATAGATAAAAATCACAAACTAGTAAAAATTGATGATGATAAGATTGATGACAAATTGTTTTATGAAGAGATAGTCTGTGCTTTAACAATACCTAAAGATTTTGATGAAAATGGTAAGCTTGATTTTAAAGAAGTTTATGATGATTCCTATACACTTTATGCAAAAAATGAAATAAATTCATTTTTAAATCAAATTGATACATTTGAAAAAGCAGGATTTTCGACAAAAGATTCTATAAAAAATGCAAAAGAAAATTTTGACAAAGATATTGATGTGGAAGTTAAATCGCTTGTAAAAAATCAAAAAGATAATGCACCATACTTTTTTAGGATGCTTGGATATGTAATTATGAGCCAAATTATAATGATTGTTGGTATTATAAGTTTAACATACAATAGAGAAAGTACTAACAAAAGAAATTTAATATCTCCTCTTAAAAAATCTAAGCAAAATTTACAAATAATTCTTGGCCATATAGTTTGCGGGCTAGTGGTTTGGTTAGTCTATATAATTTTTTATTGTATATTCTTTAAAGATTTCACATTTTCAAGACCAACTAAACAAATGATGGCAAATGCACTCTTATTTACAGCAACTATTGTATGTTTTGCAGTAATGATTTCAAAACTAGCCAAAAATCAAAATACAATTACAGGGATAATGAATGTATTTTCTTTGGGATCATCATTTTTGACAGGAATATTTGTCCCACAAGAACTATTAGGAGATTTGGCTAGCAAATTAGGAAAAATATTTCCTTCCTATTATTATGTGGAAAATATTAAAAATATAAATACAGATTTAAATTACTCATTTTTCAATACTAATACCTTGATTTTGCTAGGATTTTCGATTGTTTTTATTATAATAACCATATTTACAAAAATAAATGTAGAAAAAACCAAGGCTGAGTAATAAATTTTTTTGGGCAGCTAAGTTTTATTAGCTGCCTTTTACCTTTGCCAAGGTTTATTTTTTTGCCCATTTCATATATAATTTATAATGAGGTAATTATGACAAATAGTAAAAATGACAATCGAATAAGAAAAAAATCTACAAATAAACCTCCTAGAAATAGAGCTAAGAAAAAGAGAGAATGGACCTTTGATTTTAATGTATTTTCATTAGTTGTGATGGGTCTATCTTTAATTTTATTTATATTTATTTTTTCATCAAATACTGGAAAAGTTGGAAATGCAATAACCAATAGTTTTACTAATACATTTGGCAAACTAGCCTTAGCCTTTCCAGCTATTATTTTTATCAGTTTTTTATTTGCCTACAGGGATAAATACAGGGAAAATATCAAATATTTTTTGCTTTTATACTTACTTTTTATAATGACCCTGGCATTTTTATCCAAAGCTTATGTAAGAAACGATTTAAATTGGACAATAGATTATAATATACAAAATGCAGCTGATTCTGGTGGAATGATTGGCGGATTTTTTGCATATTATATTATTAGTTTTTTGGGAACTTTGGGACTAGATATTTTATTTGCTCTTTCAATATTTTTATTTGTAATTGGTATAAGCCCACTTACCTATGGTGAATTTTTAAGAAAGATTAGAGATATTATAATCCTAATTGCGAGTAAGATTTCAGATTTATTTGCAAGTCTTAAAGAAAAAAGAAATGAAGCTAGCAAAAAAGTTGAGGAAAGTGAAGATGAGGAAATCTTCATAGCAAATGATAACCATAATCTAGGACCAACTTTAGAAGAAAAACCTATTACAGAAACTGAGCTTATAGAAAAAATAGATCAGCCTATTGAAAAAGAAGTAAGGCCAAAGAAAAAGGCTATTAAAACTTACGATTTTTCAGATGATGAAGAAATTGAAGTAAGAAGCTATAAGTCAAAGCAAATAGAAATGAAAGACTTGGATGAGACTTTCAAAAAAGAATTTGACAACTATAATTATCCACCGGTTGACTTGCTAGAAGATAGGACTGATGCAGGATCAATTGATGAGGGTGAAATAAAGGAAAAAGCAATCGCCATAGAAGAGACACTAGAAAGTTTTGGCATAGAAGCAAAAGTTGTTCAAATAGACATAGGACCCACAGTTACTTGCTATGAATTAAAACCACAAAGAGGGGTAAAGGTAAGTAAGATATTAAATCTTGCTGATGATTTGGCCCTATCACTTGCAACTAGTGGTATTAGAATCCTAGCACCTATTCCAGGAAAAAGTCATGTGGGTATTGAAGTTCCAAATGATAGCAAGGAAATAGTAGGATTTAAGGAAATAATTAGCACAAATAAATTTGCAAATGCTAAATCAAAAATTCCTTTTGCTATGGGCAAATCAATTTCAGGTGAACCTGTGGTCTCTGGTATTGAAAAGATGCCACACTTACTAGTTTCTGGGGCAACAGGATCTGGTAAGTCAGTATGTATCAATACAATTATTATGAGTATACTTTACAAACACTCTCCAGATGAAGTTAAGCTATTGATGATAGATCCAAAAGTAGTTGAACTTTCAGTTTATAATGGCATTCCTCATTTAATTATGCCGGTTATTACAGATCCTAAAAAGGCAAGTTCCTCTTTATTTTGGGCTATTTCTGAAATGGAAAAAAGATATAAGGCCTTTCAAAAATACCATGTTCGTGATATAGAAGGATATAAAAGAGCAGCTGAAACTGACGAGTCTATGGAAAATTTACCATATATTGTTGTAATCATAGACGAGCTTGCGGATCTTATGATGACTGCAGCAAGTGAAGTGGAAGATTACATCATGCGCCTAGCTCAAAAATCAAGGGCATGTGGAATTCATTTAGTAATTGCAACCCAAAGGCCAACAGTAGATGTTATCACAGGTACAATAAAGGCAAATATACCATCTAGGATTTCATTTGCTGTAACCAGTCAAACAGATTCTAGAACTATACTTGATGCTTCTGGAGCAGAAAAACTTTTAGGAAAAGGGGATATGCTTTATGCATCAAGTGACTCTATGAAACCACTTAGAATCCAAGGAGCTTTTGTATCAGACAAGGAAGTATTGGATGTGGTTGAATATATTAAAGAAGAGACTAAGGCAGATTATAACCAAGAAGCCATAGAAACGGTAGAGGAAAATTCTCAAGTAAAAGAAGTGGATGATGAGGATGAATTAATTGATGAAGCAACTCAAATAATTATAGATGAAAACACCGCATCAGTTTCACTTTTACAAAGAAAACTTAGAATTGGCTATGCAAGGGCAGGTAGAATTATCGACCAGCTTGAAGCAAAAGGAATTGTAGGTCCATATGAGGGCAGCAAACCAAGAAAAGTCTTGGTAGATAGGTCTTATTTTGAAGGAGATTTAGGTGAATATAGCGAATAAAGTTACAGTTTTAAGATTACTTTTAATCCCAGTATTTCTAGTTTTATATTATATTTATGGTACAGATTATAATATTGCAGCAATAGTATTTGTAATAGCATCCCTTACCGATGCCCTAGATGGGCACCTAGCACGTAGTAGAAACTTAGTTACAACCTTTGGGAAATTTGTAGATCCATTGGTGGATAAATTACTAACTATGGCGGCATTTGTAGTCTTAGTAGAAGCAAGCATAATTCCTGCTTGGGCTGTTATAATAATTATTGCAAGGGAACTTATAATTACAGGTTTTAGGACACTTGCAGCAGATAAGGGTATAACAATTGCAGCCAGCAAATGGGGAAAACTTAAAACAACTAGCCAAATGATAGCCCTAGTTTTACTTTTACTAAATAATAGCACTTTAAATATTGCTGGAGTTTATGTATTTTATATAGCAGTTATACTAACAATTATTTCAGGACTAGATTATATAATTAAAAACAAAGAAGTTTTAGATTTAGAAAATATATAGGAGATTAATATGGATGATAACAAACAAAAAGCACTAGACCAAGCCTTTAAAAATATTGAAAAAAAATATGGTAAAGGATCAATAATGAAAATGGGAGAAGCTCCAAAGGTAGCAGTATCAGCTATCCCAACAGGAGCTATAAATCTAGATATTGCCCTTGGAATTGGTGGTATTCCAAGGGGAAGAGTTATAGAAATATTTGGGCCAGAATCTTCTGGTAAAACAACACTAGCCCTTCATATGATTGCAGAAGATCAAAAACAAGGCCATATGTGTGCATTTATAGACGCAGAGCATGCCATGGATGCAGAATATGCTAGGAATCTAGGGGTAGATATTGAAAATCTTATTTTGTCACAGCCAGATACGGGTGAACAAGGATTAGATATTGCAGAATCTCTAGTACGTTCTGGTGCCGTAGATTTAATCATCATCGACTCAGTAGCAGCCCTAGTACCAAGAGCAGAAATTGAAGGAGAGATGGGAGATAGCCACGTAGGTCTGCAAGCTAGACTAATGAGCCAGGCTCTTAGAAGACTTACAGGTGTAATTGCAAAATCAAATACAACTGTAGTTTTTATCAACCAGTTAAGAGAAAAAGTTGGGGTTATGTTTGGTTCGCCAGAAACTACAACGGGTGGTCGTGCCCTTAAATTCTACTCATCAGTTAGACTTGATATTCGTAGGATAAAAACAATAACAGAAGGCGATAATTCAATTGGATCTCGTACACGTGTAAAAGTTGTAAAAAATAAGGTAGCACCACCATTTAAAGTTGTAGAATTTGATATTATGTATGGATCTGGTATTTCAAAATCAGGTGTTATCCTAGATACAGCTGTAGAAATGGATATAGTAGAAAAAGCTGGATCATGGTTCTCATATGGTGGAGAAAAACTTGGCCAAGGACGTGAAAATGTAAAAACATACCTTGAAGAAAATAAAGATATTATGAACGAAATCGAAGGCAAAATCAGAGCTTCTTTAAATAAAGACGAAGATGAAAATTTATTTGAAGATGAAGATACTCAAGAAAGCCTAGATGTTTAAATAAGAAAAAGTACTGATTAAATTCAGTACTTTTTTATTTTATAAAAATGTTAATTGGTTGCTATTGCGATTTGATAATTTTGAAAGAGAAATTCCGATTAATCTTACATATTCGTTTTTATAAACTTCATTTAACAATTCACTGGCAGAATTAAAAATATCTTCTTTTTTATAAATAGGTTCTTGAAGAGTTATAGCACGGGTAATGGTTTTGAAATCACTATTTTTTATTTTGAGATTTATAGTTTTGCCCTGCAAGTCTTTTTTTTCTAAATCATCTTCAATTTTTTCGGATATTTCTTTTAGATACTGATTTAAAATATTTATGTCATTTGTATTTTCTCTAAAAGTTCGCTCTCGCCCCAAGGACTTCCTCTTGCGACTAGGATTTATTTCTCTTTTGTCCTCACCACGTATTACCCCATAAATATAAGATCCGTGCTTGCCAAAAAGTTCAATTAAAAAATTTTCATCAAGTCTTAATAAATCTTTTATGGTATAAATTCCAATATTTTTTAATTTTTCTACACCATGAATACCAAGGCCATGGACTTTTTTTATATCTAAATCCATTAAAATTTCTGGAACATCGCTTTTAGATATTTCTTTTAATCCATGGGGTTTATTCCAGTCGCTGGCAAGTTTTGCCAAAAATTTATTATATGATATGCCTATTGAAACATTGATTTGAGTTTTTAAAAAAACTTCATCTTGGATCTTTCTAGCTAGGTCTAAGGGATTTTGACTTTCTATTTGTAAATAAGCCTCATCTATGGAAACTTGTTCAAAATTAATGGCATATTTTTTGATAATAGTAAAAACCTCATCTGATTTTTTTCTATAATATGGGTGGTCAACCGGTATTAATATTAGATTTGGACAAAGTTCTTTTGCCATAAAAACAGGCATAGCAGAGTGAATGCCATATTTTCTCGCCTTGTAATTTGCAGTTGTAATTATTGATTTATTTGTAAGCCCACCAACAGCCAGTGGATAATTTTTAAGTCTTGGATTTCTAATTTCTTCACAAGATGCATAAAAAGCATCACAATCTATATGCAAAATATTATTCATATCATCACCATTTTCACTATACTTTTAATTTTATGGGTATAAATTAATAAACTGCGAAAGGATGATTTTACATGGATAATATAAATTTGAATGACGAATATCTAGAAAAACTTAAAAATGGTGAGACTATTGTAATCCCCCTTCATGAAGAGAGGGTAAGGGTTAGAAAAGAGAAAAAGGTTGTTGAAGAGATAGTTATTAGACGTGAAAAATATATAGAAATGCAAAAAATCAGAGTCCCTATTAGAAAAGAGATTGTAACTGTAGATGATAGCAAACTAAATTATGAGGATATTGATTAATAAATATAAATTATTGTAAAGTTTAAAAAAAGTTTTATATTTATGTTTAATAAATTTTTGTGGGGGGTATATACCTACTAGAACGATATAGACGAGAGTCTAGGAAGTTAAAAATAAAAGGAGATATATAATGGCAAATTTTGAAACATTCAGAACAGAAGATGAATTACTAGCAAGAATCGACCAACTAAGAGCTCAAGGTTTTAGCGATAGTGAACTTGAAGTTATTTCTGCTAACGAATTTAATAATGAAAACCTTAGATATTACGGTATTTCAGATAGAGCAAACAGAGACACATTAGATCCAGAATATAATGGAATCTATGCTTACTACACAGGTGAAGATTTAGATCCAGCTTACTTTGGTGATTTTGGATTCGATAGAGAAGTTTCTGATGAAGCACTAGGTGCAGTTGAAAGCGGAAACTACGTATTAGCAATCGAAAGAGATGACTACCTAGAAAATCCTGAATTTATCGACACAACATACGAACAAAGAAAAGACTACATCGATGAAGATATTCTTGAAAGAGAAGACCTTTCAAAAAGAGATAAAATCAGACTTCACGAAGAAAGATTAAGAGTAAACAAAGAAAGAGTTCAAACTGGTGAAATTGGACTTAGAAAAGAAGTTGTAACTGAAACTCAAGAAATCGAAGTACCAGTAGAAAAAGAAAGAGTTACAGTTGAAAGACATGCTGTTGAAGGCGAAGCAGTTGATGGATACGCTTTTGATGAAGCATCTGATGAAATCAGAATTCCAATCCACGAAGAAAGAGTATCTGTAGATAAAGAAGCTTACGTAACAGAAGAAGTTGATGTAAATACAGAAACAGTTACAGAAAACGAAAGAGTTTCTGATACAGTAAGAAAAGAAAGATTAGACGTTGTTGAATCTGGAGATGTTAAAGAAGTAGATTCAGAAGACGATCATTTACTATAAGAATAAATTTTTAAGCCCAGGTTCAACTGGGCTTTTATTTTTTTTGCCTAGATATAAACACTTTCTTATAGTAAAATTAACCTATGAGAATAGATAAATTTTTAAAAAATTCAAGAATAATTAAACGTAGGCAAGTAGCAAAAGAAGCTTGTGAAAATGGCAGAGTTTTGATAAATGGTAACACCGCAAAAGCTGGCTCAGTAGTAGAAGAAGGTGATATAATTGAAATTGCCTTTGGAAATAGCAAGTTAAAGGTAAAAGTCACAGGACTTATAGAAGGTGCCAAAAAATCTACTGCAGAAGAGATGTATGAGGTAATAGATGGCTAGGGCAAAATCTTATCAAAAAAAGAGAAAAGCTAAAAATAGAAGGTTTTTACTAAGTGTTTTATTTATTTTAATACTTAGTACAATTGCATATATATTTTTAAATAAAATGATGAATGCAGAAATAAACACCCTTAATTCAGAAATAAACTCTACAAAGAAAAAACTAGATTCCGTAAACGAAGAAATAACAAGTCTTGAAAGTGACTACGAAATCAGAAACACAGACCAATTTAAAGAAAAAATCGCCCAAGAAAGACTAGGTATGGTAAAGGGTGAAAATGAAAAAGAAGAAGATGAAACTGATGATGTAGAGCAAGAAACAAATAATGACGATAACTAGCAGATTTTTATCAAATATAAAAAAATATAATTTAATAGATAAAAATGATACCATCATAGTGGGGGCTAGTGGCGGTCCAGATAGCCAATTTCTAATATATCTTCTAAATGAAATAAAAACTGAATATAATTTAACAATAATCCTAGCCCACCTTAACCACTTACATAGAAAAGAAGCTATTTTTGATGAAAACTTAGTGGTTGAAACAGGGAAAAAACTAAATCTTGAAGTTAAAGTCAAAAAATCCAGCATGGATGATTTTGCAAAAGAAAATAAATTATCCCCAGAAGATGCAGGTAGAAGGTTAAGATACGACTTTTTTTCTAGTTTAGCTAAAGAAAATATAAGTGCAAAAATAGCTGTTGCCCATAATATGGATGATCAAGCAGAGACTATGCTTTTTAGGATAGCGCGTGGGACAGGCCTAGATGGTCTTTCTGGAATGGATTATAAAAATGGCAAAATAATTCGACCAATTTTATCATTTAAAAAATCAGAAATTTTAGCATATCTAAATGAAAAAAAAATTCCTTATGCCATTGACGCTACAAATTTAGAAAATGATTATAGTAGAAATTACATAAGAAATGAGATTTTTCCTAAAATAGCAGAATTAAATCCAAATGCAATTGAAAACTTCTATAATTTATCGGATTTAATAAAAAATGATTTGGAAATTATAGATGAACTTATAGACCAAAAATACGAGGTAGTTGCAGTTATTGAGGATAAAACCTTTGTAAAGTTTGATAAGGAAGAATTTGAAAATCTTTCATATTCCTTAAAAGCTAGGATTTTAAGAAAATCAATTTATAAGTTACAAGGAAATGTTAAAAACTTTTCAAAGGAAAATATTGATGATTTTTTAAATCTTTTGGACCTTGATACAGGCAAAAAAATTATAAAAGGTAAATTGGTATTTATAAAAAATTACAATTCTTATGATATGGTAATTTCAAATGAAGATAGCTATAAACAAGAGATTGTAAGGCTAAATCTTGGTGAGGAAGTTAGATTTAAAGGAAAAAAAATAAAAGCTTCAAGGGTTTTAGAAAAAGATAAGAAATCAAAAAATATTGGATATTTTGATTTGGATAAAATTTCCTTTCCCCTTATAATTAGAAGTAGGGAAAATGGCGATAAATTTAAACCATTTGGTATGAATCATAGGAAAAAACTTAAAGATTTTTTTATTGATGAGAAAATAGATAAGAATATCAGAGACCAGATTCCAATAATTTTATCGGAAAATGATATAATTTGGGTTGGAGGCTATAGGATTTCTGATGATTATAAGCTTGATAGTGGTACAAATAATATTTTAAAAATCGAGGTAGCAGATGATTAGCGATACAAATGAGATAATAGAAAAAGTTTTGATTGATGAAGACAGTTTGAATGTTAGAATTAAAAAACTTGCAGGTCAGATAAATGAACATTATAAAGACGAAGATACATTAATAATGGTGGCGATTTTAAAGGGATCTGTAATGTTTATGGCAGAACTTGCAAAACATATAAAACTAGACATAAATTTAGAATTTATGGCAGTTTCTTCATATGATAGCGGAACTATTTCTAGTGGAAATGTCAAGATCTTAAAAGACCTTGATACTGATATTAAGGATAAAAATGTATTGCTGGTTGAAGATATTATCGATACTGGACATACACTCTTAAAATTAAGAAATAATCTTGAGAAAAGGGATCCTAAGGATATTAAAATTGTAACCTTGCTTGATAAACCTGAAAGAAGAGAGGTAGACATAAAACCAGATTGGTATGGGTTTAAGATACCTAACGAATTTGTTGTTGGTTTTGGTCTTGATTATGATCAAAAGTATAGAAACTTGCCTTATATCGGCATTTTAAAAAGATCAGTTTATGAAGGATAGGTCAGCTGGCCTATTTTTTATTAAGGAGTTATTATGTTTAATGGAAAAAATAATTTAGATAATTTTGTCTTGATAATGTATATTGCAATTATTGCATTTTTTATTTATAGAATTTATAAATCATTTACAAATAAAAAATTACTGGCAGGCGAAACTCACAAATTTGATAGACCCTCTACAACTTTTGAATGGGTCCTACTTCTATTTTTACTTGCAACAGCAATATTTAATCTTGTAGCTGGTATCAAACAAAATAATAGAAATGCAATATATATGTCAGTTGTTATGGTTGTTTTAGCCTTTGTATTTGCCCTTGTCCAACAAAATAAACTTTATATTGCAGAAAATGGAGTACTTATTAATTCTAATTTTTATACTTATAAAGAACTTAAAAAATGGGGATTTGATAAGGAAAAAAATGACTTGGTAATGGTTGTAAAAAAAGATAGACAAGAAACAAACGAAGCAACAAAAGTAAAAAGCGAAGATATTAAGACTGTCAATAATTTAATAAGAAAATATAAACTAGGTAAATAGTTGAATATCACAAAAATTATCGTATCATATTAGAGTTAAATTTGATTATAAAACTCTAAGGGGAGAAATGATGCTGCTAGTAGTAGATATTGGAAATACCAACACTGTGCTTGGTGTTTTTAATAATGACAAATTAGAATTCAGATATAGAGTGGCTACAAATTTAAAACGCACCAGCGATGAATTAGTAGCTACCCTTTTTAATATGTTCACAATTCATGAGATAAAAAAAGATTGTATTGAAGATACTATAATTTCATCAGTTGTTCCAGATATTATGTATGCTTGGCAATCTTGCAATCGCAAAATGTTTGGCAAAGAACCAATAATTATTGACTATAAAACCGATTCCGGAATTATAAATGATTATGAATCACCAAAAGATGTTGGAGCTGACAGGATTGTAAATGCAGTTGCAAGTTATGATAAGTATGGTGGTCCGGCAATAATTGTTGATATGGGTACAGCAATAACTTTTGATGTAATCACAAAAGATGCAAGATACCTTGGTGGATCAATTGCACCAGGTATAAGAATTGCCCAAGATGGATTATTTGGAATGACTGCTCAATTACCAAAAATAGAACTTAGAAATCCAACAACTGCAATTGCAAAAACAACTCCTGCCAGCATGAATGCAGGTATTGTGTATGGTTATATTTCGCTAATAGATGGTGTAATTGACCAAATCCAAAGAGAATTAAAAAATGATCATGGAGTTAGCGAAAAAATAAATGTAATCGCAACTGGTGGATATTCAGAACTAATTGCTCATGAATCAAAATATATTGAATATATAGAACCTGATTTGATGCTTGATGGGCTAAAAATTATCTATGATAGAATTAAAAAATAAAGAGGTAATGCTAGCTCCTCTAGCAGGAGTAACAGATGTAGCTTTCAGGATTGTTTGTGAAAAATATGGGGCAGACAAAACATTTACTGAAATGGCCAGTGTTAATGCCATGGTTTATGATAACAAGCAAACCGATGAAATTCTTTTTATATCAGAAAAAGAAGAACACGCAAATATCCAAATTTTTGGTAGTGATCCAGAAAAAATTGAAAGAGCTATAAAAGAAAAAATCAACCCACTTGAAAATATTACTGACCTAAGTTTTAATATGGGTTGTCCTGCTCCAAAAATCTTCAAAAATGGAGAAGGGTCTGCTTTGATGAAAGATCCTGACCTTGTGGATAAGATAACAAAAACCTTGGTAAAATCTACTAACAAAAAAGTAAATGTAAAATTCCGCTCAGGAGTTGATGATTCTTCAAAAAATTATATTGAAATTGGTAAGATTTGCGAGGATAATGGAATAGATTATGTCATCCTCCACGGCAGAACCCGTGAGCAACATTATAGCGGAAGTGCAAATTGGGATGATATTAAAAATTTAAAGGAAGCTCTTTCTATACCAGTAATTGCAAATGGAGATGTCTTTACTGTTGATGATTTTAAAAATATTGTTCAAAGGACAAATGCCGATGGTGTTATGCTAGCAAGAGGTGCCATGGGCAATCCATTTTTATTTAAGTATATTAAGGAATATTTAAAAACTGGTAGCTACACTCCGGTTACCCCGAGTGAAATCATAGACCAAATTAGAGAGCAGTATGATTTATCACTAGAATATAAAGAGGAAAGACTGGTTGTAAATCAAATGAGAAAGCATGTGGGTTGGTATATCAAGGGATTACCAGACTCAAGCAAAGTTAGAGATGAAGTTAATAAATTAAAAACTAAAGAAGAAATTTTTGATTTATTAGATGAATATAAGAATGTTTTAGAGGGATTAAATGGCAGAAAATAAAGAAGTTATACTTTCTAAAGAATATTTAGAAAAATTAGAAGATGAATTAGAGTACCTAAAGACCAAAAGAAGACCAGAAATTGCAGAAAAAATAAAAATTGCAAGAAGTTTTGGTGACTTATCAGAAAATGCTGACTACGATGAGGCTAAAAATGAACAAGGTGAAATCGAAAGTCGTATAGCAAAAGTCGAAGATATGATAAGAAATGCAAAAACTATCGAAGTAGATTTAAATTCTGATGAAGTTGGGGTAGGAAATACAGTGACAGTACACGATGAAGAATTTGATGAAACTTTGGATTACAAAATTGTTGGTACAGCAGAATCTGATCCTATAAAAGGTTTTATATCAAACGAATCACCAGTAGGTGCTGCACTTTTAGGAAAAAAAGTCGATGACAGAGTAGAAGTAGCTACTCCAAATGGCAAAATGTATTTTACTATTAAAGACATTAAATAAGGAGAAATGATGACTGATAACAATAAAGATTTAAATGAAATGCTTAAGATTAAAAGAGAAAAACTTGAAGAACTTAAGCAAGAAGGTAGAGATCCACACGAAATTGTAAACTTTAAAGACCGCACACCTGCAAGTGAAATTAAAGATAATTTTGAAAATTACGATGGTAAGTCTGTAAGAATTGCTGGTCGTATTAGAGCAAAACGTGGTCACGGAAACATGAGTTTTATGGATATCCAAGATGAATCTGGAACAATCCAAATTGTAAATCGTAAAAATGTTATCGGTGATGAATTCAAACAAGTAAAAAAATATGATATTGGTGATATAGTAGGTATTGAGGGAAATGTTTTTAAAACAAACCAAGGTGAAATCTCAATTGAGACTCAAAATCCTCAACTACTAACAAAATCCTTACAAATATTGCCAGAAAAATGGCACGGACTAAAAGACCCAGACTTAAGATATAGAAAAAGATACTTAGACCTTATTGTAAATCCAGAAGTAAAAGAAGTTTTCTATTTAAGAAGCAAAATTATTTCTGAAATTAGAAAATTCCTAGACGGCAGAGGATTTATCGAAGTTGAAACACCAATTTTAAATACAATCGCAGGTGGAGCCACAGCACGTCCATTTATCACCCACCACAACACATTAGATATAGATATGTATCTAAGAATTGCAAACGAACTTTACTTAAAAAGACTAATTGTCGGTGGATTTGATAAAGTTTATGAAATGGGAAGAATGTTTAGAAACGAAGGTATGGATGCTACTCACAATCCTGAGTACACAGCAATGGAACTTTACCAAGCCTATGCAGACTATGAAGATATGATGGAAATTACAGAACATATGGTAGAAACAGTAGCTACAAATGTTCTAGGAAAAACCACTATCGAATATGACGGCCAAGAAATAGAACTAAAAGCGCCATGGGCTAGAATTCCAATGATTGATGCTATCAAAGATGAAACTGGTATTGACTTTAACCAAATCACATCTTATGAAGATGCAGTTGCAATTGCAAAAGAAAAAGGTGTTGAAGTAAAAGAAACACGTGGAGAAATCATTGCGGAATTCTTCGAAGAATTTGTAGAAGATAAGCTAATCCAACCTACATTTATAATCGATTACCCAGTAGAAATCTCACCTCTAGCTAAAAGAAAAAATGATGATAAGTCATTAACTTATAGATTTGAAGCCTTTATCAATGGAAAAGAAGTAGCAAATGCATTCTCAGAATTGAACGATGCTGCAGATCAAAGAGAAAGATTTGAAGCGCAAGTTGCTAAACGTGAAAAAGGTGATGATGAAGCACAAATGATGGATCACGACTTTGTAAATGCTCTCGAAGTAGGACTTCCTCCAACAGGTGGTCTTGGTATAGGTATTGACAGAGTGATAATGTTACTTACTGGTCAACACTCAATTCGTGATGTCCTATTATTCCCAACAATGAAACCTACTGGTAAAAATGCTGTAGAAAATATTGAAATAGCACCTACAAAAACAGTTGAAGAAACAAATGAAGTTGTAGACTTTACTGGTGTGGAAACTGAAGAATTCTATGATGATATAGACTTTGAAACATTTTCAAAATCAGACTTTAGAGTTGTAAAAGTAACAGACTGTGAAGAAGTACCAAAATCAAATAAACTACTTAAATTTACCTTAGATGACGGTACAGATACACCAAGAATAATCCTGTCTGGTATCAAAAAACATTACACAGCAGAAGAGTTAATCGGCAAAAATTTAGTAGCCATAGTTAACCTACCACCAAGAGCAATGATGGGTGAGGAATCACAAGGTATGATCTTATCAGCAGTTCATGAACAAAATGGTGAAGAAAAACTAAATGTCCTAATGGTAAGTAACAATATCCCAGCAGGGGCAAAATTATATTAATAGAAAATGTAGACTTCCTAAATCTCCTAGAGACTTAGGAAGTTTTTTGTTGAAATTAAATAAATTGATTGATTTAATTGGATAGCTATATAGGTTGATTTTCTAACAAAATCTATTAATCCTTAATGTTGACTAGTTTACTAGGATATGTTATACTTTTGCTAATGATAATCAGTATCATTAATAATATGTTTAAGGAGTATTTTATGAAAAATACAAAAATTATGTCAATAGCGATACTTGCATTGGCCCTCACAGCTTGTGCAAACAATATAGAAACAGAAAAGAATATTGCAGATAGTCCTGCAAATAAAACTGAAGTAAGTCAAGATCTTGAAAAAGAAAATGCAAATCTTGATGAAACTTCTAAAGATACTGAATCAAGCCAGGTGAAATCAGATACTCTTACAATCACAGATTCCCATGGTGAAGTCGAAGTTGCCCGCAATCCTAAAAAAGTAGTTGCCCTTGATAGCAGAAACTTTGAAGTTTTAGAAGCCATGGGAGTTGAACTGGTAGCTGCACCAAAAGATGTTATGCCAGAAACATCTTCCTATTTGAAAGATGAAAGTGTAGAAAACATTGGTAACCACAGAGAACCAAATCTAGAGTTACTAGCAGCAACTGATCCAGATCTTGTAATAATCGGCCAAAGATTTGCTGATTATTATGAGGATATTAAGGCTATTGTACCAAATGCTTCTGTAATTGATTTAGACTCAGATGTCTCAGAAGATGCAGACTCTCCAGGAAATAATCTTATAGAAGGATTCATGAATTCTACAATGATTTTAGGAGAAATCTTTGACAAAGAAGAAAAAGCAAATGAGCTAATAGCAAATCTTGAAGAATCAATAGAAAAAGCAAAAGCTGCTTATAAGGGTGGCAGTGTAATGGGAATTGTAGTTTCTGGTGGAGAAATCGGGTATTCAGCGCCAAAATATGGAAGAGTATGGGGGCCTGTATATGAAATACTAGAACTTGAACCAGCTCTAGAGGTGAAAAATGATTCGTCAGACCACAAGGGGGATGACATTTCTGTAGAAGCAATTGCAGAATCAAAACCAGACTACTTAATGGTCTTAGATCGTGATGCAGCAGTAAGAAGCGAAGAAAATTCTAAACCTGCTATGGAAGTAATAGAAGGATCAGAAGCCTTAAAAGATCTTGAGTCCATTAAAAACAATAAAATTTATTACGCTCCAAATGATACCTACACCAACGAATCAATCATTACTTATACAAAGATATTTGATGGTTTAGCAGAGTTGTTTAGCAAATAAGATGGAAAATACAAAAAGAATAATATTTACAAAACCCTTTATAATTGCTCTAGGGATAGTAATAATTCTAGCTATAGCTTCTGTTTTTACAGGAGCTTATGACATTTTTAAAGAGGGGAATTCTTTTGAAATGGTATTTATAACAAGAATTCCAAGGACCTTAGCCTTAATGCTTTCAGCAGTAGCCATGAGCCTATCGGGTATCGTCATGCAGCTAATATCTCAAAATAAATTAGTAGAACCAACCACAACAGGAACTATTGAATGGGCGGGACTTGGCCTTGTTTTAGTTTATATTCTAATTCCAAAGCCTAGCCTGCTTCAAAGAATGACAGGGGCGATCATAGCTTCCTTTATTGGATCTATGGTTTTCTTTTATTTACTTAGAAATATAAAATTAAAATCATCCCTATTTGTGCCAATTGTTGGTATTATGCTAGGGGCAGTTGTTTCTGCAATTTCAACCTTTATTGGTTTAGAATTCAATATGACTCAGGTAATCGAAGTTTGGTTTCAAGGATCATTTGCCCCGGTCCAACGAGGACGCTATGAATATTTATTTTTTATAATAATTATTACAATAGCTATTTATATGTATGCTGATAAACTAACAATTGCAGGACTTGGAGAAGATATATCAACAAATCTTGGTCTTAATTATAATCAGATTATATTAAGGGCAAATATTTTAGTTGCCTTAGCTTGTGGGATAGTTTCTGCTGTAATTGGAAATATTCCATTTTTAGGTCTAATTGTACCAAATATTGTTTCCCTATATAGGGGAGATAATCTTAGGGAAAACATTCCTTGGGTTTGTTTAGTATCAATGATGGTGATGCTAGCAGCAGATATTATTTCAAGAACAATTATTGCACCATTTGAACTACCAGTATCACTTATTTTAGGAAGCGCAGGTTCAATTATATTTATAATTATTTTACTAAATATGAGGAGATTTAAGATATGAAAAGTAAATCTTCTTATATAAGTAGTTTTAGATCAGAAAAGGAAAAAAAGTCATATATTATAAGTCTGGTAATTTTATCTTTGCTAGCTGTTTTAACAATATATGGACTCCTTGTTTATAAAAACCCAGTCCCTATTGATTCTCCATCTTTTTTGCCAATTGTAAGACGCAGGCAAATTGCAATAATTGCCATGGCAATAGCAGCAGTTTGCCAGTCTGTCGGAAGCATACTTTTTCAAAGTGTAACAAATAACAGGATTATAACTCCATCAATTTTAGGTTTCGAGGCAATTTATTCGACTATAAATACAGCTATAATGTATTTTTTAGGAATAACAGGATTTATGTCCATAGGAGGCAAGGGATATTTTATATTTCAAATCATCCTTATGGTAGGCCTATGTCTACTGCTTTTTATGGGGATTTTTACAAAAAGAAATGGAAATATAGAGCTAATGCTTTTAATAGGAGTTATTTTAGGCCAAGGTCTGAAATCAATAGCAGCCTTTATGCGTAGGCTCCTTTCCCCATCAGAATTTGATATTTTGCAGGCAAAACTTTTTGCTTCTGTTAATAATTCTGATGCAGAATATTTCCCCTTAGCCATTGGAATAATATTTTTTGTGATATTGGGAGTATTCTTAAATGTGCGAAAGTTAAATGTCCTAAGTCTTGGCAAGGATGTAGCAACAAATTTAGGTCTAAATCACAAAAAAGCAACTTTTCTATCATTAATAGCAGTTGCAATTTTAATTAGTATTTCAACAGCTCTTGTTGGTCCAATGACCTTTTATGGATTTTTGGTGGCTACACTGACTTATGAGTTAGCAAAAACTTATGACCACAAATACTTACTTATTATGGCAATGGTGCTAGCCTTTGATATTTTGGCTGGTTCATACTTTATTATGAATCACATATTTAACGCAAACGGAGTAGTTTCAGTCTTGATTGAATTAATAGGAGGGATTTCATTCCTGATTTTAATATTTAAGGAAGAAAAATTATGATAAGCTTAGATAATGTAGAAAAAAAATATAGCGATGATGTTAATATAGGTCCTGTTAGTCTTGATATAAAAAATTGTGGTATAAACTCAATAATCGGACCAAATGGTGCTGGTAAGTCTACCTTGCTAATGATGATTGGTAGACTTTTGCCAAAGGATTCGGGGAAAATAAATGTGGGTGGACTAGATATTGATCATACAAATCCAAACCAAATGGCTAAGACGATTTCTATTTTAAAACAAGAAAATAATTTTATCAGCAAATTAACAGTGAAACAATTGGTAGGATTTGGGAGATTTCCTTATAGTCAAGGAAGATTTACTGATGAAGATGTAAGAATAATTGAAAAATATATAGATTTTTTTGAACTTAGGGAACTTGAAGATAGGTATTTGGATGAATTGTCTGGGGGACAAAGGCAAAGGGCCTATGTCGCTATGGTTCTAGCCCAAGAAACAGAATATGTTTTGTTAGATGAGCCTTTAAATAATCTTGATGTGGCAAGGTCAGTTTCAATGATGAAACTCCTAAGACGTGCTTGTGATACCTTGAAAAAAACATTTGTTTTGGTAATCCATGACATAAATGTAGCCGCCCAATATTCTGATAGGATATTTGCAATGAAAAATGGAAAATTGGTCTTAGAAGGATCTGTCAATGAGGTGATGGATGGGAATAAACTCACTAATATTTTTGATACAAATATAAATATTGTAAATGGTCCATATGGGAAAATTGCTGTTTATAATTAAGTTCTAAATTTCTTTTGGGTATAAATCCTTTAAGGAGATAAAAATGAACGATAATTTTCAATCAGAATATAAGGACACTGAATCAGTTAGAAAATACGTAAGTAAGCACAATATTTATTCGCTAATATTTGCCCTAGGTTTTTTCATTATTATTGTATCAATAATTCCATATTTGCTAATAATATCAGAAAAGATAGAAGATAGGATATTGCCATCTCTTATAGTTTTCTTAATAGGATTAATTATGGTGCTTACAGGTAATTTTTCAAAGAGAAAACTAAAAGAAAAACAAGCAAATAAGTACACTGTTGCAGCTAGTGAATTTATAGATTTAGAAAAAGAAAATATGAAAAGTGCATTTAGAAAAGATTTAATAATTGCAATTTTATTAATCGTTTTAGTTCCCATAATCTATTATATAATTTACAGCAATACTCATATGCTAGCGGAAAATTACAATAAGTATATAAAATCTGTATTAATTTTGATTTTGGCTCTTGCAGTCTTTATTATTTTATATAGTAAGGGCAAAAAAGAAGCATATAGTAGTCTAATATAAAATTCACCTATCAAAGGGTGTTTTTTATTGCCTAATTTTAGGCTTTTGGGTTACAATAGACTTAGTAAATATTGGGAGGAACTATGATAAAAATAAAAAGAACATTTGCCTTATTTTTTTCACTTCTACTTTTAACAGCTTGTGGCCAGGAAGAAGTGAAAGAAGAGAGCAAAGAGCCAGTGAGGACAACTGATCTTATTGAAAACTTAAATTCTAATGAGATTGCTACAACAAGTGACCAAGGCGGAGATAGTGACTTAGCAGTTGAAGATACAAATGATTCAGAAGAAAAAGAGGAAGTTGAAGAAAAAATTGAAACCATAACTCTAAAAACAGGTGGAGACCTTATGGCAAATATGGGACAAACCCAATATGCCTACAATAAGGGAGGTGGATCCTATGATTTCTCAGACTCATTCATGTATGTTTCAGATTTTATTAGTGATGCAGATATTTCAATCGCAAATTATGAAACAACTACTGATCCAAATGTCCCATACGCTGGCCATCCTAGATTTAATGCTCCACCAGAGTATCTGGAAGCTATAAAAGAAGCTGGATTTGATATTGTAACAACTGCTAACAACCACTCGCTAGACAATGATATTGAGGGAGTCAATACAACAATTGAAGCTATTAGGGATGCAGGACTTGATCATGTAGGTACCCGTGCTGAGGGTGATGACACTAGATTTATCATAAAAGAAGTTGGTAATATCAAACTTGCATTCTTATCCTATACCTATGGATGTAATGGGAAAGTAGATTTATTTCAAGTGCGCGAAGAAGTACCAGAAGTAAACTACCTAAATGAAGATGAAATCAAAGATGACATCAAAAAAGCAAAGGAAAAGGGTGCTGATTTTGTAGTGGTATATCCTCATTGGGGGATAGAATTGCGCTCAAATGCAGATCCTAGCCAAATAGAATTAGGGCGTAAAATGATTGACTGGGGAGCAGATCTAGTAATAGGAAATCATCCACACGTAGTAGAGCCTTATGAAGAATACGAATCAGCTGATGGCAGAAAAGGATTTATAGCCTATGCCTGCGGAAATTTTATAAGTATTCAAAATTTAGAAACAGTAAATGACATCAGGACTGAGCAATCAGTAGCATATAGATTTGAATTATCCAAAAATCTAGCAGATGGCAAAACTTCAATCGATGATATCGAAGCTTATCCTCTTTGGGTTGGTATGACTTATAACGATTATGGACGCAGTGTGAGAACTTACTTATGTGAAGATTTCCTAGATGGTGGGAAATATTATGATGAAGTGGACGAATACCAAAGAGATAGGATACAAAAAGCTTATGATGCAACCATGGCGACCATTACCAGTGAGGTAGATTATTAATGGGACCGTGGACTAGTTTTGAAATTGGAATCTTAGATGCAATTCAGAAATTATCGACACCTGGCCTTGATAAATTTATGGTAACAATTACAAGCCTAGGCAATATGTCGATAATTTGGATTGCCTTTATAATAATTTTTTTATCTACAAAAGAATATAAGACCATGGGTAAGGTAATGGTCTTAGGATTTATTTTAAATCTGATAATAGTAAATTTATTATTAAAAAATATTTTTACCAGAGTGAGACCCTTTAATATTGTAAACTACGCAAACTTATTAATTCCAGCCTTAAAAGATGGTTCATTTCCCTCAGGGCATACATCCTACGCTTTTACAATTTTTACTATAGTATTATTTATGGCTAAGAAAAAATCACTAAAAGTACTTACAGGTATATTGGCTGTTTTAATTGCCTTTAGCAGATTATATTTGTACGTTCATTTTCCCACAGATGTAATTGGAGGAGCCATAATAGGATTTATATTAGCAATTCTAGCTATGAAAATCTATTTTACTAAGAATATAAGGGAGAAACTTGCCAATACCAATTTGCAAAGAAGTCAAAAAGTGTTATAATTATTAGGTAACCATTGAGCCGGTGTGTTGGAATTGGCAGACGAGACAGACTCAAACTCTGTTGTCCACCAGGGCGTGTGGGTTCGAGTCCCACCACCGGCACCAAAAAAGCTTATTCGCTTAAGAGAGACCAAGAGTCTATAAAAAATAATATAAAAACCTCGTAGTCAATTTAGATTACGAGGTTTTTTATATGATTTTTTAAAAGACTTTACTAACCTATAAATTCATATACTATTTTAATCAAATCTTTAAAATATCCACATTTTACGTTATACTATAACTAAGGAGTGACAAATGAGTAAAACACTTATGCTAATTGATGGTTCTAGTTTGATTTTTAGGGCTTTTTTTGCTCTTCCAAACCTTACAAACAACGATGGAGTAATGACCAACGGTGTGTATGGTTTTTTAACTATGTACCAAAATGCTTTTGATAAATATAATCCAGATTCTGTTCTTGTTGCCTTTGATAGGTCTGGTAAAACTTTCCGCCACGATGAGTTTAAAGATTATAAGGCAACCCGTGATAAGATGCCAAGTGAGCTTTCTTATCAATTTGGAATTTTAAAAGATATACTTGACTCTATGAAAGTAGCCTACACTGATCTTGATGGTTTTGAGGCCGATGATATAGTAGGAACTTATGCCGATATGGGCCAAGAAGCAGGTTATGAAGTTGTAATCATAACTGGAGACCGCGATTATTTACAGCTGGTAGATGAGAATATCACAGTTTATCTTACTAAAAAAGGAATTTCTGATATGGTTGAGTATAATTTATCAACTATAAAAGAAGAATATAGTCTAACTCCTCAGCAATTAATAGATGTTAAGGGTCTTGAGGGAGATAAATCTGATAATATCCCTGGTATTGATGGTATAGGTCCTAAAAAAGCAATTGGATATATCCAAAAGTATGGTTCTATTGAGGGGCTTTACGATCATATTGATGAAATCTCTGGTAAAAAAACCAAGCAAACTTTAATAGATAGCGAATCAATAGCCTATATGAGCAAAAAAATTGGGACAATAATTAAAAATGCCCCAGTAGAAATTGAATTGTCTGATCTAGAATTAACTGAGCCAGATTATCCAGCACTTAAAGAAAAGTTTTCAAAATATAACTTCAATAAGTTTTTAGAAAAAATCGAAGGTCAGGTTGATGTTGCTGATACGGATAGAGAATTTGAATATTTAGAAACTGATGATTACAAAGGGCTAATAGATTCTATTAATAAAAATAAAGAATTTACTTTTAAATCTTTTTTTGATGGGCAAAATTACATTCATTCACAGATTTATAAGTTAGCTATAAAAACTATTGATTGCAAGACTTATATTATAAAGGCTGATGATGAATTTGTTTCAAAATTTAAAGATATTTTTGCAGATAAGAATATAATAAAAAATTCTTTTGATATAAAAGAAGATGTAGTTTTATTAAATAAATTAGGAATTAATCTAGCCTTGCCTTATGATGATACCATGCTTATGCATTACCTAATAGATCCATCTAGGTCTTCCTATGATGTGAAAACTTTAAGTCAAATTTATTCGGATTTTGAACTTATAAGTGAGGTAGATTTAATTGGCAAAGGTGCAAAAACTAAAAAATACGAAGACATCGACCAAGACGAATTAAATTCATATATAGCATCAGTTCTTTACACTATTGAAAATTCCAAAGAAAAACTGGTAGATGAATTAAAATCCTACAAGATGTATGACCTCTACCAAGATATAGAAATTAAACTTTCCAAGGTTCTTGCAGATATGGAAATAGCTGGTTTTGTAACGGATATTAAAGTTTTGGAAAACCTTAAAGCTGAAATAGATGAGGTTATAGAAGGGTTGACTAGGGAGATTTATGAGCTAGCAGGTTCTGAATTTAACATCAATTCTACAAAACAATTAGGGGAGGTCTTATTTAAAGATTTAGACTTACCAGTTATAAAGAAAACTAAAACTGGATTTTCAACTGATGCATCAGTTCTAGAGAAATTACGCGATGAACATCAAATTATTCCTAAAATCGAACAATACAGGGAAATGTACAAATTGCGTTCAACTTATATCGAAGGCCTGGAAAGTGCAATCGATGAAGACGGAAGAATAAGATCCACCTTTAGGCAGAGCATTGCTTCCACAGGCAGACTTTCATCTACAGAACCAAATTTACAAAATTTGCCTATAAGAACTGAAGAAGGTCGCAAAATTAGAAAAGCCTTTAAGGCAAGTCCTGGCAAAATTTTAATAGATGCTGATTATTCTCAAATCGAGCTGAGGATATTAGCATCATTATCAGAAGATGAAAATATGATAGATGCCTTCATAAATGGGGTTGATATTCACACAAAAACAGCATCAGAAGTTTTTGACAGACCTTTAGAAGAAGTTACAAAAGTTGAAAGATACAATGCAAAGGCAGTAAATTTTGGTATAATTTATGGGATAAGTGATTATGGACTGTCCCAAAACTTAAATATACCAAGACCTCTAGCAAAAGATTATATAGAAGGATTTTTTGAAGGATATCCAAATGTAAAAAAATATATGGATAATATCATAAAAAAGGCCCGTGAAGACGGATTTACAGAGACCTTATTTAATCGCAGGAGATACATTCCAGAAATCACTTCAAAAAACTTTAATGTAAGAAGCTTTGGAGAAAGGGTTGCCTTAAATACTCCAATCCAAGGTACAGCAGCAGATATTATAAAAATTGCTATGATAAAAACAGATGAAAATCTTAAAAAAGCAGGTCTTGATGCACAGATTATCCTCCAAATCCACGATGAAATCATTCTGGAATCTTCTATAGAGGATAAGGAAAAGGCAATTGAGATTTTAAGACAATCCATGGAATCAGCTGCTAGCCTTAAGGTACCCTTACTAGTTGAAATTGACACAGGAGAAAGCATGTATGAGTCCAAGTAAGATTGTAATTACAGGGACAATAGCTTCTGGAAAATCAACCTTGTGCAAGCTATTAGAAGAAATGGGTTTTAAGCTTATATCTGCAGATGAAGTAAACAAAGAATTACTAATTCCTGGAGCAAAAAATTATGAGGCTATAAAAAAATCTGGGGATTTTGATCAAGCTTTTGAAAATGAAAGCTTAAATAAAAAGAAACTTGCAAAAATAATTTTTTCTGATAGAAAAAAACTAAAAAAACTAAATCAGCTTAGCCACAGAAATATCTTAGATGAGATTGAAAAACAAATCGAAATTTTAGATGAAAAAGTAGTTTTTATCGAAATCCCACTTTTCTTTCAAATGGAAGAGAAATTTGATGCAGATGAAGTATGGCTGGTGGTCGCTGACTATCAAATTCAAATCAAGAGATTGATGCAAAGAGATAAAATCAGTCTTGAATATGCTAAAGCAAAATTAGAAAGTCAAGAACAATTACTAAATATGAAAGAAAATAGTAATGTAGTTTTTGATAATAGCACAAGTGTAGAAAATCTTTCTACCCAACTTAAAAAAGTCTTAAAACAAAAGGATTTACTATGAAAGTTTTAAAATTTATAGGAAAATTAATAGGCTATATATTGCTTACAATATTGTTAGCAATAGCTATAAGCTACGGGATAATAGCCTACCAAACTTCACGCACACAAATCAATTACCAAGAGCAGATTACAGAAATATCTGAACAGGCAAATGTGGATCCACTATTTACTGCAGCTATTGTAAAAGTAGAGTCAGACTTTGACAACGATGCCCACAGTCACCAAGGCGCCCAAGGGCTAATGCAAATTCTAGATGAAACTGCAAAACACTCAGCAGAAGTAATTGATATGGAATATTATCCAGAAAAATTAAATGACATTGACTACAACTTAAAACTTGGAGTAGGTTATTATGATTACTTGATGAGATATTATAACAATCGTCAATTAGCCCTAGCAGCCTACAATGGTGGAGTGGGAAATGTCGATAAATGGATCAAGGAAGGGATTTTAGATAAGGATAATCCAGATGTTTCAAAAATTCCATTTGAAGAAACCAGACAATATGTCACAAAGGTAGAATCCACCTACGATGTTTACAAAACATTTTATAAGGATGGTCTCCCATCAAATACAGAATTATCTGACCTAGGACAATTAAGTTACAATAATTTTATGACATTTATCAACGATCTTTTATATAATATCATATAGTTGTTGATGAAAGTCACAAATTCATTTATAATATAAAAGAAGATAAATAATATTAAGGAGATGCATATGGCAGGAAATGCTTTGACATTTAGAAAAGGTGTTCACATAGATGAGTTCAAAGAACTCTCAGAAAATAGTGAACTGTACACCTTACCTACACCAAATGAGCTAGTGATTCCGCTTACTCAACATATTGGTGCACCAAGTAAATGTCTTGTAAATAAAAAAGACGAAGTACATATAGGAGATTTAATCGGCGAGGCTGTTGGTAACTTCTCAGCAAATATCCATTCATCAGTAAATGGAGTTGTAAAAGACATAATAGATATTCAAACAGCATCCGGTAAAAATTCTCAAGCAGTTGTTATTGATACAGAAGGCTACGATCAAGAAAAAGAGTACATATTAAACGAAAACGTTCAATTAAATAAAGAAGAGATCGTAGAGAAAATTAAAGCGGCTGGAATAGTTGGTATGGGTGGGGCAGCCTTTCCAACTCACATAAAATACACACCAGCAAAAGAAGTTGACACAGTAATAGTAAACGGTGCAGAATGCGAACCATACGTTACTTGCGATGATTATATACTAAAAAATAGACCGGAAAACATTGTAAAGGGTCTAGAAATTTTAGTAGTAGGATCAGGGGCAAAACAAGGAATTATTGCGATTGAAGATAATAAACCAAAAGCCTTTGAAAAAGTATCAGCATATTTAGAAGAATATAAAAACCATGCTACAAATATGCCAGAGCTAAAAGTAGTTAAACTTGCTACAAAATATCCACAAGGAGATGAAAAAAGACTTATTGATGCTACTTTAAACAGAACTGTACCATCAGGTGGTCTACCAATGGATGCAGGAGTTATAGTATCAAATGTTTCTACTGTAAATGCAGTATATGAAGCAATCTATTATGATAAGCCACTTTATGAAAGAGTGATGACAGTAACAGGTCATAATGTTAAAAATCCTCAAAATGTCCTAGTAAAAGTAGGTACATCTTTTGATTATGCAATTGATGCAGTTGGAGGACTAAATGGTGAAATTGGAAAACTAATTAGCGGTGGACCAATGATGGGTATTGCCCAACCAAATTCAGGAAATCCAGTAGAAAAAGCTACAAACTGTATTTTAGTACAAACAAAAGAAGAAGCAATCCCAGCAGAAATTGAACCATGCATTAGATGTTCTCGTTGCGTTGATGTTTGTCCAGTTAATTTACTGCCTCTTTATATCCACAAATTTGCCTTAAATGAAAAATTTGATAAGGCTGAAGATTACAGAATTATGGATTGTATAGAATGTGGATCTTGTTCTTATATTTGCCCATCTAAGAGACCTCTTGTGGAAGCAATTAGATTTGGTAAACGTCAAATAAGACAAGCTGGAAAGGGTAAGTAGGAGTAGATATATGGAAAATAGAGAAAAATTATTAGTCACATCTTCTCCTCATGTGAGAAGTAAAAATACTGTACAAAGCGAGATGAGAGATGTAATAATCGCTTTAGTACCAGCGGGCATTGCTGCAGTATATTATTTTGGTTACAGAGCCTTAATTTTAATATTAGCATCAGTTTTAGCTTGCGTTTTATCAGAATTTTTATTTAACAAATTTACAAAAAGAAAACAAACTGTAAAAGATTTGTCAGCAGTAGTAACAGGTATATTATTAGCTTACAATGTGCCATTTACTCTACCTGTTTGGCAAATAGTTATAGGTGCGATTTTTGCAATTGTAGTTGCAAAAATGGCCTTTGGTGGTCTTGGTCAAAATATTGTAAACCCAGCCTTAGCTGCAAGAGCATTTTTACTAGCTTCTTGGTCGGAAACAATGTCAACTTTTGTACCACCTCAAAGAGTAGCAACTCTAAAATCAGTTAGCACAATTTCAGCGCTTTCAGCTGCAACTCCACTTTCAGAGCCACAATCTTATTCTGTAATGGATTTATTTTTAGGAAATATTCCTGGATCTTTAGGTGAAGTTTCAGCCCTAGCCCTACTTTTAGGATGTGCTTACCTACTAATTAGAAGAGTTATTAATATCAAAATGCCACTTATTTACATAGCGACAGTTACAATTCTTTCAGGATTATTTACAGGTTTTGATAATATACTAAAAGATGTTTTATCAGGTGGTTTACTTCTTGGTGCAATATTTATGCTTACAGACTACACAACTAGCCCAGTAACTCCAAAGGGTCAAATTGTTTATGCAGTATTAGCAGGAATATTGACAGCAGTTATTAGAGCCTTTGGTGGTTATCCAGAAGGGGTAAGTTATTCTATCTTACTTGCAAACCTTGTAGTACCAATTATAGAAAAATATACAAGACCAAAAGTTTTTGGTGTTGATTATAGCAAGAAAAAAGGAGGGGCAAATGAGTAATTTTAAATTAGGTTTAAGATTATTTGCCATTACAGCAGTAGTAGCTTTAGCACTTGCTTTTACAAATAGTCTGACAGCTCCAGTAGTTGCAGAAAATCAAGCACAAGAATTAAAAAAATCTCTATCTGTGGTTTATCCTGCAGATTCTTATGAAGAATTAGAAGTGGATAAACCAGAAACAATAGAAAATGTTTATAAAGCAATTACAAGTGATGGAGAAGGATATGTATTCCAAATCAATTCTCCAGGTGGATATGGTGGAGATATTGAATACCTAATAGGTGTTGACAAAGACCATAACATAACAGGATTTGCTCCATTAAATCACTCAGAGTCACCAGGATTTGGTGCTGAAATGGAACAAGATTTCTTTAAAGAGGGAATGGTTGGAGTAAATATGGATAATGAAGTTGGTTATTCAGAAGCTGGTGGCGAAAATGAGATCGTAGGTATTTCTGGAGCTACTATTTCTACTACAACTATTGTAAAAGGAATTAACGATGCTAGACAAGTACTAGCTAGTCTGGAATAGGAGTTACAATGGAACAACAATTAGATAGACCTTTTGTAGACGAAAATGCAAAAGTAGATAGTAAAAGAAAACAAAAAGTAAATCTTGGTAAGGTATTTTCTGATGGGATATTTAAAAATAACCCAGTCTTTGTACAATTAGTAGGAATGTGTTCAGTCCTAGGGGTTTCATCAACTATGCAAAATGCTATTGGTATGGGATTATCAGTTATATTTGTATTAGTGATGAGTAACCTAGTAGTATCTTTACTTAGAAATTTTATAAAAGATGAAATTAGAATCCCAGCTTTTATCGTAATTATTGCAGGATTTGTAACTATAGTTCAGTTAGTACTTAGGGCATATGTACCTTCTTTATATAAATCTTTAGGTATATTTATCCCACTAATTGTAGTAAACTGTGTAATCCTTGCACGTGCAGAAGGATTTGCTTCAAAAAATGGTCCTATCGCATCTATTGTTGATGGATTTGGCCAAGGACTTGGTTATACTCTTGCTATCTCAGTTTTAGCTTTTGTAAGAGAATTATTAGGAGCAGGAACAGTATTTGGAAAAACTATTATTCCAGCAGAATACACAATTGGATTCTTACAACAACCAGCATCATCATTTATAGTTTTAGGTTTATTATTTGCAGCATATGCAGCTTATACTAACAAAAAAGAACGTAAAGCTGCTTTAGCTAAATAGGAGAGCATATGACAGATTTAATATCAATAATAATTGGTGCAATATTTGTATCAAACTATGTATTAGGACAATTCTTAGGAATATGTCCTGTGTTAGGGGTAACCAGTAAAGTTGAAACAGCTCGTGGTATGAGCTTTGCTGTAATATTTGTAATAACTCTAGCTTCTATAGTAACTTGGTTTATCCAATATTACTTACTGGAGCCATTAAATATTGAATACCTACAAACTGTAGTATTTATCTTAGTTATAGCATCTTTAGTACAATCAGTTGAAACAGTTATGAAGAAAAATATGCCTAGCTTATATGGCGCTTTGGGTGTATTCTTACCGCTTATTACAACTAACTGTGTAGTACTAGGTGTAGCTATAAAAACAATTACAAACCAATATGATTTGCTTCAAACTATTGTTTATGCCCTAGCAGCATCATTAGGATTTATGCTAGCTATGATGATCCTATCATACATAAGAGAAAGAATTGCAGAAAATGATACTCCAGAAGCCTTTAAGGGTGCGCCAATGAGTCTTATTACCCTAGGACTTATGTCAATAGCATTTATGGGCTTTGCAGGATTATAGGAGTCATTTATGAATGAAATATTATTACCAGTTTTAGTTCTAGGGGCCTTAGGATTTTTATTTGCTATTGCTCTTGGACTAATAAGTTCAAAATTTAAAGTAGAAACATCAGTTACAGAAGAAGCAGTTAGAAATGCACTACCAGGTGCAAACTGTGGAGCTTGTGGTTATCCAGGATGTGATGGCTGTGCTGCAGCAATTGCAAATGGAGAAGCTCCTGTAAGTGCCTGTGTAATTGGTGGACCAACTACAACAGAAGCAGTAGCAAAAGTTATGGGAGTTGAAGCAGTAGCAAGTGATAATAGACAAGTTGCAGTTGTAAAATGTAACGGAGACTGTGAAAGTGCAAAAGATTTATTTGAGTATTCTGGCCTTGAAGATTGTAGAGCACAGATAGCACTTTTTGGTGGTAAAAAAGAATGTAACTACGGATGCATAGGTTGTGGTACTTGCGAAAAAACTTGTCCATTCGACGCTATCCACGTACATAATGGAGTTGCTAAAGTAGACCGTGATAAGTGTGTTGCTTGTGGAAAATGCGTGGAAGCTTGTCCAAAAGATATTATAACTTTAGTACCATACGCACAAAAAGCAGTTGTTTTATGTTCTAACCAAGAAAAAGGTAAAGATGCACGTAAAAAATGTGATAAGGCATGTATAGCATGTACACTTTGTGCAAAAACTTATCCAGAAGGATTTGAGATGAAGAAAAACTTATCAGTTGAAAACATTAATTCTGACTTAGATTTAGAATTATTACAACAAGCAGCAGACAAATGCCCAAATAAATGTATAGAAGTTTTTAACTAATAGATAAATGATAAACCGGCTCGACCGGTTTATTTTTTTACCCATTCACAATTTGCCCTAAATTGACAATAAAAACTATAAAATGTAAACTCATATAATGAGGTATTTTTATGAAAATTAAAAAGGGAGATATAATAATTTCAATTAGCCTATTGCTTTTGAGTATGTTAATGGCCTTTGGAATTTCAAATATGAATACAAAGTCCACTGGACAAATTCTTAGAGTAGAAAAAGACTCTAAATTGTATGGTGAATTTCCTTTAGATCAGGATAGGGAAATAGTTTTAGATGATAATGCACAATTTAATAAAATTGTGATAAAAAATGGTAAGGCATATATGGATGAAGCAAATTGTAGGGACCAGATTTGTACTCATATGAAAGAAATAAGTATAAATGGTGAAACAATAATTTGCTTACCAAATAGAGTGTTTTTAGAAGTGGTTGATAATTCTGTCACAGACGATGGAATTGATAAGATAAATAGGTAGTTTATGAAAGATTTGAAAAAAGTAACAAATATTGCGCTTTTGACAGCCATGGCTCTTGCAATTTCTTTAATTGAACATATGATTCCAATACCAGTTCCAATTCCTGGGGCTAAACTTGGTTTTTCAAATATGATTATTTTACTGACCCTATATTTTTATGGTATGAAGTCAGCACTTTTAGTAGGTGTTTTAAAATCATTTTTACTTATGCTAATTACAGGATCGGTAACAGCATTTTTCTATTCCTTTGCTGGTGCAATCTTAGCATCTCTTGCTATGGGTCTTTCACTAAAACTTTTAAATAGATTTTCATCATTTGTTGGTATTTCTGAAATAGGAGCATTTTTCCATAACCTAGGCCAAATACTAGTTGCAGCTATTTTTATGGGAAATATTAAAATGCTAATTTATTTTCCAGCCCTAGTTATGATGGGGGTATTCACAAGTTTTTTTGTAGGTCTTAGTGTAAACTATGTTGCAAGTCACATGGAAAAATTAAATATTGGAGACATCAAAAATGAGAAAATCAATTAAGGATTTTGACCTAGATGATAGGCCAAGGGAGAAATTAATTAGCAAGGGGGCAGATGGCTTAAGTGATGAGGAGCTTTTAGCAATTATAATCTCAACCGGAACTAAGGAAAAAAATGTAATTGAACTTTCTAGAGAAATTTTACAAACATTTTCTTATGAAAGTCTAGCTGATATTGAGGTAAGTGAACTTACAAAAATAAAGGGGATAAAGTCAGCTAAGGCAAGTTCTATTGTAGCTTCTTTGCTTTTTGGACAAAGAATTGCTCAAAAAAATATGGAAAAAAAGATTACAAAAATAAAAAATAGCGAAGATATTTACCAATATTTAAAAAATGAAGTCCAAGATAAGAAAAATGAATGCTTTTATGCTATCCTTTTAGATACGAAAAATGTTATAATATCTAAAGAAGTAATAAGTATAGGCACTTTGGATGCATCCATTGTCCATCCTAGAGAGGCCTTTAAACCTGCTATAAAAAAATCGGCAAAATCAATAGTTTTTGCCCACAATCATCCAAGTGGAGATTTTACTCCATCAAAAGATGATTTTAGAATAACCCAAAGACTAGTAGAAGCAGGTGAAATATTGGACATAGAAGTCCTAGACCACATAATTATCGGTAAAGACGGATATTATAGTTTTAAGAAAGAAAATTTTATTTAGGAGCAAATGTAGATGAATTTAAGAATGGTTGCCACAGATTTTGCCATAGATTTGGGCACGAGCAATATTTTAGTTTATAAAAAGAATGAGGGTGTCATAATCGATGAGCCTTCAATGATAGTTTTAGACCAAAATAATACTAAGGTTTTGGCCATTGGACAAGAAGCTAAGGATATGATTGGAAAAACTCCATCAAATATTCATGTTGTAAAACCAATTGAAAATGGAGTAATTACTGACTTTAATCTTACAGAGGCAATGTTAAAGCATTTTTTTAACCAAGTAAATCCCGGAACATCAATTTTTCAACCAAAGGTTGTAATTTGTGTACCAAGTGGAATAACCGATATTGAATCACGTGCCATAGAAGACGCAGCACTTCATGCTGGTAGCCGTGATATTATTTTAGTTGACGAATCGTTAGCCGCAGCTTTTGGTATGGGCCTTACACCAGAAGATCCAAGGGGCATTTTGCTTTTAAACCTTGGTGCAGGTACTAGTGAAGTGTCTGTAATTTCTTTAAATGGCATTGTTACAAGCAAAACCATAAATAAGGGTGGAGATTACATAGATGATGCCATCATTGATTTATTTAGAGAAAAAAAACGTCTTGATATTGGTAGACAAACAGCAGAGGATATAAAAATAAATCTATTAAGCCTAAGGGTAAAAGATGGTGAAAACTCCATGAGTGTTGATGGAAGAGATTTATTATCAGCAGCTCCAAAGACTGTAGATATCAAAAGCAAAGACCTTGTAGAATGTATAATGCCTTATGCAGATGAAATAGTAAGTATGATT
Source organism: Anaerococcus martiniensis (assembly GCF_043187485.1). Lineage (GTDB taxonomy): Bacteria > Bacillota > Clostridia > Tissierellales > Peptoniphilaceae > Anaerococcus > Anaerococcus martiniensis. Next base: position 1,405,919 of record NZ_CP171106.1, read on the forward strand.
TATGAAGTCCTTGAAAAAATCCCACCAGAACTAACAGCAGACATCAAGAAAGATGGCTTTGGTTTAACTGGTGGCATTAGTAAAGTGCGAGGTCTTCGTGAATATATAGAACATAAATTAAATCTATCTTCTTATATATCTGAAAATCCAGAAACAGATGCAATTTTAGGTACAGGTAAGATATTAGAAGATCCAGATAGATTTTTTAAATATCGTAAGTAGGTAAAAATGGCATATAGAAGAATTAAAAAATCCAACAAATCTTTTTTAATAACAGTTTTTGCACTTTTGATAGTAATGGGTGTTTCATCTCAAACTGATGCCCTTTCAGGTGCAGGATCAAATATTGCAAATACAATTTTTGAACCAATTGAGAGCATTACTTACTCAATCTCATCTGAAATAATGGGGCAAATTGAAAGAACAGTTGGATCAAAAGAAACCAGAGCAGAGGTAATGAGACTAGAATCGGAAAATAGATCTTTAGTAATGGAAAATGCAAGACTCACTTCAGTAATAAATAAAGAAGATTTTCTAAAAAATGAAGCAAAAGCCATTGATGAGTCACAAAATGAATATATCAAAGCAAATGTAGTAAATTCTGATGTAAGTTCATTAACCAGCAATTTTACAATAGATAAGGGAAAAAAAGATGGTATCAAGCAAAACGATATTATCTTACAAGCTATTGGAGATAGTAATTACTACACAGGTCTAGTAGGTAAAGTTACTGAAGTATTTGAAACAACAGCACGTGTTGAAACAATAAACAATCAAGCAAACGATGTTTCATTTATAAATACCAGAAGCGGAGATTATGGGGTTATTGATAAATTTACATCAAGAACCATCCAAGGATATATGCTTGATGTAGAAAGTGAAGCTAAAAATTCTGATGTTTTAATGACCAGTGGTCTAGGTGGAGTATATCCATATGGAATTTACATTGGACAGATTAGCAATGTTTCAATGAGTCAAGATACCCTTAGAAAAAATATTACAGTAGATTCACCAGTGGATTTTTCCCATATTTATAGAGTTTTAGTCCTAAAAGGAAATAATTCATATCAAATAGATGAAAAAAATAAAGAGTCAGAGGAGGAAAATATAAGTGAATAAATTCAAGACATTTTTAGTATTTTTAATATCATTTATCCTCCAAACAACAATTTTTTCTAAAATTGATATATTTGGTGCGAATATAAATATCATAATTCCTGCAATAGTTGCATTATCACAAATTTTGGGAAATAAAATTGGACCTTATGGGGCAATGATTACAGGAATTATTGAAGATTTTCTATTTACAAATTTAATTGGGCCAAGAGCTCTATCATATTTCTTGATAGGATCATTTGTTTCAAGTGATAGATTTAATTTTGCAAAAGATAGACCAACAGGTCTTGTAATGACATTTTTTGCAAGTATCTTCAATTTCTTGCTTTTGACATTAATTTATTTTATATTTACCAGACAAAATAATTTGATGAATTACTTGCCATTACCCTTACTTATTGAATCTATATTAAATACATTAATTTATTTCGTTTACTATCACATAGCTAAAAAAATAATGTATATTCCAACATATAGGATTTAGGAGTTTTTAAGTGAGAAAACAAAAGGAAAGACGATTAGTACTTATTCAGGCTCTTGTAATTCTCCTAATGGCCATAATAATCGGTAGACTTTTTACAGTTATGATAGGTCAAGGAGATTATTATAGAGATTTATCTGACAATAGAAAAGTAAAAGAAGTAGATGAAATTGCCAGTCGTGGTAATATTTACGATAGAAATGGGAAAATTCTTGCAACAAGTATCCCATCTTTTGCTGTGCAGATTTATAAGGACCAACTTCAAGAACTAGAAGCAGAAGATAGGATAAAAAATCTTGGCAAACTAGTAAATATCTTAGAAGAAGACGGGGTAAATTATACAGATGAATTTGCTCTAAAATTAAATTCTTTCGTGTATAAAAGAAAAGAAGATTATTTTATCCTAGGTCAGATGCCAACAGAGGTTGTAGTTTCAACAATCATTGACAACGACTTAGTTAGAGAATTTTTAACTACTGTTTATAAAGACGAAAATATTGAATATGAAACAATGAATACCGCCTTGCTTGCCCTTAAAAAAAGGGGAATTGATATACCAGCAAATATTAGTCAAGATGGAGGTCAAGTAAAAGTATCCTACAGGGATAACTCAAAGAAAAAATTGGAAGCTGTTGGATATAGCGAAGATGAAGATCCAATTGATGTTGTAATTGATGCGGTTGGCAACGACAGATCAGTTTTACTTTCTATTTTGCAAAACTCAAATGCAAGGAAATTGGCCTATGAGCTTCTAAAAAATGCTAATTTACTTGGGAGCATTGAAATGGAACCTTATGTTGTAAAAGCAAATGAGGATATGATTGAAAAAAAGGCTAAATTATCAAAAGTTTACCCAGAAGTTAGCCTAAAAAGTGAACCAAGTAATGATTTTTACGAAATAGTAAAAACTTCAACTATAAATGAAGTCTTAAGCCAGGCTAGTGTGAAGGATGATGGTTCTTATGTAATTCCAGCAGATATTTTAATCCAACAACTTGAAAATCTTGGAATTTATGCAAACTTCGAAACAGAAGTTATAACTGAAACCAAGGATGAGAGAAATACTTATAAGGTTAATATCAACTTCAAAAACCCTCAAGCAGGATCTCCAGTAGATGAGCTTGCAAGGATAGCAGATGAAAATGATTTGCTAAAACCACTTATATTATCAGAAGATATTAAGTATATGGCTCAAAATGCAAACACTAGAAATAATATCTATCCATCCATAGATATATCTGAAGATGATCCAGAAGATTGGGATTACACATTTAATATCGAAAAAAATAATTTTTACACTTATTATGCAGGCAAAGATAAGATAAATGACCGCGACAAGGTGGTTTCAATCCTTGAAAATGAACAAGACGCAAAGGAAATATTAAACTACCTAAAGAAAATAAATGATTTGGAACAATACTCAGACCTAGAGGCAGTAGGCATTCTTACAATTGATAATAAAATCAATCGTCAAGGCAGTTTCGGATATCGTCCTATAAACTTAGTATATAATATAGATGAATCTACAGTTTTAAAAATCGAAGAAAATATCGATGCAACTGCAGGTATTCAAGTAGATACTATTCCAATTAGATCATATCCAAATAGATATTTAGCAAGCCACATACTTGGATATATGGGACCGATTGCAACAGCTGAAGAAGTAGACAAATACGTAAACGAACGTGATTACTTACGTGATGAGATTATAGGAAAAACTGGCATCGAAGAATCCTACCAGGACAATCTAAAAGGAAAAAACGGTAAGTCACTTGTAACGGTAGACTCAGCAGGAAATAGAAAACAAACTATTTCACAAACTCCATCTGAACCAGGTGATGATTTATACCTATCAATTGATGCTGATCTTCAACAACAAGTCGAGAAATCATTAGAAGGTGTTCTTGATGCCATTAGCCAAGGCTACCAATACGAATCAGATTATGGAACATTTATGCCACTTAGACAGGCTCCTCACGCTTCAAGCGGGGCTGTTGTGGTATCAAATGTAAAAACTGGTGAAGTTTTAGCCATGGCTTCTTTCCCAAATTATGATCCAAACCTATTTTCAACTGGTATATCTCAATCTGATTGGGAAAGCTTACAGGTAGAAGAAGATAGTGGACCACTAGTACCACGACCTATGCTAAATATAGCAAGCCAAACTGCGGTTATGCCAGGATCTACATTTAAGCTAGTAACAGCCTTAGCTGGACTAGAAAGTGGTCTAGATCCTCAAGCAGTAATTACGGATTATGGATATGTTGAGGTAGGTAATCAAACTTTCAATAACCTTGCTTGGACAGAGTACGGTATAACCCAGGGTGAGGAAAATCTTTATGGTGCAATCAGAGACTCGAATAACTATTATTTCTATGTTTTGGCACTAGGAGAAAACCCACATGATGGAAAATCCATCGGCACAAAGCTAGATTTAAATGATATTAGACTTGCTGCTGAAAAACTAGGACTTGATCAGCCTACAGGCATTGAGGTAAACATACCAAGAGAGACAACAGGAAACATCCCGTCAATTGGCAAAAAAATTGAAATAACCAAAATGATGCTACAAAATTATTTGGAAAACAAATTGCCAGTTTATTTAAAAGATGGGGTAAAGAAATCTAGAAGCGAATTTGAAAGTGATGTTGTTGAAATTGTAAAGATGACTTCAAATCCTAGTGAATGGACACGTAAAAATATTATTGAATTCCTAGATGAAAAAGGATATGAAGCAGAGAGTATGAAGGGTAAAGACAGGGCTGGACTTGCAGATACAATTAAATACACTTATTTAAACCAAGCTGAATGGGATATTACAGATATGCTAAACATTGTAATAGGACAAGGGCAAAATGCCTACACACCAATTCAAATGAACAGAGCTATCGCAACTCTAACAAACGGCGGTTATCTAAATAAGTTTACCCTAGTAGATAAGGTTACAAATCACGACTCAGGTGACATTTTGTTTAACAATGTTCCAGAAAGATCAAGAATAGATATAAAAGATAAAAAATACTTAGAAGATATAAAATATGGAACACTTCTAGTATCACAAAATAACAAAATATTAAATCAATTGCCAGTAGATATTGGTATAAAAACTGGTACAGCAGAAGTAGAGGGTAAAAATACAGATGGAACTGACTATGACTCATATGCATGGATGGTTGGATTCGCACCATATGATGATCCAGAAATAGCTATAAGTATAGTGCTAACCCAAGGGGATACATCTTACAATGCTACACCGATTATGCGTGATATAGTTTCAAAATATTTTGATTTAGATGTATTCCTTACAAATTCAGGTGATACCCCACAAGATGCAGATATTGCAGAATTAGGGGATTCAGTGATCAACGAAGATCAAGGATTGCCTCAAAATCCAGAAAATCCAGAAAACACAGAAGAAAATCAGAATGATAACAATGCTGGAGACGGCGGAAATCCAAACTAAAGGAAGAAATAATGAAAGTTTATGTTATAAATGGCCCAAAAGCTATTGGGAAAACAGATTTTTCAGTAAATTTAGCTGAATACTTACAACAAAATAATAAAGTATTATTGCTCCAAGGAAAACGCGCCACAACATCAAATATAGAGGACTATTTCCAAAAAGATGGAATGATAACCTATGATTTGGCAGATTATTTTACAGGACTAGCACCCCTTGAAAGAGTACTAGTCCATGAAAATGATAATCTTGATTTTATCATCAGTCCACTTTTAGAAGATAAATACCAAATAAATGGGGAAGATATCAATAATCTTTTAAATAACATTTCCTATGATTTTGTAGTTATAGATGGCGTAGACAAAAATCTAATAGCGAATAAAACTTCAATTGATATTATTGGAGAAAATGATTTGGCATTAGTAAATGATAGTGATGCATTTTTTATAAATAAAGTATCAGATGATTTTGATATAAGAAATCATAAGGATACTATTGATGCAAAATCATCCAAGTATCTTGGAACAGTAAAAAATGGCGAATATTTTAAAAATGTAATCGAAAATCTAATAGCTGGCAATGAAGTAGAAATACCAAAATTAGGATTTTTTGAGAAATTAAAGGCTAGTTTTAGAAAATAAAAATAAGGACTAAGTTAGATTAAAATTTCTAACTAAGTCCTCTTTTTTTGCTTTAGGTAATTTTTTTATGGCAATTTCTCTTTTTAATGCTTCTGATTTATCCGATATTTCTTCGTAATACACTAATTTGCAGGGGCCTTTTGCTCTGGTGTATTTAGCACCCTTGCCAGAATTATGTAAAGCCAGTCTTTTTTCTAAATCAACACACCAACCAGTATATAAAGAATTATCCCTGCATCTTAAAATATAAACGTAACCAAAAGTCATTTAAAAAGCTCACCAACTACCTTATTTATAATATCAAATTCAAAACCCTTACCAGCTAGATACCTGTATACTTTTTGCTTATTTTCGATTGAAAAATCATTTCTAGCCTTTTTTAAAGCAAAATTGTAGGCATTTTCGTACTCTTGTTCGTCATTGATTATCTCAAGATATTTTTCAATCAATTCATCAGATATTTTCTTAGTTTTTAGGGAGTAACGAATTTTATTTTTTGACCACTTTGATATATTGTGCTTATCAGAAACATAAGATTTTACAAATAGTTCATCGTTCAGAATCCCGTATTCATTGAGAAAACTGATAGTTTTTTCAATTGAAACATTAGAAAAATTATTGTCTTTTAAAATTTTTTCAATCTCAAAACTAGTTTTTTGAGCATAGGAAATTTTACCAAGGGCAAAATTCTTCGCTCTATTAAACTCATCTTCACTTAAAATTTCCTTATATACATCAAAATCAAGCTCGTCATCAATATTTAATTGCAAATCATTATATAAGTCATAGGAAATATTAAAATCTTCACCTGAAATACTAAGTATCACTAAATTGTATTTATCAGAATAATCTATAGACTCAATAATCATAGACCCGCAAATGATGCATAAGCACTATAAATAATAGGAGCTACCATTGCAAGTGCAATAATTATTGCAAATAATTTTAATAAAGTTTTATTATTTTTCATCAAATTCACCTCAAATTTATTTTACTATATATCCCCAAAAATACACTAATTAATAAAAAAATCAAAAAACTTACAAAAAAAGCTTGACAAGTTATAGCAAAAAGTATTATAATATTTTTTGCAGTTAAGAATGCATGGATGGCCTTTAATTATGCCTTAAAATCTTATGTAAAGTAAATGTAAAAATTATATTAAAAAAACTTGACATAGATTTTATATAATGTATAATAGTAAGGGTAATGACCTGGTGGGTATGGTCCAGTTGGTTAAGACACCTGGTTGTGGCCCAGGAGGCCGTGAGTTCGAATCTCACTACTCACCCCATGCGGGATTGGCGGAATTGGCAGACGCGCTAGACTTAGGATCTAGTGAGAATTTCTCGTGAAGGTTCAACTCCTTTATCCCGCACCAATAGATACTAGAAACCGTTGTTTATTCAACGGTTTCTTTTTTTGTGCCAAATTTTTCTACTAATCTTTAACAATTTTAAACTATCTATGTTAAATTTTCCTAAAATAGGTTATAATTTATATTAATAGGAGGCAGTTTTGCAAAAATTTAAAAGAGTTGTATTAAAATTAAGTGGTGAAGCCCTTGCAGGAGCTAAGGGCTTTGGATTTGATGATGAAGTTATAGAAAACATTTGTGCATCTATCAAAAAAGTTCATATGCTAGATGTTGAGATAGCGATTGTTGTTGGTGGCGGTAATTTTTGGAGGGGTCGTTCTGGAGCTCAAATAGAAAGAGCTAGCTCAGATACTATTGGTATGCTCGGTACTGTTATGAATGGTCTAAGAATCCAAGGTAGTCTTGAAGAGATGGGTATGGACACTAGACTTATGACAGCCATAGATATGAAAGAAGTTGCTGAACCGTATATCAGACGCAGGGCTATTAGACACTTAGAGAAAAATCGTATAGTAATTTTTTCTGCAGGAACTGGATTACCATATTTTTCAACAGATACTACAGCTAGCCTTCGTGCTTTAGAAATTGATGCTGATGTAATCCTTCTAGGAAAAACGGGTACTGATGGAATATATGACAAGGATCCAAATATTTTTGATAATGCAGTAAAATATGACAAATTAACTTATAAAGAAATATTACAACAAGAAATCAAAATCATGGATACCACTGCAACTAGCCTTGCTATGGATAATAGTATGCCACTGATTGCTTTTGGAATCGATGATCCAAGCAATATGGTAAAAATTTTCACAGAAGAAGAAGCAATCGGTACAATTGTAAAGGAGAAATTTTAAATGAATTATGAAGAAATTAAATCATCAGCTGATAAGGACATGAAACAAGCTGTTGAGTCATTTGAAGGTAGAATTGCAAATATAAAAGCTGGCCGTGCATCAGAAGCAGTTTTGGATGGAATAACATTTTCATATTTTGGAAATGAAACACCAATCAACCAAGCTGCAACAATTTCTATCCCAGAAGCTAGACTTTTAGTTATCAAGCCTTGGGATAAATCAAATGTTGGACCAATCGAAAAAGCAATTATTAAAGCAGATACTGGCATCAATCCACAAAATGATGGTGAAGTAATCAGACTACCATTCCCAGCTCTAACAGAAGAAAGACGTAAAGAATATACAAAAGAAGTAGGAAAATACGCAGAAGATGCAAAAATTTCTATAAGAAATAAAAGACGTGATGGAATGGATGAAGTTAAGAAAAGTGAAAAATCTGGAGACATCACTGAAGATGATAAGTTTGCACTTGAAGAAGAACTTCAAAATATTACAGATAAATATATCGAAGAAGTAGAACAATTAGCAGATAAGAAAAATAAAGAATTATTAACAGTGTAGTGTGGCTAATTTAGATTTAAATAAAATAAAAGAATTTTTAAATAAGGATATATCCTCTAGTAAGATAGATAGTAGGATTATGTCCTTATTTTTAAAACAATTATCTTTGCTAATAGGATCAGGAATACCTCTAGATACGAGTTTAAAGATAATTGAAGAACAGAAGTTGGATAAAAAATTAAGCAGAGCTCTTCAGCAAATAAATTTTGATTTATCTAAAGGCTTATCAATTAATGATGCTTTTAGCCGTAACAAAAAATATTTTAATCCCATGTTAGTTGCCTTTATAAAAAGTGGGGATCAAAGTGGCCATATGGCAGAAGTATTGGATGAACTATCCACTTATATCAATGAAGAAAGCAAAAATAAAAACATAATCAAACAAGCACTTACATATCCTATTATGCTTTTATTAGTAATGATTGTAATAATTATAATCGTAATGAATTTTGTTTTGCCAACTTTTGAAGGCATATTCGAGTCTTTTGGCAAAGATTTGCCAATATCTACAAAAATTTTGATGGGACTTTCAAGATTTTTTTCAAATTATGGAATATATATTTTCTTATTTCTTATTCTTATAATCATATGCATTATGATTTTAAGAAAAGATGATCAAATACGTTTAAAAATAGATAAGCTTAATTTCCTTAAACTACCATTTTTTAAATATAGAAGGTTGAGTTTGGAATATCAATTTACATCCTTACTTTATATCTTAAAAGCGGGGGATGTAGGCATAATATCAAGCCTTGAGATTATTAAAGAATCTTTTAAAAATAAATACTTAAAAGAAATTTTTAATCAAATTATTCTTGACCTAAAGAAGGGTCATAGCCTGAGTGATAGTTTATCTAGCAAAGAAATATTTTCTCCACTATTGATATCAATGATAAAGATTGGGGAAGACAGTGGACAGATGAAATCAGCATTAGAAAAATCAAGTGAGTATTTTGCGACAGATTATATCTATAAACTCCGTCATATTTCATCACTTGCAGAACCAGTAATGATAATTTTAATGAGTATAGTAGTTGCTTTTGTAGTGTTTGCCATAGCCCTACCAATATTTGAATCGGTAAATGGGGTTGGATTTTAGGAGAAAAGATGAAAAATAAAAAGAAAAAGGGATTTACTTTAATAGAGTTAGTTATTGTAATAGCAATTATTGGAATTTTGGCTGCAGTAGCCCTACCAAGATACAATAAATCAAGACTTGCTGCTGCGGAAGCTGCTCATAAGACCAATGTACAAATGTTAAAGTCTGCTGCTATGTTAAGAAGAAATGAAATGAGCAAAACAGATAAAAAAGAAGTTAATTGGCCGAAAGACGGTGACTATAAAAACTATGTAGAAAAATGGCCTGAAATTCCTTCTAGTTTAAAGGACTCTAGTGGGAATACTCCGGATGGATATACTGTCATAATCACTCCGCAAACTATTACAGTTAATCCAGAAGAGAATGCATTCGAAGAATCTCAAGAAAAGTGATATACCCTGTATTATTTTTCTTAGGCGCGATATTTGGATCATTTGCAAATCTAGTTATAAATCGAAAAATCAAAGGTGAAAGCATTATAAGCCCTCCTAGCCATTGTGAATCTTGTGGACATAGGCTATATCCATGGGATTTGGTTCCGATATTTAGCTTTTTATTTTTAAAAGGCAAATGCAGGTATTGCGAGGATAAAATTTCATATGAAAATTTAATTGTAGAAATAATAGTCGGATTATTGGCTCTGATATTTATAAATATAGATGAATTAATCAAATCAACATTGCTTTTCTTTGCAATCCTACTTGCCCTTATTGTGGCAGTCATAGATTTTAAAAGTTTTGACATTTATATGAGCCAAATTGCCATATTAACAATAATAGGTATAATTTATCGTTATATTTTTTTAGGATTTGATTTAGGTTTTATAAAAACTGTGATTCTATTTTCAATTTTATATGAACTAATATATCTGGCATCACAAAATGCTTTGGGAGATGGTGACATATATTTTTTTCTAGCCCTATTTCTTTACTTGCCAAACAATAGAATAATTTATCTAATACTATTTTCTATATGGCTAGGAGCTATTTCAGGTATATTTATTGCCTACAAAAATAAAACGCTAAAAATACCAATCCCATTTTGTATTTACATATTTTTATCCTTCCTTATTTTAAATCTAGCTGGGGTTTGATTTATGAAGAAACGTGGTTTTACTTTGATAGAATTAATAGTGGTTTTGGCAATAATGTCTATAGTACTTGGGATTGGACTATTTAGATTCAACACTATAGACAAAATTAAGACTGAAATTGAGATTCAAAATTTAATAAATGATCTGCAATATGCAAAAGCCAAGGCCCATACAACGGGCAATACTTCTATCATAGTTCTTAATAGAAATAACTACAGGATTGTATCGGGAGATAATTATAGAAAAACTCAAAATCTACGTTATATAGAGTTACAAAGACATTATACATCTGAAGTACGTTTTTATTCTACAGGAAGTGTGGGAGGTTCAGACTATTTTTATATAAAATATAAATTTGATCCCTCAGATAAAAATATTTATAAACTTATAATTGCACCGGTAGGAGGAAGGTCTAGAATTGAAAAGATTTAAAAAAGGTTTTACATTAATTGAAACGATAATCGCCTTGGGGATATTAGCCTTAATTGCTGCCTTTTTACTCCCATCTTTGCAAAGCCTTATCAAGTCTTCAAATGAATTAAAAAACGAACCACAAATTATTTTTGCACTAGAAGAAGCCATTGAGAATGAAAAAAATAATCCTAGTCCAATCTATGACTCAAATACACAATTTGTAAACGGTTTTGAAATAATAGTTACAAGGTCAATTTATAACCAAGACTTAGATAAAATAAAAGTAAAACATAAAAATTATGAACTTGAGCTTTTAGAGGTAAATAATGAGAAAAAAAGGATTTACTCTAATTGAATTACTTGCATCATTGGCTATTGCATCGTTATTAATAGTGACAGCCTACATAATTTTTGGACTTAGTATTAAAGCTTCAAAAAACACTTACGCCAATGAATTGGACTATAAATCATCATCGTTGGGGTTTACATATGTAGAAAATGTTATTAGAAGAGCCTACAAAATCGAATTAACAGATGATAAAGGAGAGACTAACTGCAAATTTTACCTTATAAACGTATCTGATAATAAAGAATATATATCTACCTATAGATTTTTAACTGATGATAGCCAAACCACTAAGAAAAAAACTTTATATGCTGAAATCATAAATGTATCAAATAAAGGTGATTCGGATGACAGCAAGCTATATGTAAATTATCGAGCAAGCAAAGTTCCAATTGCTAAATGTAATGACCTTTATTTATATTATGATGCAGGAAATGAAACCGTAAAGATTATTATAAATAAGGACAATCCTAGACTTAGATATGAAACTTTAATTAATGTAGGTAAAAGATTATGAAAAAGGGATTTGTATCTATATTGACCCTATTTGTACTTTTAGTTTTATCACTTTCAATTACATTTGTTTATAGGCAAAATGAAAATACAAATGATTACATAAGTGATTTGTATAATAAAAAACAAGCTATTTATTTAGCTGAGTCTGTAATGAATAGTTATTTAGTTGAAAATTATGACAAATTAGAAGATATTATCCTAAAAAATGATTTAATAACTGATAAAAAGAAAACTGATAATTATAAATTGAATGAGTCAGCAAACTTTTTATACAATGGAAAAAGTTATTACATAAAGATATATCATAAATATTATGATGAGGATATGAAATTGCAGGATGTATACAAAGTAAGCCTTGAAAATGTTAGTGTAGGAGATAGTAAATCTGATTCAGCACTATGGTTTAAAGTTATTGAGGAAGATGATGATTTGGAAAATGATAAGAAAAGTATTAAAATGATTATTAGAAGTACTTATTAATTTTAAATTTTAGAAGCTATAGGTATAATGTATGTATAAAGAATATAAGGAGATAAAATGAAAATATTAGTAATAAATTGTGGAAGTTCATCACTTAAATACCAACTTTTTAACATGGAAAATGAAGAAGTAATGGTAAAAGGTCTTGTAGAAAGAATTGGAATTGAAGGAAGCCGTCTAGTTCAAAAAAATAATGGAGACGAATTCGTTATCGAAGAAGCTATGAAAAACCATACAGAAGCAGTTTCTCATGTATTTGATGCGTTAATTGATAGTGAAAATGGTGTAATAGCAAGTCTTGAAGAAATTGATGCTGTTGGACATAGATTCGTTCATGGTGGGGAAAAAATGACAAAATCTGCACTAATTACAGACGAAGTTAAAGATGCTATAAACGAAGCAGCTAAATTTGCTCCACTTCACAACCCAGCAAACTTAATGGGACTTAAAGCTTGTGAAGAATTACTACCAAATGTACCAAGTGTTGCAGTATTTGATACAGCTTTCCACCAAACAATGCCTGCAAAAACATATCTTTATGGTATTGACTACAAATACTATGAAGAAGATGCAATTAGAAAATATGGATTCCACGGAACAAGTCACAATTATATTACAAATAGAGCAGCTGACTTATTAGGAAAATCAGTTGAAGAAACAAACATTATTTCAGCTCACTTAGGAAATGGTTCATCTATAACAGCTGTTAAAGAAGGAAAATCATTTGATACTACAATGGGACTTACTCCACTTGAAGGTCTTGTAATGGGAACTAGATCTGGTGACCTAGATCCGGCAGTTGTAACATATATCGAAGAAAAAGATGGTATTTCAGCTAGCGAAATCAATAATATCCTAAACAAAGAATCAGGAGTACTTGGAGTATCAGGTGTAAGCTCTGACTTTAGAGACCTTGAAGATGCAGCAAAAGAAGGTAATGAAAGAGCTCAAGTCGCATTAGATATGTTCACAACAAGAACAAAAAGATATATAGCAGGATACATGGCAGAAATTGAGAAAGTTGATGCTATCGTATTTACAGGCGGTATTGGTGAAAACTCAATCGAAATGAGAGAAGACATCCTAAAAGGATTTGAACAATTTGGCATCAAAATTGACCAAGAAGCTAACAAAGTTCGTGGTGGTGAACATGTAATTTCTACAGAAGATTCTAAGGTAAAAGTTATGGTAATCGCTACAAACGAAGAGCTTATGATTGCAAGGGATACACAAGATTTAGTAAAATAAAAACCTTGACATATAGGATATCTCAATATATAATATAAAAGATTGCTAAAACTGATAAGAGGAGGTGTAACGATGGCAGTACCAAAAAGAAGAACATCAAAAACAAGAAAAAATAAAAGAAGAGCCTCAGCTTATACTTTGAACAGATCAAACTATGTTGAGTGTCCAAATTGCCACGAGCCAAAACTTCCACACAGAGTTTGCCCAAACTGTGGAGAATATAAAGGCGAAGCAATAATTGATGTAGAATAAGATAGTGTTTATGCACTATCTTTTTTTATACAAAAAATGAGGAAGATTATGAAAATATTAATTGATACTTACGGAGCAGATGCGGGTGCACAGCCAATCATAGATGGTACGGTAAAAGCCCTTGAAAAACGTGATTTTACACCTGTTTTTATAGGAAATGATAGGGAAATAAAACTTTTAATTCACGATAGAATAAAAAATTACAAAATAATTCCTACAAATGAATTTGTTTCAAATGATGAGGACCCAGTAAGAGCCATCAGAAAGAAAAAAGATGCTTCCATAGTTTTAGCCTATGAAAAATCCAAAGAAGAAGGATATGATGGAGTGATTTCTGCAGGTTCTACTGGAGCCTTGCTTGCTGGTGGATTATTTCTTGCTGGAAGAATTCCAGGTATAAAAAGAGCCTGTTTAGCAGCAAGCATCCCTTCAGTTAACGATGAGATTACTTTATTGATGGATACTGGTGCAAATATGGATTGCAAAGCAGAATTTCTTTATGAATTTGCCTTAATGGGTAAGGTTTATCTTGAAAATGTAATGAATATTACAAATCCTAAAATTGGTCTGTTAAATGTTGGAGTAGAAGAACATAAGGGAAATAATCTTACAAAAGAAACATACAATCTATTAAAAGAATCAAATATGAACTTTACCGGTAATATTGAAGCCCGAGATATCCTAACCGGTAAAGTAAATGTAATTGTTGCAGATGGATTTGATGGAAATATTGCAATTAAAACAACTGAAGGAGTATTAAAAACTTTTGCATCAGAGCTTAAAAATATTATTTATTCATCTGCCAAAAATAAAATTGCTGGTGCAATTCTAAAAAATGATATTAAATCTTTAGCAAATAAATTTAGTCCAGATGAAGTTGGAGGAGCGCCACTTCTTGGGGTAAAATCTTATGTATACAAGGCCCATGGAAACACAAATGAAATAGCATTTTCAAATGCAATCCTAGGCCTGATTAACTATATAGAAATGAATGTTATAGAAAAAATCGAAGGAGAGTTAAATGGTAATTGATGAATTAATCAAACTTGCTAATGAAAATCTTGACATAGATTTTAATGATTTAGATATGAATACAAAATTATCTGATCTTGATATCGATTCTATTGATATGCTTGATTTTATAATGCTTATAGAAGAAAAATATGACATAGAATTTGAAGAAGATGAGCTAGATGAAATAGAAACTTTAGATGATATAGCAAGTCTTATAGAAAGTAAAATCTGATGATGTCGAAATTAAGACTCGAACAAATTAAAGAATTTGAAGATAAGATTGGCTACACATTCAACGACAAATCGTTGATAGATGTAGCCTTTACTCATTCATCCTATACAAATGAGGTAAAAACAAAGGCTAAAAGCAATGAACGTTTAGAGTTTTTGGGAGATAGCGTTTTGGATTTAGTGGTTAGTGAAGTCTTATTTAAAAATTACAATAACAAACCTGAAGGCTGGCTTACAAAAACAAGATCCCGACTTGTTTGTACAGACTCCTTTGCAAAAGCTAGCGAAAAATATGACTTAACTAGCTATTTAAATTTTGGAAAAGGTGAAAAACAGCATGGTGGAGGTCTAAAAAAACACGTAAAAGCAGATACTTTTGAAGCAGTTTGTGCTGCAATTTATTTAGATGCAGGTTTTGAATACTTGTATAATTTTTTGGTGGAAAATTATACTGAAGCAGCCAAGGAAATAATTGAAGATGACTCAATGTTTAATGACTACAAAACAAGACTTCAAGAGTACCACAATGCCCATGATAAAAAAATTCTAAAATATACATTGATTAATCAAGAAGGTCCTGAGCATGATAAAATATTTACTATGCAAGTAAAGGCTGGTAACAAAATTTTGGCAACTGGTATTGGTAAAAACAAGAAGAAAGCTGAGCAAAATGCAGCAAAAAATGCCTATGAAAGAATAAAAAATGACTAAAAAAGAATATATTATTCCAATTTTTATACCATTTTTAGGTTGCCCACATGATTGTGCCTTTTGTAATCAGATTAAAATTACAAATTATAAGGACAAAATGGATCCTAGTAAAGTCATAGGCGAGATTGAAAAAAATTTAGAATACTTTTCTGACAATGATAATATCAAAGAAATTGCCTTTTTTGGAGGCTCTTTTACAGGACTTGACAAAGATGTGATGGTTGGATACTTAGAAATTGCCAGAAAATATAAAGAGAAGGGAATTATTGATAGAATCAGACTTTCAACTAGACCTGATTATATAAATAATTCTATTCTTGATACTCTAAAAAAATACCAGGTTGATATTATTGAGCTAGGTATCCAATCACTTGACCAAAAAGTATTAGATGCCAACGAACGTGGTCATAGTGTAAAAGCAAGTTATGAAGCATCTAAAATGATAAAAGATTATGGATTTACCCTAGGCCATCAGATAATGCCTGGACTTTTTAATGATACTTTTAATAAAACCATAGATACAGTTATAAAATCCATAAAAATTGGGCCTGATATTGTAAGGATATATCCTACACTTGTAATTAAAGATACAAAACTAGAAATGCTTTATAATGCTGGCATATATAAGCCACTTACAATTGATGAGGCTATAAGAGTTTCTGCTGATGCAGCAATGCTTTATAAATTTGCTGGTATAAATATCATAAGAATTGGACTTCAGCCAACAGAAAATATAAACGCAGGAGCAGATGTTGTGTCAGGACCATTTCATCCTGCTTTTAGGCAATTAGTGGAAGCGGACATTTATAAAAAATATCTGGAAGAGATAATAAATAAAAATAATATTGAAGATGAATTAACAATTTATGCCAACAATCGCAATATCTCTTTAATAGCTGGAAATAATAAGGCCAACAAGAAGTATTTTTATGATAAACACAAGGTAAATTTGAAATTTCAATCAAGTGATACAGAATATATTATATATAAGGATAATAAGTTAGAATTTAATATAGAATATTTTATAGATAACTATGTAAGAAAAAACTACGGCGGTGATTTACTATTAGACTAGAAAGTATAGAACTAAAAGGATTTAAGTCCTTTGCGAACAAAACAACAATACCATTTGAAAAACAAATCACAGCCATAGTGGGTCCAAATGGATCTGGAAAATCAAATATTTCCGATGCTATAAGATGGGTTTTGGGTGAACAGTCTGTAAAATCTCTACGTGGATCAAAAATGCATGATGTCATTTTCCAAGGAGCAGAGGGAAAAAACTCCCTAAATCTTGCAGAAGTCAACCTTGTTTTTAACAATAGTGATAAATCCTTAGCCATTGAGTACGAAAAAGTTGTAATCGGACGCCGTATATATCGTGATGGTGAAAACGAATATAAGATTAACGGCAAAAAAGTCAGATTAAAGGATGTCCGTGAATTATTTTTAGACACTGGAATTGGAAAAGAAGGTTATTCCTTAATCGGTCAAGGTAGAATAGATGAAATAATTAGCTCATCAAACTTTGAAAGAAGGGCTCTTTTTGAAGAAGCAAGTGGGATTTCAAAACACAAATACAGAAGAGACGAAGCAAACAAAAAACTTACAAAAGTTAGTGATGATTTAGAAGTCATCGAGCGTGAGTGGGAATATAAGGCCAAAGACTTAGAAAAATTATCTAATGAAGCAAAAAATTATGAAAAATGGCAAGAATTAAGTGCTGATTTGGACAAAAAAGCCTATGGATATGTAAAAGAAAAATCTGCTAGCCTTTTAGAAAAAAAACAAAATTTAAATGAAGAAATCAGAGAAATTGTTAATGATTTAGAAGATAAAAATCATAAATTAAAAGATTTAAACAAAGATTTAATACCATTTAACGAACGTTTTGATCAAATAAGCAAAACTAAAGAAGATATAGAAAATAAACTTTCTAAATCGAGAAAAGTTATAGAAAATAATGAAAACAAAATTGAATTAAATAATAAGGAATTGACTTACAACACAAAAGATTTGCATAGAATAAGTCAAAACCTTGCATCAAATGAAGAAAAATCAGCAAAGCTTAATGAGGATTTATCAAAGGATGAACAAAATCTTAAGGCTAAAACTGATGAAATAAATATATCAAAAGATAATATTTTAAATTTAAATGTAAAAATTAGTAATTTAAATGAAGTAAATAATAAATTAAATACTGATATAGAAATTTTAAAATCTGAAGATGAAAAACTCACTAAGCAAATATACGATTTAGAGATAAATGCAAAAACAAATGAAATTCTTAAACAAAAACGTGCCGCTGAAATTACTGAAAATCAAGAAAAATTAAAAACATTAGATTTTGAAATAAATAATATCAATAAAAAACTAGACGATCTTTCTGCAAAAAAAATAGAAAATCTAGATAAAAGTAAAAAATTAAGTGAAAATATAGAAGATGCACAAAATAATTTAACAAATATTGATAATGATATAAATAACTATCAGAAACACTTAAATAGTATCAATATTGATTTAAAAACAGCAATAAATCAATATAAGTTTAACAAAAATCTTGTTGACTCTAATGAAGGTTATTTTTACTCTGTCCAAAGCTTTTTAAATATGACTAAGGCAAATAATCTGGATTATTTATATGAAGATACCTTAGCAAATCTGATAAATGTAAAAAACGGCTATGAAGAAATAATCGATAATCTTATGGGACAAGCTGTTCAAAATATTGTAACTCGAACAAAAGATGATAGTAAAACCCTGATAAATTTTGTAAATAAAAACAATATTGGACGAATCACATTTTTGCCAATTGATTCTATAAATTCTTTTAAAAAATCAAAACCAAATGAGCCGGAAGTAATCGCAATGGCCAATGAATTGCTTGATTTTAATCCCAAATACGAGGCTATTATAAATCATTTTTTAGGATCTACTGTTGTTGTAAAAAATATAGATGATGCTACAAATCTATCCAAAAAAATTAAGGGATATAGAATTATAACTTTAAATCTAGATGTAATAAATAGCTGGGGTTCTATGGTTGCAGGATCAAATAAAAACAAAAAATCAAATACCGGAATCCTAAATCGAAACAAAAAATTAGAGCAGAATAAAGAAAAAATTACAGACCTTAAAAAATTATATACGGAGATTAAAAATAAACTATATGAGCTTATAAATATAAAAAATAAATTAATTGTAGCCAGTAAAAAAGACCAAGAAGTATTTGAAGATACAAAAATAGTTATTTACGATATTAATAATGAAATATCAAATCTTTCTTATAAGCTGCAAAATATCAACGAGCAAAAGGAAGAATTAAATAAAAATATAAATATCGTAGAAAATGAAAACTCTTCCCTAAATCTAGATGAATTGAAAAATAAAAAATCTAAGTTTGAAAATCTTCTTAAAGATAATAGCAATAAAATAAGCGAAAATGAAGGTCAGATAAAAGAATTACAAGCTGAATTGATAAAAAATCAAAACAGGGTGGAGATCTTAAGTCGTGATATAAATATGATAGAAAATGCTATTGCAGGCTTAAAGGCTGAACTATCAAATATATCAGAAAGCAAGAAGATAGAAAGTAAAATAAAAATTGAAACTGAGAATCTCATTGCAAAAGCTGAATCTGAAAATAAAAAACTTAAAGATCAGATTGAAAATTTATCAAAAGATACAATCAATTTAGAAAAAGAATTGGCAAATAAAAATGAAATCCTTACAAAGAGTAAGGAGGAAAATGCCAAACAAATTGAAATAGCAAAAAAATTAGAAGAAGACTTAAACAAAGCAAATATAAAAAAAGTAGAATTAACATATAAATATGAATCGGTTGTAAAAGACTATGACAATCTTATAGATGAAATTAAAGCTTTTTTAACAAAAGATATTGAAGAACTTGAAAAAATATTTAAAGATACAAAATTTGAAAAAGTAAATAAAGGTGAATTGATAAATCTTCAAAAAAATATAAATAATATCGGATATTTTACTGCCGATTCACTTGCTGACTACAAAAATACAAAGGAAGAATTTGATTTTATCGATAGTCAGGTAAAGGATTTGAAGGAATCCAAAGCAAATATTGAAAAACTTATTAAGACTTTGGAAGATGAAATGAAGGATGAGTTTAAGAAAAATTTTGACATTATCAATAGCAGATTTACTGAAATATTTAAGATTTTATTTATGGGTGGAGATGCTAGGTTAAAACTGGATAGTGAGGATCAACTTTTAGCAGGAGTTGAAATCGAAGCTCGACCACCATCAAAATCTTTAAAATCCATATCACTTTTATCAGGTGGAGAAAAGGCACTGACTGCAGTTGCACTTTTATTTGCAATCTTTGAAACAAACCCAGCACCATTTGCTATTCTTGATGAAATTGATGCAGCCCTTGATGAGACAAATATTAAAAGATATATCGAATACCTAACATCATTATCCAAGAACTCTCAGTTTATAATGATAACTCATAGACAAACAACCATGCAGCTTGCAGAAAAAATCCATGGGGTTACTATTGGTGATGATGGGATTAGCAAGGTCTATTCTATAGACTTTGATAAAAATTGATTATATCCTGGGCAAAAAGTAAAATATGAGTAAATAGGAGGAACATATGGCTATTAGAAATATAAGAATTGAAGGAGACCCTATTCTTAGAAAAGAATGCAAAAAAGTCCCTCAAATAACAGACAGAATTAAAATTTTATTAGAAGATATGGGCGAAACAATGTACCACGCTGATGGAGTAGGTCTAGCAGCTCCACAAGTAGGTATTTTAAAACGTATTATAGTTGTAGATCCACGCGATGAAGAAACTGGACTTGTAAAACTAATTAATCCTGAAATTATCGAGGCTGATGGAGAACAAGTAGGAGTAGAAGGTTGTCTTTCTATACCTAATTTTAACGCGACTGTTAAAAGACCAGAACACGTTAAAGTTAAATATTTAGATGAAAATGGTAAAGAACAAATCTGGGATGCTCATGGTTTCCCAGCAGTAATTTTATCTCACGAAATTGACCATTTAAATGGGGTGCTTTTTAGAGATAAATATATAGATGAGATTAATTACGATGTCGAAAATGCTTAATATATGTTTTATGGGCAATCCAAAGTTTGCAGTGCAGACTTTGGATGTTCTTTATAAGGAAGAAAATATTGATGTAAAGCTAGTAGTTTCATCAAAAGATAAGAAAAGATCTAGAAACAAGGTCACTCCAACCCCAATTAAGCAATATGCTATGGACAATGATATTCCAGTTATAACCCCTGATTCTGTCAATACAGAAGAATTTGTAAATCAGTTAAAGGAGTTAAAAATTGACTTTATAGTGGTAGTAGCCTTTGGTCAGCTAATTGGTAAACTTTTACTAGAAGAGTTTAATGACCGAATAATAAATCTACATCCATCTATACTTCCAAAATACAGGGGAGCAGCACCAATGCAATTTACCTTGCTAAATGGAGATACAAAAACTGCGCCAACTACCATGCTTATAGAAAAAGGTATGGATAGTGGTGATATTTTAATGCAAAATATTGTAGATGTGGATATAAATGATGATTACTACAGCCTTGAAGAAAAAATGTCCGACTTGGGATCAAAAGCAGTACGTGATACGATTTTAAATTTTGATGTAGTATACCAAAATCGCATAAAACAAGATGATGATCTTGCAACATATACTTCAAAAATCAGCAAAGAAATGGGAAAGATAGACTGGGAAAAATCTAGTTTTGATATTTACAACCAAATTAGGGCTCTAATTGATTTTCCAACAGCATTTTTTACCTATGAAGGAGATAATGTAAAGGTTATAGAAGCTGAAATTTTAGAAAACTATAAGGCAAAGCCAGGCTATATCTATGAAGCTGATGGCAAAAATAATATTGTAATTGGTACTGGGGATGGGGCAATTAAAATAAATAAATTGCAATTTCCTGGCAAAAAAGCTATGGATACCAAGTCATTTTTGATGGGCAATGACTTTAAAAAAGGAATTATCCTAGATGACTGATTTAGAATTAAGCTTTGATATACTTGATAGGGTTATAAATAAAGAAGCAAAATCAAATGATGAAATAAATAAGATTGCGGATACTGCAAATAATTTAGGATTTGTGACCAAAAATGTCTATGGAGTTTTGGAAAATAAAATTTATCTAGACTACATGATCAGAAAACTTTCTACTGTCCGACTTAAAAAAATCCATTCATCAGTTTTAATCATCTTAGAAATTGGTATATATAATATTCATTTTCTAAATACCAAAGATTATGCAATTGTAAATGAGCTAGTGGAATTAACTAAGAAAAAAAATAAAAGATCAGCTGCTTTTGTAAATGCAATTTTAAGAAACTTTATAAGAGATGAAGAAGAAATTGCAAAGATAAAAGAAAGCGATGATATAAAATCCCTATCTATCAGATATTCTCTACCAGAGGAATTAACCCGCTATATATTTAATAATTATGGGATAGAATATACCAAAAATTTCTTAAGGTATATTAATAGCGAACAGATAATATCTATAAGGGTAAATAATTTAAAAACTGATAAAGATACATTAAAAAAGACTTTAGAAGATAAGGGTTTTAAAGTAGAAAATGGAAATCTATCAGCAAATGCTCTAAAAATTTTAAATCCATCTGGCCTTGTAAATACAGATGAGTTTAAAAATGGATTTTTTACTATCCAGCAAGAAGGATCAATGAAAACAATAGAAATCCTAGATCCAAGAGAAGATTCAAAAATCCTTGATTTATGTGCTGCCCCTGGTACAAAAACATCCTATATAGGTGAGTATATCAAAAATAAGGGACAAATTGTAGCGAACGATATATCAAAAGAAAAATTGCCTTTGATAAAAGAAAATATTGATAGGTTGGCTCTAGAAAATATAAAACTAATTAGTTTTGATGCAAGTATATTTAAAAAAGAATATGAAGGTCAATTTGATTATGTCCTTGTAGATGCGCCATGCTCAGGACTTGGAGTTATGGGAAGAAAACCTGAAATACGCTATAATAGAAGCATGGATGATATAAAAATATTGGCAGAATTACAAAAAGATATTTTAGACCAAGCTATAAAATATTTGAAAAAAGACGGAGTTCTGGTTTATTCAACTTGTACAATAGGAGATATTGAAAATGAGGATAATTTCTTATTTTTATCATCACAAGATGATTTAGAGCTAACACCTATTGAAGGCAAAGATTACATAGAATATGTAAATTATATCGACAAAACTGATGGATTTTTTATAAGTAAATTTAAGAAGATTTAATATGAAACAAACTATAAATGATAAGACAATTAAAGAAATAGAAGATATTTTTGCCAATCTAGGTTTTCAAAAATTTAGGGCAAAGCAAGTCTTTAGACAAATTCATGTTAATAAAATAAATGATTTTGATCAAATGACAGATTTACCCTTGGATATGAGAGAAAAACTTGACCAGGATTTTGAAATTCAAAAGGTAAAACTACTCGAAACTTACGAATCTAAAATAGATTCTACAAAAAAATATCTTTTTGAACTAAATGATGGCAATATTATAGAAGCGGTTTTTATGGAATATGATGATCGCAAGACTATTTGCATATCATCCCAAGTAGGATGCAGGATGGGCTGTACTTTTTGTGCATCTACTAAAAATGGACTTGTAAGACACCTTAGCGCATCAGAAATAATAGATGAAGTTTATGAACTTGAAAGGCTAAATGGAGATATAAATAATATTGTAATCATGGGCATAGGTGAGCCTTTGGATAATTTTAACAATATAACCAAATTTATAGAAATTATCACAGACCAAAAGGGTAGAAATCTTTCACATAGGTCAATTACTCTATCAACTTCTGGTCTTACTCCAAAAATCTATGAGTTAGCTGACACAGGCCTTGATGTAAATCTTGCTGTAAGTTTACATTATCCAACAGATGAGCAGAGAAAAGAATATATGCCTGTGGCTCGCAAATACAATATAAATGGTCTTTTAAAAGCAACCGATTATTATCTTGATAAAACCAAAAGGCGCGTGTCTTTTGAATATGTAGTTATAGATGGGGTAAACAATAGGGATATTGATGTGGAAAATCTTACAAAACTTATGCGTGGGAAAAATGTACACATCAATTTAATTCCTTTAAATCCAATTGAAGAATTTAAACATGGTAAAACTAGCAAAAAAGTTATAAATGATTTTAAAGACAAACTTTCAAAAAATGGACTCAATGCTACAATTAGATATTCCATGGGTCAAGATATAGATGCTAGCTGTGGTCAGCTAAGAAATAATTATGCGAGGTAAAGATGAAATTTTCTTCCATATCTAACATTGGAAAACTTAGAGAAACAAATGAAGATTCTTATAGCAATGTTTCAATTGACAACTATGATTTTTTTATAGTTGCAGATGGCATGGGTGGTCACAGCGATGGAGAATTAGCTAGTTCACTTGCTAGTAAGTCTTTTACTGAATTTATAGAAAATAATAATTTAGGTGACTATAGCTCAGTTACTGATTTTCAGGAAAAAGCAATAATATATGCAAATGAAAAAGTATATCACATTGCCAGCAAAAAAGAAGAAAAAATGGGCACTACAGTAGTTTGCCTATGTTTAGATTATAAAGATAATAAATATCACATCAGCCACATTGGTGATTCCAGATTATATTTATATAGGGATGGCCAAATAAGTCAAATTACAAAAGACCATTCCTTAGTAAACGAGCTAATCGATAGCGGGGCCTTAAAAGAAGATGAAGCAGAAAACTTTATCAACAAAAGTGCAATAACACGTGCTGTGGGCATAGGACCTGATGTAAATATCGATAGCAAAACTATCGAAATGATAGATAGTGATGTGATTTTAATAGTAACAGACGGTTTAACAAATGAAGTAAGCACTGAGAAGATTAAAGAAATCATTAGCGAAAATTCAGATGTTTATGACATTTCAAATAAACTTGTCGAAGCTGCCAACCAATCAGGCGGTAGAGACAATATAACAGTAACAACCGTTAAAATTTAAGAGGGTATTATGGAAAAAATAATTTTGGACGATAGGTACGAGATTATAGAACAGATCGGTGTCGGAGGTATGGCAAAGGTTTATAAGGCCAAAGACAAACTCCTAGATAGATTTGTAGCTATCAAAATACTCAAAGACCAATACGCTGAGGATAGCGAGTTTCTTAAAAAATTTAATAACGAAGCCCAATCAGCTGCAAAGCTTTCACATATAAATATTGTAAATGTATTTGATATAGGAGAGGACCTTTATAAGGGTGAACGTATACACTATATAGTTATGGAATTTGTGGATGGCCAGACTTTAAAAGATTTGATTGTAAATGAAAAAAGGCTTTCAAATCCAGATATAATCGACTATTCTATACAAATAGCCCAGGCTTTAAAAACTGCCCACCAAGCTGGAATTATCCATAGGGATATCAAACCACAAAATATCTTGATAGATAATTATGGACTCTTAAAAGTAACAGACTTTGGGATAGCCAGGGTATCATCAAATGCTACTATCACTTACACAAGTTCCATTTTAGGAACAGTCCACTACATTTCACCAGAACAAGCCAAAGGGAAAATAGTAGATGAAAAATCTGACTTATATTCTCTAGGAGCTGTTATGTATGAAATGGCGACAGGAAAAGTTCCATTTGATGCTGATAATTCCGTAAGTATTGCTGTAATGCACATACAAGATAAACCAGAGCCTGCTAAAAATCTAAATCCAAACCTATCAGATCATTTAAATTACATTATAATGAAGCTTTTAGATAAGGATCCAGCAAACAGATTTTTAAATGCAAAAGAATTAATAGATGCCTTAGAAGATCAAAATTTTATCAAGGAAGAGGAATTAACTGATACTGCAAGAATACCAATTGTAGTACCCCAAGAGCGTTCATACCAAAAAGTTTACAATGATCAAGCTCAAGTAGAACGTGATAGGGAAGAAGAAAAAAAGGAAGCAGTTTATGTTTCAAATCCTGATGATAAGGAAAAAAAGAAAGGCAAAAAATCAGATAAAAAACTTTGGCCATTGCTTCTTTTAGCCTTAATATTGGTCTCAGCAGTATATTTTTTACGAGGCAGAACAAATACTGGAGAAAAAGTTGAAGTACCAATGGTATTAAACCTTGACCAAAGTCAGGCTGTAAATGAACTAGAAAGACGCGGCCTAAAAGCAAATATTGCTAGAACAGAAGAAAGCGATGAGTACGAAATCGGTAAGGTTATGAGCCAGGATCCTGAACAAAATTCAAAGGTGGACAGAGGAACGGTAATAAATCTTGTGATTAGTGGTGGCCGTGAGGTAGAAGTACCAGATTTAAGAAATATGACCCTTTCTCAAGCTGACGAAACGCTAAAAGCAATAGGACTTAGACTGGGCAGAACAAATCCTCAAACTAGCGATAGCGTCGATAAGGATTTAATAATTAGTCAAACACCAAGGTCTACATCGAAATTGCAAGCAGGAAGCGAAGTAGATGTAACAGTAAGTACAGGGTCTGATCAAAGAGTAAACACAATTGAAGTTCCAAATTTAACAGGAAAAACTGAAGAAGATGCAAAAGCTATTATCAACCAATACGGACTTAGCCTGCGTGATGTGAAATATCAAAACAGTACAAGTGTAGAAAAAGGTTTGGTAATCAGCCAATCTATTGCAAATGGAACACAAGTAGCAAGTAATTCTAAAATAGACCTTACAATTAGCCTAGGTCCAGAAGAAGATAATCAACAAGAAGACCAAAATAATCAAAATGCTGATACAAATGGTCTAAGAAATGTTGTTTTAAGAGTTAATTTACCAGAAGAAAAAGACCAATTTAGGGTCATGGTATTTGATATAGTAGATGGGCAAAGAAACCAAGCCATAATAAATCAAACAATGACAAGTGCTGATTTAAACAATGAGGGCTTATTAATCTTAAATGTAAAAGCTAGATATGGAGCTAGTCTTGAAGTAATCGTAGATGATCAAACCCTAGGAGTGTATAGAGTAGAGTAATGAATGGAAAAATAATCAAAGCTCAAAAAGAATTATATTATGTAGAAACTGGCAATAAAATTTACATGGCTAAGGCACGCGGCAATTTCCGAAAAAAAGGCATAAAGCCTTTGGTAGGTGATGATGTAAAAATTGACATCCAAGATGAAGATAATGCTTATATTACAGAAATTTTGGAAAGAAAAAACACAATAAAAAGACCAAATATAGCAAATGTAGATCAAATGCTAGTTTTTATAACAATCAATGATCCACCCCTTAATCTCTACAACCTTGATAAATACTTGTCCATGTGCGAATATGAGCATATAGATGTGGTTATAGTATTATCAAAAAAAGACTTAGCTACTAGCGAAAAAATTAATGATTTGACTGATATTTATCAAAAAATTGGTTATACTATACTAACTTTAGATAATTACAATGATTTCCCAGAAGATAAAATAAAAGAAATTCTAAAAGGAAAAACTTCTGCAGTATCAGGAGCATCCGGAGTAGGCAAATCAACTTTTTTAAACAATCTAGTTGAAAATAACTTAGAAATTGGTGAAATATCTGAGAAACTAAAACGCGGAAAAAACACTACCCGCCATACGGAAATATTTACCATAGAAAATGAAACATATATTTTTGACACTCCAGGATTTGATAGCTTTGACTTTGATTTTTTAGAAGATGAAAACAATCTAAAATATACTTTTAGAGAAATGGCTGATAGTAATTGTAGGTTTAAAAATTGCAACCACATAAATGAGCCAGATTGTGAAGTAAAAGAAAAATTAGCCAATGGTCAAATAGCAAAATCAAGGTATGAAAATTATCTGATGATATTTAATGAACTTAAAGATAGGAGAGAAAACAAATGGTAGAACTATCCCCATCAATTTTATCTTGTAACTTTTCAAATTTACAAAAGGATTTGGACAAAACTACTGGTACTGATTTAAAAATGATTCACATCGATGTAATGGATGGGATTTTTGTACCCAATATATCTTTTGGATTTAAGGTTATTAAAGACATCAGAGATAAAAATGATTATTTTTTTGACACCCATGCTATGATTGTTGAACCAATTAAGTACATCGAAGAATTTAAAAATTCTGGAGTAGATAGGCTAACAATTCATTATGAAGCTTGCGAAAATCTAGACCAGACCATAGATAAAATTAAAGATAATGATATTGAGGTAGGACTTACCTTTAAGCCTGCAACTGATATTGATTTGATAATCCCATATCTTAAAAAAATAGATTTAGTTTTAGTTATGAGTGTTGAGCCAGGTTTTGGTGGACAAACATTTATGGAAGATTCTATTGAAAAAATCAAAATACTAAGAGCTTATATTGATGAAAACAACCTGGATGTCAAAATCCAAGTCGATGGTGGAATTAAAACAACAAATGTAGAAAAAGTCATTGATGCTGGTGTAGACGAGATAGTATCAGGATCTGATGTATTTGGCAAAGACATAAAAGAACAAATAAATAAATACTATGAAATATTTAAACAGAAGTCACTTTAAAAGTGGCTTTTTTTTATTTGAGGGTATGTATATACAGACGCAATGATAAAAAAACAAAGGAGATAATAATGGCAAAAAAACAAGACAATAACAAAGAGCATGATTTTAAAAAAGCTCCCCTAACTCCTCCAGACATAGATAAAGTAGAGCAAGTAGCAGATAACGCTAAGCAAAAAGACTTAGAATATAACAAAGTCGATAATAAAAACAAGGCCTTTACAACAAATAAGGGTCTAAAAATGGCTGAAGATGAGTTTTCTTTAAAAGCTGGCAGACGCGGACCAACTCTTATTGAAGACTTCCATTTAAGAGAAAAAATAATGCACTTTGACCATGAAAGAATTCCTGAAAGAATCGTTCACGCTCGTGGTGTAGGTGCTCACGGTGTATTTAAATGTACAAAAGATATGAGTGAATATACAAAAGCGTCAATTTTTACAGAAGAAGGAAAAGAAACACCATTATTTACAAGAATTTCAACAGTAGCAGGATTTAGAGGTTCTACAGACACACCTCGTGACGTACGTGGATTTGCCCTTAAATTCTACACTGAAGAAGGAAACTACGATATAGTAGGTAATAATATGCCTATTTTCATTATTCAAGATGCAATAAAATTCCCTGATTTTGTTCATGCTGTAAAACCAGAACCAGATACAGAAGTACCTCAAGCACAATCAGCTCATGATACTTTCTGGGATTTTGTAAGCCGTAACCAAGAATCGGCACACATGACAATGTGGCAAATGAGTGATAGAGCAATACCTAGATCGCTTAGAATGATTGATGGATTTGGTATCCATACATTTAGATTTGTAAATGCTGAGGGAAAAGGAACATTTGTAAGATTCCAATGGAATCCACAACTAGGTGTACATTCTAGAGTGTGGGATGAAACATTAAAAGTTTCTGGTAATGATCCAGATAGTCAAAGAAAAGACTTATACGATGCTATCGATGAAGGAAATTATCCAGTTTGGGACTTCTGTGTACAATTATTACCAGAAGAAAAAGAATTTGATTTCCCATTTGATATCCTTGACCCAACAAAAGTTTGGCCAGAAGAACACATTGAAAAAATTAAAATAGGTGAGATTACATTAAACAGAAATGTAGACAACTTCTTTGCAGAAACAGAACAAGTTGCATTTAACCCAGGAAATGTAATCCCAGGTATTGATTTTACAAACGACCCACTATTACAAGGAAGACTCTTCTCTTACACAGATACACAACTTTTAAGACTTGGTGGACCAAACTTTGCACAAATTCCTATTAATAGACCAATTTCTGAAGTTCACAATAACCAAAGAGATGGTTGGCACCAACATATGATTAACAAAGGACCAGTTTCTTATCATAAATCAGCTATTGATGACCAATCACCATACTATGAATCAGCAGAAAATGGTGGATATGAACACTATCAAGAAAAAATTGATGGTGTAGTTATCAAAGATCGTGATGATAGCTTTAGAGATCACTTTAGCCAAGCTACTGCATTTTATAAATCACTTAGTGAAGTAGAACAAAAACACATAAAAGATGCATTTTCATTCGAACTTTCTAAGGTAAGAAGACCAGAAATTAGACAAAATGTTGTAGACATGTTTGCAAATGTAGATGAAAAATTAGCAGAAGAAATTGCAAAAAATGTTGGAGCTCAAAAACCAAATGCAGAAAGAGGTTTTGACCCAGTAGGAGTGAAGCCTAGCAAAGAGGCTCAAAATGTAAAAATGCCAGAATTTTCACAAGAAGATACTATATTTAAAGCAGATACATTAAAAGTAGGAATCTACTCTGACAATGATGATGACTTTGACTTTAAAGGATTAGTGAAAGCTATAAAAGATAATAAAGCAAAAGCAGAAATTATCCAAGGTGACCTACAAGATACAAAAGATGGGCAAATGGTAAAACATAGATACGAAACAGTACATCCAGTGCTAGAAGATGCCCTAATAGTAGTTGTTCCAGAGAAACCTAGCCATGACTTTAGCAAAAATGTTGGAGAATTTGTAGAAGAAACATTCAAACACTACAAACCAATTTGGCTAATTGGTGATGCAAGTGACATTCTTTCAAGCGAGCAAGAAAAAGCTGACGGGGTAATGGTCACAAAAGATAGTAAAGATATAGATAAATTTATAGAAAACTTAGCAAAACAAAGATTCTGGTACAGAGATGGATCAAACTAGACAAAAAAAGACCACTAGGAAATTTCCTAGTGGTTTTATTTTGAATTCAAAATAAAAAAAGCAATCGATTATGCTTTTTGTACTCTTCCAGATTTTAAACATTTAGTACATACGTTGATTGATTTTGGAGATCCATCTACTATAGCTCTTATTCTATGCACATTTGGTTTAAAAGTTCTGTTGTTGATTTTGTGTGAGAAAGTTACAGTTTTACCTGCTTTTGTACCTTTGCCACAAACTTCGCATGTTTTTGCCATATAAACACCTCCTAGCTTTTTACAATTAATCTTTATTATTTTACCAAAACTTAGGACAAATTACAAATTTTTTTATAATAAACAAAGAAAACAAATTAAGGTATAATAAAATAATAGAAAACTTTGATTTAATTTATTAAATCTAGGAGGATATATGGATTACAAATCTATTTATGAGGCAAAGAGATTTGGAGAAATACTTTTTGACGAACCATTAAAAGATTACACAACTTGGGGCATTGGCGGACCTGCTGATGTACTTATCAAACCAAGTAATGAAGAAGAATTAAAAAACTTACTAAAATTTAACTATGAAAATGAAATTAAAACTACAGTTATAGGTCTAGGATCAAATCTACTTATAACTGATAAGGGCATCAGAGGATGTGTTTTAGTATTAGCTGATAATTATGATGCCATAAGCATTGATGGGACAACAATGACAGTTCTAGCAGGAACATCTTTAAATAAGGCTGCAACAACATCAATTGCAAACCACCTAACCGGCATGGAAGAAATTTCTGGAATTCCAGGGACTGTTGGTGGAGCAGTTGCTATGAACGCTGGTGCCTATGGCGGAGAAATAAAAGATGTATGTGTTAGTGTAAGGGCCTTCGATTTTGCTGGAAATGAATATAAATTTACCAATGAAGAAATGAATTTTTCATACAGACACTCAAAAATATTTGAACAAGACCTTATAGTATCATCAGCAGTTTTTGAACTTAGTCCAGACAGTCTAGATGAAGCACTTAGCAAATACGAAGATTATACAAATCGACGTGAAACCAAGCAACCACTTGATAAAAAATCTGCTGGTTCTACATTCAAAAGGCCAGAAGGTTCTTATGCATCAAAGTTAATTGATGAATGTGGACTAAGGGGATATAGAATTGGCGATTGCCAAGTAAGTGAAAAACACTGTGGATTTATAATTAATAGAGGAGATGCAACAAGTGCTGAAATGCTTGCATTTATTGAAGAAGTTGCAAAAATTGTTTATGACAAAACAGGATTTACTTTAGAACGTGAGGTTAAACTAATCGGAGAATTATAATGAAACTTAAAATAATTACTGGTTTAAGTGGTTCAGGGAAAACTACTGCCTTAAGGGCGTATGAAGATATGGGTTATTATGCTATGGATAATTCTCCAGCATATTTAATTGAGAAGTTTATCGAACTTAATGAAACCCAAGAAAAACCCATTGACAAAATGGCAGTTGTAATTGATTTTAGATCCCACAATCTTGATAGTAATATGTACGAGTCCTTCAAATCATTAAAAGAAAAAAATGCTGATACTGAAATTATATATGTTTATTGCAGTGATAGCATGATTTTAAAAAGATATAACGAACTACGCCGCCCACATCCATTAGGAGAATTTGGAAATGTGTCTGATGGGATAGAAAAAGAAAAATTATTTCTAGAAGATATTAGAAAAATTTCTGATAGATTTATAGACACCAGTAATTATACAGCTAAGGAACTAAAGAAAGTTATAGAAGATTCTTTAGAAAAAAAAGATTCGATGATAGTAAATCTTCTATCATTTGGATATAAAAATGGAATAAGTGAAGACTTTGATTATGTATTCGATATGAGATTTTTACCAAATCCATTTTACATAGAAGAATTAAAACCCTTAAATGGAACTGATAAAAAACTAAAAAATTACTTAGATGAATTCAAAATCATAGATAACTTTGCCGATGATGTATACAAAATGATTGGCTATCTAATTCCAGAATTTAAAAATCAGGGAAAAAACACAGTAACAATTGCCTTTGGTTGCACTGGAGGTAAGCATCGTTCGGTTTATATGGCAGAAAGAATGTACAAAAAACTTAAAAATGAAGATTACATAGTTGTAAAAAAACATAGAGATAAGGAAAAATGGTGAAATGCAGTATTATAAAAGACTACCTTTGGAAAATATAAAAAATGCAAGAGAAATTGGAGGAGTGCCGACCATGGATGGTAGTGTCACTCAATGGAAGAATTTTTTGAGGGCTGCAAATCTTGATGATATTAGTGATGAAGAAGTAAAAATTCTTAAAGACTATGGGGTAGAAGCTATTATCGATTTAAGGCGAGAAAGAGAAATCCCATTTGAAAGTGATAGTCACAAAAAATTATATGATAACTTTAATTTTCACAACATTTCCCTTGCACCAAACGATGAGTTTCGTAAAGAAGAAATAGAACAGATTATAAATAGAGAAATTTCTATCGGATCAACCTATAGAAATCTGATTGATAATTTTCCAAAGATTAAAGAAATAATGGAAGTTTTTGCAAACACTGATGGGGCAACTTTATTTCACTGCCAAGAGGGCAAGGACCGCACAGGAATTATTTCAATGATACTGATGGGGCTAGCAAATGTCAGCCGTGCAGATATAATTGCAGATTATGAAATTTCTTCGGCATATCTAGGATATATCGAAAGATATGATGAGGATGAGCCATATTCTGTATTTAGAATTACAAATCCATATGCCATGAAAGAAGCATATGAATATATAGAACGCAAATACAAAAGCTTTGAAGAATATTTGCTATATGCAAAAGTTGACCAAGAGACAATTGACAAGGTGAAAAATAAATTAACTAGGTGATAATATGTCTTTTTCAAAAAGATGTAAAAAAGAAGTCCTGAAAAAAGAACCGATCAATCCACTAGCAGAACTTATGTGCGTGCTAGATTTTATAGGTTCAATTAGGATTTCAAATAGCGGCTACAAAATAGTTTTTAAAACTTATTCTAATACTGAAGCTAGATACATTTACAATATTATTAAAGATACTTACAAGTACTCATCAACCTTTGAAATAAAAGATTTGAACAATGATGATAGACTCTTTACCGTTATTATCGAGGAAAGTAAAATATCTGAAGACATAATGGATAAAAGCAGTAATTTTTTTATAAATAATCCTAGGGACTTGGAAGATGTATCCTTTGATGAGATAAAATCTTTTTTAAAAACAGCCTTTGTTTTTAAGGGATCGGTAAACGATCCTCAAAGAGGATATAATTTAGAAATTAGTTCAAATGATGAAAATAGCGCAGATTTACTAAAAAAATCGATGGAAATATTTGAACTAAATCCAAAAGTAAATGTCAAAAAAGATTCATACGTAGTATACCTTAAAGATAGCGATAAGATTTCAGATTTTTTGGCAATTATTGAGGCCAATAAATCTTTATTTGAATTAGAAAATGTCAGAGCTATGAGGTCTATAAGAAATGACATCAATAGGCAAACTAATTTTGATAAGGCAAATATTGATAGAACTGTTAATGCATCTTTAAAACAAGTAGATGCAATAAACTATTTGATTAAGCAAAATGAATTTCAAAAGTTATCAGATGATATGATTGAAATAGGAAACTTAAGGCTTGAAAATCCCTACGCATCCATAGAGGAACTGGGAGCAATGGTTAAGCCAGCTATGAGCAAATCAAAGGTAAATTATAGGTTACAAAAATTTATAAAAATGGCGGAAGATTTGTGATAAGCAAATCTTTTTATTTTGGGAGATATGATGGAAAACAAATTTACTCATTTACACTTGCATACTGAATATTCCTTGCTAGATGGTTTTTCAAGAATTGATGAATTAATTGAAAAAGCCAAGTCTTTCGGCATGGACTCTCTAGCAATTACTGACCATGGTCAAATGTATGGAGTAATTGAGTTTTATAAAAAAGCAACTGCAGCTGGCATAAAACCAATTATTGGCTGCGAGGTCTATGTGAGCGAAAAAGACCATTTAATTAAAGATCCTAGTAATAAACGATATTATCATTTGATTTTGCTTGCAAAAAATAATAATGGTTACCAAAATCTTTTGAAAATAGTTTCTGAGGGATATGTAAATGGTTATTACTATAAACCTAGAGTAGACCTTGATTTTATAAAAAAATATTCTGATGATATTATTGCTCTTAGCGCTTGCCTAAGTGGAGAGGTCAATCAAAGAATTTTAGAAAATGATATTGAAGCTGCGTATGAAACAGCAAAAAAATATGCAGAAGTTTTTGGTAAGGATAATTATTACCTAGAACTACAAAACCATGGCCTTCCTGAACAAAAAAGAGTTAATGAAGTTCTAGTAAAAATGCATAAGGATTTGGATATAGAACTTGTTGCTACAAATGATGTCCACTACATAAACAGGGAAGATAGTTTTTACCAAGATGTCCTTTTATGTATACAAACTGGGGCTCTATTGAAGGATGAAGATAGGATGAAGATGCCATGTGATGAGTTTTATCTGAAATCTCCCGATGAAATGTATGCTATCTTTAAAGACTATGAGCGTGCCTTGGAAAATACAAATAAGATTGCACAAATGTGCAATGTCGAAATAGAATTCCACCACCCACACTTGCCATATTTTTCTAAATTACCAGAAAATATGACTAATTTGGAATATTTAACCCAATTAGTAGATGAGGGACTAGCAAAAAAATATGAAAATGTGGATGAAGATATAAGAGCTCGTGCCCTTAAGGAAATAAATGTAATTCATAATATGGGATACATTGATTATTTTCTTATCGTTTGGGATTTTGTAAGGTTTGCCAAGGAAAATGACATAGCAGTTGGTCCAGGTCGAGGATCTGCTGCTGGATCCTTGGTTTCTTACTCACTGGATATTACACAAATTGACCCCTTAAAATACGATTTGATTTTTGAAAGGTTTTTAAATCCGGAAAGAGTTTCCATGCCTGATATAGATATAGATTTTGACTATGTCAGACGTGATGAAGTTGTAGAGTATGTAAACGAACTTTATGGACGTGATCACGTATCCCAAATTGTAACCTTTGGTAGGATGCAGGCTAGAAATGCTATCCGTGATGTAGGTCGTGTTTTAGATATTTCTTATGGGAAAGTAGATAAAATCGCAAAATTAGTACCTGCAGTGATAAATATGACTCTAGATCGCGCCCTAGAAGAGTCAGATAAATTTAAAGAAGCCTATGAGAGCGATGCAGAAAGCAAAAGATTAATAGATACTGCTAGAAAAGTAGAATCATTACCACGTCATACATCAATCCATGCGGCAGGTGTGGTAATGAGTAAGGAAATTTTGACAGATATTGTTCCATTAGCCTTATCCAATGACCAAGTTGTAACACAATTTAATATGACAGAAATTGAAGAGCTGGGACTTTTAAAAATGGACTTTTTAGGTCTTCGAAATCTTACAGTCATCAAAGATACCATAAAGGATGTTAAAGCAAATCGTGGTATAGATGTTGACATTGAAAACATAGATGAAAATGATCCTAATATCATAGATCAGTTTAATAAGGCAAAAACAATTGGACTTTTCCAATTTGAATCTCCAGGGATGAGAAATTTCCTAAAAAATTTAAAACCTACAGTATTTGATGACTTGGTTTCAGCAAACTCATTATTTAGGCCGGGGCCAATGGATGAAATTCCAACATACATCCATAACAAAAATAATCCAAAAGATGTATCTTTTTTAGATGAAAAACTAAAACCAATTTTAGCAGTTACTTATGGAATTATAGTTTATCAAGAACAGGTAATGCAAATTGTCCAGCAGCTGGGAGGATTCTCTCTTGGAGAAGCTGACAATTTAAGACGTGCCATGAGTAAGAAAAAAATGGACATCATGGAAGCAAATAGGGAAATTTTTGTAAATGGTAAAGTAGATGAAAATGGAGAAGTAATTATCCCAGGATGTATCCGCAATGGGGTAAGTGAGAGGGCAGCAAATAAGATCTATGATGAGATGATTTCCTTTGCAAAATATGCCTTTAATAAATCCCACTCAGCCGCTTACTCTTTAGTTGCAGTCCAAACTGCATATTTAAAACACTATTTTCCAGAAGAATATATGGCAAATCTAATATCCTCTGTTATGGATAGTGCATCAAAACTTTATTTATATGTTAGTGAAGCAAAATCCATGGGCATAGAGGTAATAGCCCCAGATGTTAATTTGTCATTTCAAAAGTTTTTTGCAAAAGATGGTAAGATTATTTTTGGATTATCAGGTATAAAAAATTTGGGGATAAATTTTATAAATGCAATTATATCTTCAAGGCAAAAAGATGGTGAGTTTTCAAATTTTAAAGACTTCTTAGAAAGGGTGGAAGCTTACGATAGTAGGGCCTTAAATAAAAAAGGACTGGAGTCATTGATAAAGGCAGGAGCTTTTGATTCTATGGGCTATGCTAGGTCAAAACTAATGGCCGTTTATGAAAAAGCAATGGCAACTGTCCATGAGGGCCAAAAAGTAAACGTTAAAGGGCAAATGAATTTGCTAGACATGGCTAGTCAAACAAATGAAAATCCAACTGAAGATATAACATTTCCAGATATAAGCGAATATCCAAAAAAAGTTAAATTATCATTAGAAAAAGATGTGCTAGGATTTTATATTTCTGACCACCCGCTCAGCGAAGCCAATGATAAACTAAAAAATACTATTACTTTTAGAACAAATTATAAGGATGAGTTAACAAATCCAGAAATTACAAGACTTGATAATAAATTTGTAACTATGGCTGGTATTATCACTGGTAAATCAGAAATTATGACTAAAAAAAGAAGCCTTATGGCTTTTGCAAATATTGAAGACTTACATGGGTCAATAGAAATGGTAATCTTCCCAGATACATACAAAACGTACAGAAATTTAATAGAAGATGATAATGTTGTGCTAGTTAAGGGTAAATTACAAGTGGATGATGAAGATATAAAACTTCTGTGCCAGGAGTTTATAGACATTGATAGCTTAGATTTAAGAACTTTATACTTAAAAACTAAATATAACGAGTATAATAATCTACGAGGAGTATTAAAGGAGTACAGTGGTAAAACACCAGTTGTGGTATATTTTGAAGACCGCAACAAATCCTTTAAGCTCGATGAAAGGTTGTGGGTAGACACCAGCGACCAAAATATAGAGAAATTAGAACAATTTTTAGGAAAAGAAAATGTTAAGTTAACTTAAGGAGTTTATATGAATACGATAGGTATTTTAACAAGCGGTGGCGATGCACCTGGTATGAACTCAGCCATAAGAGCAGCAGTTAGAACAGCTTTAAATAATGGAATGAGGATTAAGGGCATCAGAAATGGATATGATGGATTGATGAAAGGTGACATTTATGAAATGAATGTTTCATCAGTTGCTGATATTATCCATAAGGGTGGTACTATCCTTGGTACTGCAAGAAGTACTGAATTTACAAATGAAGAAGGTCAAAAAAAAGCAGCTCAAATCTTATCTGATTATGGTATTGAGGGGCTAATTGTAATTGGTGGAGATGGATCATTTAAGGGAGCTAAAGCTCTTTCTGATCTTGGTATCAAAACAATTGGTATTCCTGGAACTATAGATAACGATATGGGCTATACTGATTTTACAATTGGATTTTTTACAGCTATGGAGACTGTAAGTGATGCTATCGGTAAGCTACGTGATACATCTAGTTCCCACGGTCGTGCTGTTGTTATTGAAGTAATGGGTAGAAATTGTGGAGATTTAGGTCTTTATTCAGGTCTAGCTGGTGGAGCAGAATCAATAATTGTTCCTGAACATGAATTTTCTATGGATGATATAGTTGAAAAAATGGAGCATGGTAGAAAAAGAGGAAAACTTCACCATCTTATAACACTTGCAGAAGGTGTAGGCGATCCATACTCCATAGCTAAAGAATTAGAAGAAAAAACAGGAATTGAGACAAAGGTTACAATCCTAGGCCACGTGCAAAGAGGCGGGTCTCCATCTGTTGTAGATAGGCTTTTAGGATCTACAATGGGAGCTCGTGCTGTAGAATTACTTTCTGAAGAAAAAACTAATTTAGCAATTGGGTATCTTGATGGAAGCCTCATAGAAGTTAGCATAGAGGATGCAGTCAGCACAAAATCTCAATTTGATGAACACCTATACGAATTAGCAAACAACTTATCAAGATAGTAAGTAAGGAGTTAAAAATGAATCAAGTACCAGATATACTTAAAAAAACCAAAATAGTTTGTACAATTGGACCTTCATCTGAATCTCCAGAAATATTAGAAGAATTAATTCTAAATGGAATGAATGTTGCTAGATTAAACTTTTCTCACGGAAATCACGAAGAGCACCTAGCAAAAATAAAAACAATCAAAAAAGTTAGAAGAAAATTAAATGAACCAGTTGCAATAATGCTTGATACAAAGGGACCAGAAATTAGAACTGGAAACTTTAATGTAGATGAAGTTTTCTTAAAGCCTGATGATATCTTTACCCTAACAACTAGAGATGTGGAAGGTACTCAAGATATAGTTTCAGTATCATACGAAGGACTTCCAAATGATGTTGAAGTAGGTTCTAATATTTTTATTGACGATGGTCTAGTACAATTAGAAGTTATTGATATAAAAGATGGTACAGATGTCATATGTAAGGCAATGAATAATGGTGTGCTTTCAAATCACAAGGGTGTAAACTTGCCAGGTAGACAAACCAATCTGCCATCACTAACACCAAAGGACATAGATGATATTAAATTTGGTATTGAAAATGATATAGACTTCATAGCTGCATCATTCGTACGTAAAAAAGAAGACGTTTATGATATTAGACGTGTTCTAGAAGATCACGGTGGAGAACATATCAAAATATTCTCAAAAGTAGAAAGCCAAGAAGGTGTAGATAACCTTGAGGAAATAATCGAAGCAAGTGATGGTATCATGATTGCCCGTGGTGATTTAGGTATAGAAATTAGAACTGAGCTTATACCAATAGTTCAAAAAGAAATGATTAGAAAAACAAATCTAGCAGCAAAACCAGTTATAACCGCTACCCAAATGCTAGATTCTATGATTAGAAACCCAAGACCAACCAGAGCAGAAACTACAGACGTTGCAAATGCAATTATAGATGGAACTGACTGTGTAATGCTTTCAGGAGAAACAGCTGGGGGAAAATATCCAGTAGAAGCTGTTCGAACAATGAGAAATATTTGTATCACAACAGAATTATCTGATGACTTTAGAAAAAATATTTATGAAACAGATATTTCATCATCAAATACTACGACAAACGCAATAGCGAAAAATACCTGTCAAATAGCAAAACAACTTGATGCAAAAGCAATTATTTCTTGTACTTCAAGCGGTAATACTTCAAGAATCATATCAAAATTCAAACCACAAACCAATTCAGTTGCTGCAACCACAACAGATAGAGTTGCTCGCCAACTATCTGTAGTTTGGGGAGTATACCCAATAGTGATCCAAGAAGCGGGAGAAACAGATGAGCTAATCGATCGCGCAATATTTGGAGCAATTGACAATGGATTTGTATCAGAAGGAGATCTTACAGTTGTAACAGCAGGAATTCCGCTAGGTATTTCAGGAAATTCAAACCTAATCAAAGTTCATATAATAGGCGATATCATTACAAGTGGTACAGGAATAGGTACAAAATCTGTTTCAGGAAAAGTTTGCCTGGCTTCAACCAAAAAAGAACTAGAGGACAAATTTGAAGAAGGCGATATCATTGTTGCTAAATTTACAGATGCTGATATAACAGAATACATCCAAAAATCAAGTGCAATTGTCACAGAAGAAGGTGGGTTAACAAGTCATACAGCAATAGCAGCAGTTCACTTTGGATTGCCAGCAGTAGTAGGAGCATTTAATATCAGAAATCTAGTAAAAGATGGTGATAAAATAACAGTAGACCCAATCGGTGGCGTAATTTATAAAGGGGAAGCAAAAGTTATCTAATGATTATAGAAAACATTAAGATAATTGATATCCTACAAGATGGCAGGGGTGTAGCCCGCACAGAAGGCAAAACAGTGTTTGTAGAAAATGCTGTTTATGGTGAAACTCTAGATGCCAAAGTAATTGCTGAGAAGAAAAACTTCTTAGAAGCAAAAAAAATACAAACAAAAATTAAAAGTGATTATCAAAGAAAACCTCCATGTCCATACTTTTATGAATGTGGAGGTTGTTCTATAATGGATATCAATTATGACACACAAATAGAATTAAAGAAAAATCTAATAAAAAATGCCATAAAAAAATCTACTGGAATAGTAATTCATGATTTAGAAATTATCGAAAGTCCAGAATTTAACTATAGAAACAAAATTCGCTTGCAAGTAAATCAAAATGGGGGGTTAAACTACCTAGAAACTTATTCTAAAAAATTAGTAAAAATAGATGATTGTCTAATAGCAAATGAAAAAATATCTGAAAATTTAGCTAAAATTGAAAAAATATGCAGAGATATTAATCAAAAATTCATAGGCATTGTAGAAGAAATCTCCATAAGGGCAAGTGAAAATAATCTATTATTAAACCTACAAGGAAAATTTGATAACAAAGCTATTGCATACATAAATGAAAAATACTCAAATAGCTTTTATAATATTAACTTAATAGTCGGTAAAGATTTAATTATTATCAGTGGCGAAGGGTATCTTGATTACAAAATTGGTCAAAAAGAATTTAAAATAAGTACCAATGATTTTTACCAGGTAAATGACTACCAGATAGAAAATTTATATGGTGTGGCCAGAGAATTTTTAGGAGAAAAGCAAAAGCTCCTAGACCTCTACTGCGGATCTGCAACAAGCTCCATGTC